>JBKEBH010000080.1:0-45758 GCA_047973065.1 Paracoccus sp. (in: a-proteobacteria) | reverse complement strand
AAGGAATATGTGGACGTGGTCGCCGGGCAGCACCCCGCGCAAGATGTCGACCCCGTTCTCGCGACAGACCTGGCGGCAGATGTCGCGCACCCGCAGCCGCAGCGGCCCGGTCAGCACCTTATAGCGATACTTTGTCGACCAGACGATGTGGTAGCGATGATAGAAGACGCAGTGCTTGCCGATATCATATTGCATGATCCTATCCTCCCGAAATGAGCCCTTGCCCCGGCTGCGGCTCATTTCGGGAGGATAGGATCATAACCCGATTCTTCACGCTGAAGCAGGTCCGACTGGAAGTCGGAGGGTTGTACCCAGACGTGGATACCAAACAACTAGGTGTTTGCGCCATGCATTATTTTCATGCTCGGGATCTGTGCAGATCCCGCCGCCCCGCTCAGCCCGTCTGATCTGAGGCGCGCAGATCGACCAGAGCAGCCATATCGGCCTGAATGACCGCGTCCAGCGCAGCCTCGATATGGCGAAAGCGGGTCAGCACTTCCTGCCCGGTCCCGGTCAGCTGCGCACCGCCGCCGCCAGAGCCGCCGCGCTCGCTTGCGACCAGCGGCCTTGCGAATATCCGGTTCAGCCCATCGACCAGCGACCAGGCACGCTTGTAGCTCATCCCCATCCGCCGGCCGGCTTCGGAGATCGAGCCGGTCTCGTCGATCAGCTCCAGCAGATCGGCCTTGCCGGGACCGATCCAGACGCCCTCGGCCAGATAGAGCCGCAGTTGCGGGCGCGGATAGTGATCGGCATTGTGAAGCGGCGGGTGTGACATAGGGGGAAGATGCCCCGCCCCGGGATTTCGGACAAGCCTCATCGCGGCCTTGGCGGTGCGGGCGTGCAAAGGGATAGTCGTTCAAACGGAGACGGAAGATCATGAGCAGCGACGAGCGCCGAGATGCCGGACCCTTGCCGCAGGTTCTGCGGCGGCTTGGATCTGTCGGACGTGCCATCTTTCTGGCGATCGCCAAGCAGATCCTGGGTATGTTTCTGATGATCCTGATCGGCGGAACCGGGCTCTGGATCATGACCGATATGGGCGCGCTCCAATCCTATGCTCTCGCCGCGACAATCATGTTGCTTCTCATGCTGATCGGAGGCGCTTCAAGCTGAAGGCTACGGCGCGAGAGCCCCGCCGGAAACGGCCCGGCGGGGCGCTGAATCGGCTCAGGCCTCAGGGTCCCAGCCTGATATCATCTTGGAATCCATGAATTCCTCGATCCCCCAGACCCCGCCTTCCCGGGCCCGGCCCGAGCGGCCGATCCCGCCGAAGAAGGAACCCGCCCCCCGGCTCTGGCCGTTCATTTCGACCATGCCGGCGCGCAGCTGGCGGGCCAGCCGGTTGCGGCGGGCGCCGTCCTGGCTCTGCACATAATTGGTCAGCCCATAGGCGGTATCATTGGCGATGCGCAGCGCCTCTTCCTCATCGTCGAAGGGGATGATCGACAGGACCGGGCCGAAGATTTCCTGCTGGGCGATGGTCATGTCATTGTTCACATCGGCAAAGACCGTCGGACGCACGAAATAGCCGCGATTGAACCCATCGGGCAGCCCCGGCCCGCCGGCGACCAGACGCGCGCCTTCCCTGATGCCGGTTTCGATCAGGCCCTGGATCTGATCCCATTGCCGCTTGGACACGACCGGGCCGATATGGGCGCCGGGTTCATGGGCGCTTCCGACCGCGGTTTCCTCGGCCACCTGACGGGCGGTTTCCACGGCCCGGTCATAGACCTCGCGCTGCACCAGCATCCGGGTCGGCGCGTTGCAGCTCTGGCCCGAGTTATAGAAACAGTGCCGCGCGCCGCGCATCACCGCCTGATCGTCGGCATCGGCGAAGATCAGATTGGCACCCTTGCCGCCGAGTTCCAGCGCCACTTTCTTGACGCTATCGGCCGCCGCCTTGGAAATCGCGATCCCGGCCCGGGTCGAGCCGGTGAAGCTGATCATTTCGACATCGGGATGAACCGAAAGCTGCGTGCCGACCCCGGGCCCGTCGCCATTGACCAGGTTGAAGACGCCCGCCGGCAGACCGGCCTCATCAATGATTTCGGCAAAGAGCAGCGACGACAGCGGCGCAATTTCCGAGGGTTTCAGCACCATGGCATTGCCGCCAAGCAGCGCCGGAATCACCTTCAGCGTCACCTGGTTCATCGGCCAGTTCCAGGGCGTGATCAGCCCGACAACGCCGATCGGATCCCAAGCGATCATGGTGGTCGGCGCCTGCGGCCCCAGCGGGCGAATGAACTGGAAATCGCGGAAGGCGCGGATGAAATTCGCGGTGTGATAGGTGCCGGCATTGACCTGATCGCCAAGCGACATATCCATGGGCGCGCCCATTTCATGACTGATCGCCCAGGCCATATCCGCAGCCCGGCGCTGATAGATCTCAAGGATTTTTTCGACATAGGCCAGCCGCTCGGCCGGGGGCGTTGCCGACCAGGCCGGGAAGGCACGCCTGGCCGCCGCCACCGCCGCATCGGTATCGGCCTGCCCGCCGAGAGAGATCACCGCCACCGGATCTTCGGTCGAGGGGTCCATCACCTCAAGATCGAGCGGTGTTTTCGGGTCTACCCAGCTGCCATCGATATAGAACTTGCGCTTATCCAGCAGGTCGCTCATGCCGGTCCTCCTCATTGCTGGCATGAAGGTGGCATTTACGCGCTCATCACGCAAGCCGGCTACGGCGATCCGTGCCATTTACGGCTTGGAACTTCGCATCCAAAGCCTATGTTGGCGCCATCACAAGAGAGGATCCGCCATGAGCCTGCGTATCAACGATATCACCCCTGATTTCACCGCCGAATCGACGGAAGGGGCCATCAGCCTCCACGACTGGATCGGCGACAGCTACGCTATCCTGTTCTCGCATCCGCGCGATTTCACCCCGGTCTGCACCACCGAATTCGGCGCGGTCGCCCAGCTCGCCCCGGAATTCGAAAAGCGGGGCACCAAGGTGCTTGGCATCTCGGTCGATTCGGTCGAGGATCACGCCAAGTGGAAGAATGACATTGCCGCCTTTGCCGGCGTGCCCGCGAATTTCGCGATCATCGACGATACCTCGCTGGCGGTGGCCAAGGCCTATGACATGCTGCCGGCCGATGCCTATCTGCCCGATGGCCGCACGCCCGCCGACAGCGCCACCGTGCGCACCGTCTTCATCATCGGCCCGGACAAGAAGGTCCGCCTGATGATGACCTATCCGATGTCGGTCGGGCGCAACTTCGCCGAAATCCTGCGCGCGCTGGATGCGGTGCAGATGACCGATGGCGTGCCGCTGGCGACCCCGGCCAACTGGATCCCCGGTCAGGACGTGATCGTCGCCCTGTCGCTGGACGATGCGGAGGCCGAGGAAAAATACGGCAAGATCGACAAAAAGCTGCCCTATCTGCGCTTCACCAAGACGCCGAAATAAGACTGATCCATTCGGATCGATGGCGGCAAAATCCGGGCGGAACGACATCTGAAAACGCCCGGATACCGTTCAGATCAGCCGGGCCGCCACAATCTGCTCTTACCGCACCGAGGCGGGCCGCGCTCCGATCACCTGCCTGCCAAAGCATAAGCCCGAAAAAAGACCGGCCCGGATATCGCCGGGCCGGTCTGGGATTTCAGGACAGGACGCCGATTACTCGGCAGACTCTTCCTTCGGCTCGGTGATTTCCTCGCCGGTTTCCTGATCGACCATCTTCATGCCAAGGCGCACCTTGCCGCGATCATCGAAGCCCAGAAGCTTGACCTTCACTTCCTGACCTTCCTTCAGCACTTCCGACGGATGGCCGAGGCGCTTGTTGGCGATCTGGGACACATGGACCAGACCGTCGCGCTTACCGAAGAAGTTCACGAAGGCACCGAAATCGACCAGCTTCACCACTTTGCCGGTGTAGATCTGGCCTTCTTCAGGCTCTGCGACGATCGAATGGATCATCTCATAGGCCTTCTTGATCGAATCGGCATTGGCCGAAGCGATCTTGATGATGCCGTCGTCGTTGATATCGACCTTGGCACCGGACACTTCCACGATCTCGCGGATGACCTTGCCGCCCGAACCGATCACTTCACGGATCTTGTCGGTCGGGATCTGCATGGTCTCGATGCGCGGCGCATGTTCGGAGAACTCGCGGCGGCCTTCGGACAGGGCCTTGCCCATTTCGCCGAGGATATGCATGCGACCGTCCTTGGCCTGAGCCAGCGCCTGCTGCATGATTTCCGGGGTGATGCCGGCAACCTTGATGTCCATCTGCAGGCTGGTGATGCCGCTTTCGGTGCCCGCAACCTTGAAGTCCATGTCGCCGAGGTGATCCTCGTCGCCGAGGATGTCGGTCAGCACGGCATAACGGCCATCGTCTTCCAGGATCAGACCCATGGCAACACCGGCCACCGGAGCTTTCAGCGGAACGCCCGCATCCATCATCGACAGCGAGCCGCCACAGACCGAAGCCATGGACGAAGAGCCGTTCGATTCGGTGATCTCGCTGACCACACGGATGGTATAGGGGAAGTCGGTCGCCGCCGGCAGCACCGCCTGAAGCGCGCGCCATGCCAGCTTGCCATGGCCGATCTCGCGGCGACCCGGGGAACCGACGCGGCCAACCTCGCCGACCGAATAGGGCGGGAAGTTGTAGTGCAGCAGGAAGTTCGAACGCGAATTGCCATGCAGCGCGTCGATGATCTGTTCGTCATCGCCGGTGCCAAGCGTGGTTACGGCCAGAGCCTGGGTTTCACCGCGGGTGAACAGGGCCGAACCATGGGTGCGCGGCAGGAAGCTGACTTCGCTGTCGATCGGACGCACGGTCTTGGTGTCGCGGCCGTCGATACGGGCGCCGCCATTGATGATGTCGCCGCGCAGAATGCCCGATTCCAGCTTCTTGAGCGCGGAACCCAGGTTGGGATCGGCCAGATCTTCTTCCGACAGGCCTTCCTTGATCTTGTCCTTGGCGGCAGCGACGGCGTCCTGACGATCGCTCTTGTCCTTGATCGCATAGGCGGCGCGCATATCGGCCTCGCCCAGCGATTTCACCCTGGCATAGAGCTCGGAATAATCCGGCGACTGGAAATCGAAGGGCTCCTTGGCGGCAGTTTCAGCCAGCTCGATGATCAGGTCGATGACCGGCTGCATCGCCTCATGGCCGAATTTCACCGCGCCCAGCATTTCGTCTTCGGACAGCTCATAGGCTTCCGATTCGACCATCATCACCGCATCCTTGGTGCCGGCGACGACCAGATCGAGACGCTGTTCGGGATTGTTGCGCAGATGGTCCATGTCCTGCACTTCCGGGTTCAGCACATATTCGCCATCGGCGAAACCGACGCGGGCAGCACCGATCGGTCCCATGAAGGGCACGCCCGAAATGGTCAGCGCGGCCGAGGCGGCGATCATGGCGACGATATCGGGATCGTTGACCAGATCGTGGCTGAGCACGGTGCACATGACCAGAACTTCATTCTTGAAGCCCTTTGCAAACAGCGGGCGGATCGGGCGGTCGATCAGGCGCGCGGTCAGCGTTTCCTTTTCGCTCGGACGGGCCTCGCGCTTGAAGAAGCCGCCCGGGATCTTACCGGCGGCATAATATTTTTCCTGATAGTGAACGGTCAGCGGGAAGAAGTCCTGCCCCGGCTTCGGCTCACGGGCGAAGGTCACGTTGGCCATGACGCTGGTTTCCCCCAGCGTGGCAATCACGCTGCCATCAGCCTGGCGCGCAACCTTGCCGGTTTCCAGCGTGAGCGTTTCCTGCCCCCACTGGATCGATTTTCTCACTTCATCAAACATCAGATATCCTCTCGGGACGCGCCGGCCCTCCGGGCGATCCCATGTGTCATAGCGGCCCCATTGCCGCCGCCCCGATCCTTATGCGTCGCCCCGGGGCCGGGCGTCACGTCGCAGATGGGCAGCCGATACAGGAAATGGAAGGTTTTGGGAAGGGAAAGTGCAAACCGACCCAAAGCCGATTTTCATCGTCTCCTCCCTTTAGCTCCTGACGCATCAGACATTTTCGCGGCTCTCACCGAAGGGTCATCGCCCTATCCCGGACGCCGCGCCCCGGTCGAGGAACCGGCCTTGCCCGCGGCGGGTTTGATCACCGAGCAGACAATAAGGATAAAGCCCATGGGCAACGATCATCAACATGACGGCGGGCTGACTGCCGACCTTCCCCGCCTGATCGGGCGGCGCAACCTGCTGGCACTGATTGGCGGCATTGGACTGGCCGGGCTGGCGACGCGCCCGGCCATGGCGCTGGAATGCATCGCCCTGCCCTGGGAAACCGCCGGCCCCTACCCGGCCGACGGAACCAACAGCCGCGAGGGCCAGGTGATCAATGTATTGACGCAGAAAGGCGTCATCCGCGAGGATCTGCGCAGCTCCTTCGCTGGCCTGTCCGGCACTGCCGAAGGCGTTCCGCTGACCCTGGACATCACCCTGCTTGATGCTGCCGGCTGCACCCCGCTGGCCAGCCATGCCATCTATCTGTGGCATTGCAATTCCGAGGGGAGATACTCGCTCTATGACCTGCCTGATCAGAACTATCTGCGCGGGGTCGCGGTCTCGGACGAAAACGGCAAGCTGCGCTTCCAGACCATCATACCCGGCTGTTATGACGGCCGCTGGCCGCATATCCATTTCGAGATCTTCGAAAGTGCCGGATCCGCCGTAAGCGGCGATGCCGCCCTGCTGACCGCACAGATCGCCATGTCCGAAGCCGACATGAAAACGGTCTATGAGAGCGACGAAGGCTATGCGGCCTCTGCCGAAAACCTGGCCCATGTTTCCATCGCCTCGGACAATGTCTTCAGCGACAATACCAAGGCTCAGATCGCCCAGCAGACCCCGACCATGACCGGCGATCCCGCGCATGGTTACAGGGCCACAATCTCGATTCCGGTAGATTTCACCACCGAACGCAGCGCGGGCATGGCACCGCCCCCGCCAATGGGCGGGCCGGGGGGCAACCCTCCCCCGCCGCCGCCCGGCAACTGATCCCTGATCAGCGCGTCATATCTTACCGGGCAGTGAACCCGCTGCCCGGTTAACCCGCAGCCTCCGGGATCGGCTCAGCCTTTCAGACCGGTCGCTTCAATGGCCCTGATCAGGCTTCCCGCATCGAAACTGCCATCATATTTGCGCCCGTTGATGAAAAAACTCGGCGTGCCATTGACCCCAAGGCGCAGCCCATCCTGAAGATCGGCGCGGATGCGGGAAAGATGGGCGTCACTGTTCACGTCATTGATGAAGCGATCCACGTCAAGCCTGAGTTGCCGGGCCAGATCGAGCACCAGATCCGGCCCAAGCGCAGACTGGTGTTCGTAAAGCGCGTCATGCATCTGCCAGAATTTGCCTTGCACCCCGGCGGATTCGGCGGCCTCGGCCGCCAACACGGCAAAGGGATGGACGCTGGCCAGGGGAAAGTTGCGAAATTCGAAGCGCAGGCTGTCGCCGAAATGACCGAGCACGCGCTGAAGCTGGTAATAGGCCTGCCCGCAATAGGGGCATTGATAGTCCCCGAACTCCATCAGGGTCGCCGCGGAAATGGAAGTCCTTCTGCCGGGGCGCGGTATCGCCGGACACGGCCTGCGGCGCCAGCTCAACCCAGGGCTTTCAGCACACCCCCAACCCCTGGATTAATCTCCATCGGCGACAGATGGGACCAGAAGACGATACCGCACCCATCCATGACGAAAAGCCCGCGTCTGGCCAGGCCGAGTTCCTCGTCATACACACCGAATGCCGATGCGACCACCCCTTTGGGATGGGCATCCGACAGCAGCGGAAAGTTCAGTCCCAGGCTGCGCGCGAATGCCCCGTGCGAGGCGAGACTATCGACCGAAATCGCAACCAGCCGCGCGCCGAAATCTTCGATGGTGGGAAGAGCTTCCTGGAAAAGCGCCAGCTCGCTGCTGCAGACCGGAGTGAAATCGCCCGGATAGAAGGCGAGCACGAAAGGCGTTCCAACCAGGTCGTTCAGGGTGATATTTCCGCCGGTCGTGGACGGCAGTGAGAGTTCCGGTCCGGGGTGCCGGCCTTCAGGATCTTGGCCATAGTGCTCTCCTTCGAATCATATGTGCCGATAAGAAAGTCTTTGATTTCCTGACTATAGGCGCCGGACAAACGCGCTCAATGCGCCGCGCGGGGATGGCATGGTCTCGCGCCAATTCGCGCCGATCCGGGGCGAAGCCCCGCCGAAAGCCGCGTTTCGAAGCGCAGTCCGGAAGCCCCGCGCATCCCCCGCGCGCGGCGTCAGCCGCACCGCAGCCCGATATGCCGCCATCCGGCATCCGGGCTCTTTCGTATTAGAATTTGGGGTTTTCTGCCCGACGGGGTTTCGGTTTCGCACTCTCTGCCCTAACCTGCGGCAAAGATCACAATTTCGATATCAGCGGATGACTGCCGGTCTTCGATGATATCGTTGGGAATTTTGAGGAGGAGACACCCTATGCCAATCGGAATTTGGGTAAGCCTGCTGGCTTATTTCGTTCTGATGCTCGCCATTGGCGTATACGCTTGGCGCAAATCCACATCGAGCTCCGAGGATTATGTCCTTGGCGGGCGCGACCTGCCGCCCGCGGTTGCGGCACTGTCGGCCGGTGCCTCGGACATGAGCGGCTGGCTGCTGCTCGGCCTGCCCGGCGCGCTTTATGCGACCGGCCTGGTCGAAGCCTGGATCGCCGTCGGCCTGTTCATCGGCGCTCTGGTCAACTGGATCGTCGTTGCGCCCCGGCTGCGTCAGCAGACCGAGGAATACGACAACAGCCTGACCATCCCCGGCTTCCTGGGCAACCGCTTCCCCAGCCAGGCGAAGCTGCTGCGCGTGGTCTCGGCGATCATCATCGTGGTCTTCTTCTCGGTCTATACCGCATCGGGCCTGGTCGGCGGCGGCAAGCTTTTCGCCAGCGCCTTCGGCGGCGATTACATGACCGGCGTTTTGCTGACGCTTGGCATCGTGCTGGTCTATACCGTCATGGGCGGCTTTCTGGCGGTCAGCCTGACCGACTTCGTGCAGGGCTGCATCATGATGCTGGCACTGGTGATCATGCCGCTGGTCATCCTGACCACTCAGGGGGGCAGCGGTGTCGATCAGGCGATCGAGCGCCTGACCACCGCAGACCCCAATTATCTTTCGATGTTCAAGGGCCTGACCCTGATCGGCTGGCTTTCGGCCATGGCCTGGGGCCTGGGTTATTTCGGCCAGCCCCATATCATCGTCCGCTTCATGGCGCTGCGCAGCGTGGCCGACGTGCCCAAAGCCCGCCGGATCGGCATGAGCTGGATGGGCATTTCGCTGCTGGGTGCGGTCGCGGTCGGTGTCTTCGGACGGGCCTATGTGCTGCGGACCGGGATTGAGGTCACGGACCCCGAAACCATCTTCATCGTGCTGGCCGGAATGCTGTTCCACCCGCTGGTCACCGGCTTCCTTTATGCCGCGCTTCTGGCCGCAATCATGTCCACGGTGTCGAGCCAGCTGCTGGTTGCGTCTTCCTCGCTGACGGAAGACATCTATCACAGCCTGTTCAAGCGCAGCGCCACGGATCGCGAACTGGTCACCATCGGTCGGCTGGCGGTCGTCGCGGTCGGTCTGGTCGCGGTGGTCATCGCCGCGGATCCCAACTCCAGCGTGCTCGGCCTCGTGGCCAATGCCTGGGCCGGCTTCGGTGCCGCCTTCGGTCCGCTGATCATTCTGGCCCTGACCTGGAAGCGCATGAACGGCGCCGGCGCGATTGCCGGTCTGATCGTGGGCGCGCTGACCGTGATGCTGTGGATCTCGACCGGGCTGAAAGCCTCGACCGGGCTTTACGAAATCGTCCCCGGCTTCATCGCCGCCTGGATCGCGATAGTCGTGGTCAGCAACATGACCCCGGATCGCGGCGAATATCGCGCCTCGAAATCCGCCTGATCGCGACCCATGACAGAAAATCGGGGCGTGCGGAAATCCGCGCGCCCCTTTTTCGTACCGTTGTTGTTCAGTCCCGGCATCTGGTGGATCGGCTTCAGGATGAACCTGTCGGGCTCTGATATCCAGAACCTGCAGATCTATTCGCAGGCTCAGAACTCGTTCCCGATCATGACCGGAAGATGACGGTCGCAGCCAGAAGAGTTGCGGAGAAGAAAGCGATCTCTCAGTCGCTTCATTGAAACGGCAGGCCGGTCACTCGGCCGCCGGGGCCTCCTGACAGTCCTGATAGAGTGTAACCTCTTCATCGCCCACACGGCGTAGCGTGGCCTCTGGCCCCTTGGTCCATAGCTCCAGCTTGCCATCCTCAGACAGGTAGCGTGCGCCAGATCCGCTTTGCGCAATTGTCATCGGCACCAGCCTATCGGCATCGAGGAGCACCGCATAATTGGCCTCGCCCTCATTGATGAAGGCCGCCTGCAAAGTGCGATTATCGGCACAGGTGTAATCGACAGTAAATATCTCAGCCTGCGCCCAGGCCGCAGGCAGGCTCAGGCAGAGTGTCAAAATCGGCAAATGCATCGCTCATCTCCTGGATCGGATCGCCGGTTGCTGATTGTTCAATCCCGGCCCCTTGTGTATCGGCTTGACGGTGGATCTTTCCGGTCCTGAAGTCCATGCCTTCCCGACATATTCGTTGGGCGTAAGGCCGTCATCGCTGGCCGGGTGCGGTCCCTGTGCCCCGTCGATATGCCCCGTCGATATGCCCGGACGGGGCTTCCATCGCCGGGCAGCGCCCAGGAGGCAGGACCGACAGATGGAAGAAGGCCTTATGGTGCCGGAACCATGATCCTGGACAGGCCGGGCAGCATTCGCCGTGCCAGGTCCGATTCAGACCGCACCGCCCTCATTCAACGGAAAAGCCGGGTGATTTTCCGAGCCCGTAGCCGGCCTCGGGGGCCAGAGCGTAAGCGATGCGGCCTGGCTCAAAAGAAAACGCCCGCGGCGTGAGCCACGGGCGCAATCCTTCATCTGTGCACGGTCCGACCGCAGCAACCTGCGGTCCGGGACTTAGCGACGGATGCCGAGGCGCTTGATGAGGTCCTGATAACGGGCCTCGTCCTTGCCTTTCAGATAGTCCAGCAGCTTGCGGCGCTGGGCAACCATCATCAGAAGGCCACGACGGCTGTGGTTGTCCTTCTTATGGGTCTTGAAATGCTCGGTCAGCGTGGAAATGCGCGAGGTGAGGATCGCAACCTGAACCTCGGGCGAGCCGGTGTCGCCTTCCTTGGTCGCAAATTCCTTCATCAGGCGATTCTTTTCTTCAACCGTAATCGACATCGGGGTCTCCTTTCGAAAACAAGGGGTTATGGCTCAGGCCGGGATGTCGTCCAGCGCAGGCCCGTGGAGTCGCCCCGCCGAAAGTTTCGGCGGATGCGCGGCTATACGCAATTGCGCGGTAAAAAGAAAGCCTTGGCGCGAGGGGTACTGAGCCGGATCATTCGCGCACCAGGGCGATATCCGCTGCCAGCAGCTCGTCGCCTTTATGGACCATCAGGACCGGCGTGCCATTGATCAGTACCAGCCGGTTGCCGTCTTTGTCTTCGGTCACGGTCAGATCAGCGGTGTCAGGGTCGTCAACCACGATCTCAATCCGCTCGCCCAGGCCGTAATCGGAGATATGGGCGATGTCCCGACCCTCATGCGTGACGACGAAGACGTCATCGCCTTCATTGCCGTCGAGCCAGTCGCCATCGCCGCCGACCAGCCGGTCATCGCCTTCGCCGCCATGCAGAGAATCGGCCCCCGCGCCGCCAAGCAACGTGTCATCGCCGCGCCCGCCTGACAGGTCGTCGTCACCCTCGCCGCCGGCAAGCAGATCGTCGCCCTCGCAGGCCTCAAGCCAGTCGTTGCCGGTCCCGCCATGCATCACGTCGTTGCCGATGCCGCCGACCATCCGGTCATCGCCGGCATCGCCGAAAAGCGCGTCATTACCGCCGCCGCCGGCCAGGCGGTCATCGCCATCACCGCCATGCAAGTCGTCATCCCCGGCCGCGAATGGCGCATCATCGCCGTAAAGCCAGTCATTCCCGCCATAACCGAGAAGCGTATCATTCCCATCCCCGCCGATCAGATCGTCGGCGGCATCGCTGCCCCGTATCAGATCATCATCGGGCCCGCTTGGGGTTCGGTTCGCGACGCCCAGCAGATCATGCCAGCCGGATACCGCCTCGCCCGCCTCGTTTTCCGCAAAGGAGGGGGAATGCTCTTCCTGTTCCCGGTCCTCCTTCTTTTCGGAAAATTCGTCGTCATGGTCGGTATCGTCGTCGCCATTCAACAACCCAACGGCCGTTCCGGCGGCAATCGCCCCCAGAATTCCTGCTATTACCAACATGTCACACCTCACTTTTCAGAGGCGGTACATACCAGCAACATTAAGACTTTGTTGAGGAATCCGAAAAAACGGTTAACGCCCGAGGGTCAGCGGCGCGCCTCACGCCACGCGCCGGGGGCAAGCCCGGCCACCGACCACGGCCCGACCTGCCAGCGCACCAGCCGCAGGGTCGGCAGACCGACCGCCGCCGTCATCCGGCGCACCTGACGGTTGCGGCCCTCGCGGATGGTCAGGCGGATCCAGCTGTCGGGCACCGATTTGCGGACCCGGATCGGCGGATCGCGCGGCCACAGATCGGGCGGCGCAATTGCCTCGGCCTCGGCCGGCAGGGTCAGACCGTCCTTCAGCGCGACCCCGCCCCGCAGGGCCTGAAGCTGTGCCGGGTCTGGAACCCCTTCGACCTGCACCAGATAGGTTTTTTCCATCTTGTGCTTCGGATCAGCGATTCGGGCCTGAAGCCTGCCGTCATCGGTCAAAAGCATCAGCCCCTCGCTGTCCATGTCCAGCCGTCCGGCCGGATAGACGCCTTTCACATCGACATAATCGGCCAGAACCGGGCGCGGCTCGGCTGATTGGTCGGTGAATTGCGGCAAAACGCCATAGGGCTTGTTGAGCAGGATCAGCATGCCCGCTTGTCGCAAGCCGCCGGCCCGGACGCAAGCGGCGGTGCGTTTCAGCGCTCGCCCTCGAACGAGGCCAGCAGCTTGCGCAGAGCCCCGTCGAGCTGTTGGACCTCTTCCGGGGTCAGCGCCTCCAGGATGGCACACTGGGTTGCAAGGTGATCGTCCAGAACCCGCTCGATCAGCGCGAAGCCCCGCGGGGTCAGGGCGATCAGCACCCGCCGGGCGTCAGAGGGATCGGGCCCGCGCAACACCAGCCCGGACTTGACCAGCTGGTCGATCCGGTTGGTCATGGTACCCGAGGTGATCATCATCTGATCCATCAGCACCCCCGGTGTCAGCGCATGAGGCGGCGGCGTGCGGCGCAGCGTTGCCAGAACGTCGAAGCCGGCCGCGTTCAGACCGTGGCGCGCAAAGGTTTCCTCCATGCGGCGGCTTGCATGGTGGCGGACCCGGCCGAGCCGACCGAGCGGTCCCATCGAAGACACCTCAAGATCGGGCCGCTCCTGCCGCCACTGGTCCAGAATTCTGTCAACCGCATCCATCCTGCCAGGCTACCGCCAGACTGTCTTGACATCAAGAAAGATCCATTTATCTTGATATCAAGATAAATGGCGGAGAGGCCCATGTCCCGTTCCACCACCCTGCTCTTGACCGCGCTTGCTCCGGCGATCTGGGGCAGCACCTATATCATCACCACCGAGTTCCTCCCCGGTGCCTCGCCCTTGCTTCTGGCCATGCTGCGTGCTCTGCCGGCGGGGTTGTTCCTGCTGCTTCTGACCCGGCGACTGCCGCAGGGGATCTGGCTGGCACGGTCCTTCATTCTGGGCGCACTCAATTTCTCGATCTTCTGGTGGCTGCTCTATGTTGCCGCTTACCGGCTGCCTGGCGGTGTCGCTGCGGTGATTGGCGCAGCGCAGCCGCTGATCGTGCTGTTTCTGGCCCGGGCCTTGCTTGGCCAGACCATCCGGCCCGCCGCGATTGCGGCCGGCGCTATCGGCATGATCGGCGTCGCCCTGCTGGCCCTGACCCCGCTGGCGAAGCTCGATATGGTCGGGGTTCTGGCCATGCTCGCCGGGGCGGTGTCCATGGCTTTCGGCTCCGTACTGACCCGGAAATGGCAGCCGCCGGTTTCCGCCCTGACCTTTACCGCCTGGCAGCTGACAGCCGGCGGGCTTTTGCTGGTGCCGATGGCGCTTTTGTCCGCACCGGCACTGCCACCGTTGAGCGCGAGCAGCCTTGCCGCCCTGATCTATCTGAGCCTGATTGGTGGCGGGATCACCTATTTCCTGTGGTTTCGCGGGATCGCCGCACTTGGGCCGGCGACGATCGCCCCGCTTGGACTGCTGAGCCCGGTCAGCGCCATGCTGCTTGGCTGGCTGGTGCTGGGACAGGTGTTGAGCCCCGGGCAGACGCTCGGCATGGTCATGGTGCTGGCCAGCGTCTGGCTTGGTCAGCGGGCGCAGCGCCCTCAGCCACCCAGCATGTCAGCGGACGGCACGAAGAACAGCGTGCCGGTGACCGGGGTGCTTACATCGAGAATGCAGTCGTAATTGCCCTCGGGCAGGCCGATGACATAGGTGACGAATCGCCCGCGGCCGGGCTGCCGAAAGGCATGTTGTCGCGCAGGATATCGAGCTGATTGCCGTCGTCATCCTCGATCACGTTCAGGACGTTATGGGCATAGCTCGGCTTGTCTTCATCGGGCAGCTCGACATCGGAAGGCTTCTTGCGGCCGATGATACGCTCCTGCTGCTCGACCGCAATCGCATTCCAGGCAGCCGTGTCGTGAAGATATTTCTGGGTGATGACATAGCTGCCGCCGGCGAAATCCGGGTCTTCGTCGCCGATCAGCACCGCATCCGTGCGATCCGGGCCATCGGGGTTTTCGGTGCCATCGACAAAGCCCAGCAGGTCGCGGTTATCGAAGAGCTTGAAGCCTTGGGTTTCGTCTTCGATGGTGACATGGCCGGTGAGCCGTTCAAGGATGTGGGTTTCCAGTTCGAAACACATATCCATCTGCATGGCGCGGATATGGAAAAGAAGATCGCCCGGCGTCGTAAGGCGCGGTATGAACGCCCTGGATCGGCGCGAAGGCTTCCAGCTCACGCGGGCGCGGGCCGGGGAAAAGCCGGCCCCAGGCACCCGCCCCGATCCCGGCGATGCAGGAGAGCACGCCTTCGGAGCGGCGAAACCCGGTAGCGCGGACCAGCGAGGACAGATCGGCCAGCAGATCCCGCGCGGCCTCGGTGGCGGCATTGGTCAGCGAGAGGGAAACGGCTTGCGGCTCGGGCATCATTATCTCTCCTGTGGCTGCGCGGTGCAATTCTCCTCAGGCTTGCATGACGAAACCTGCGAAGACCAGACCCTGTCTGCGCCCGCCGGCGCGCAGGCGCAGCCTCCTGCGCATGAGATCATGGAGGCGCCGGCATATCGGGTCGAATGCGCAAAGGGAATTGGGCCGCATAGCGGCGATGCGCACCTTCGCGGCGGGGACTGGCGCCTGGGTGCACGGGCGTGCCCTCAGCCCCGGAAGTGATCGAAGATCTTCTGGGCGAGGCCCTCGTTGATCCCATCCACCGCCATCAGATCGGCGACGGCGGCGCGGCTGACCGCCTTGGCTGAGCCGAAATGCGCCAGCAGTGCCCGCTTGCGGGCGGCGCCGACGCCGGCGATCTCATCGAGCGGCGTGGCTGACACCGCCTTGGCCCGCTTGGCGCGATGGGTGCCGATGGCCCAACGGTGAGCCTCGTCGCGCAGGCGCTGGATGAAATAGAGTACCGGGTCATTCATGCGCAGGGCGAAGGGACGCTGGCCATAGCGGTGGAATTCCTCCTTGCCGTGGTCGCGGTCCTCGCCCTTGGCGACGCCGATCATCGGGATATCCTCGACGCCGAGCCCGGCCATGATCTCATAGACCGCCGATACCTGCCCGGCGCCGCCGTCGATCAGCAGAAGGTCGGGCCAGGCTTCGGTTTCGCGGTCGGGATCTTCCTTCATCAGCCGCGAAAAGCGGCGGGTCAGGACTTCCTTCATCATGCCGAAATCGTCGCCGGGGGTGATTTCGGTCCCCTTGATGTTGAACTTGCGATACTGGTTCTTCATCCAGCCTTCCGGCCCGGCCACCACCATGCCGCCAACCGCATTGGTGCCCATGATATGGCTGTTGTCGTAGATCTCGATCCGGCGCGGGGGCGCGGGAAGATCGAAGGCTTCGGCCAGCCCTTCCAGCAATTTGCGCTGCGCCGCGCTTTCCGACATGCGCCGGGCCAGCGATTCGCGGGCATTGCGCAGCGCGTTGCCGACCAGCTCGGCCTTTTCGCCGCGCTGAGGCATGGCGAGTTCGACCTTGCGCCCGGCGCGCTCGGTCAGG
This sequence comes from Paracoccus sp. (in: a-proteobacteria), assembly GCA_047973065.1. Taxonomy (GTDB): domain Bacteria; phylum Pseudomonadota; class Alphaproteobacteria; order Rhodobacterales; family Rhodobacteraceae; genus Paracoccus. The sequence goes on along the minus strand of JBKEBH010000080.1, from coordinate 29,486 downwards.
ATCTCGCCCATCAGGTCCATGTCCTCGACCTCATGGGACAGCAGCACCATGCGCGGCGGCACCTTGTTGTCGTAGAACTGCATCAGGAAGGCCTGCATGATCTCATCGGGCGATTCCGCCCCGCCGAGACGCGGATAGAAATCGCTGTTCCCCCAGCTTTGATTGCCGCGGATGAAGAAGACCTGCACGCAGGCCTGACCGGCTTCCATATGCAGCGCGACCAGATCGGCCTCGGGGATGGAACGCGGATTGATCGCCTGCACCGCCTGCACGGCGGTCAGCGCCTTGATCCGGTCACGCAGGGCGGCGGCACGTTCATATTCCATGGCCTCCGAGGCCGTGTTCATCTCGCGCGCGAGATCGGCCTGAATCTGGGTCGAGCGGCCCTGCAGGAACAGTTCCGCATCCGCCACCAGTGCTTTGTAATCGGGTTCGGAAATCCGGCCGACGCAGGGACCGGAACAGCGCTTGATCTGATAAAGCAGACAGGGCCGGGTCCGGCTTTCGAAAACCGCATCGGTGCAATTGCGCAGCAAAAACACCCGTTGAAGCTGGTTCAGCGTGCGGTTGACGGCGCCGGCACTGGCGAAGGGGCCGTAATAGTCGCCCTTTTCGCCCTTGGCACCGCGATGCTTCTTGATCTGGGCGAAGGGGTGCGACTTCGCCACCAGAATATTCGGGAAGCTCTTGTCGTCGCGCAGCAGCACATTGTAGCGCGGCTTGAGCTGCTTGATGAGATTCTGTTCCAGCAGCAGCGCTTCGGTCTCGGTGCGCGTGGTCAGGAACATCATCGAGCGGGTCTCGGTGATCATCCGGGCGATGCGATGGGTATGGCCGTGCCCGCGCGCATAGTTCGACACCCGCGCCTTCAGATTACGCGCCTTGCCGACGTAAAGCACATCACCCTTTTCGCCCAGCATCCGGTAGACCCCGGGGCTGGAATCGAGCCGTTTCAGATAATCGGCGATCAGGGCTTGGCCGGTCAGGGCAGGGGTGTTTTCGGTCATGATACGAAGATGGGTGATTCCATTCGGGCTGCAAGTTCCGGCAGGTGAAATCAAGGGAAAACCTGTCCACGGTTTCTGTGGATAACTCTGTGGGCCGGTGGTGAGCTGTGCGGCTTCTCCCCTGCGATACAAGGAGAATCGCCGTATTGACTAAATTTTATGCAACATTTCAGTGCATTGATTTTTCTTTGTTTTTATGAGCTCGTCACAAGAGTATGAAAAACCACACGAAATCGTGTCGCTTCTGTGACTGGCGGGCGAAAGGTGGACAATCTGCCGCAACCGGGCGCATTTTCGCTTATTCGACCCCGGTTACATCGGGGGTCTGCCAGGCCAGATGCTGGCCGCCATCGGCGCAGATCATCTGCCCGGTGACGGATTTCGCGGATAGAAGATAAAGCAGTGCCGCCGTCACATCGTCTTCATCCGCGCCGCGTCTGAGAATGGTCGCGGCGCGCTGGCGGGCGAATTGCGCGGCCGACTGATGCTCGCCCTGAAGGGTCGGGCCGGGGCCGATGGCATTGACCCGGATATCGGGCGCCAGTGCCTGCGCCAGCATGCGTGTCATCGCCCAGAGCCCGGATTTGGCAATGGCATAGGTCAGGAATTCCGGCGTCGGCTTCAGCACCCGCTGGTCGATCATATTGACGATCAGCCCGGCCGCACGCGGCTCTCCATTCAGCAGGCCGGCTTTCGGGGCTTGCGCGGCAAAAGCCTGCGACAGGATGAAGGGCGCGCGCAGGTTCGATCCGAAATGACGGTCCCAGCTGGCGCGGGTCGCGCTGCTCAGATCGTCATGCTCGAAGATCGAAGCGTTGTTGATCAGGACAGAAACCGGCCCCATGCGGGCACTGACCTCGGCAATCAGCGCCTCGGCCGCGTCGAGATCGAGAAGATCGGCGGCAAAGACCTCGGCCCGAACTCCGAGCGCGCGGGCCCGGGCGGCCAGCTCGCCGGCTTCGGCGGTGGATGCGTAACAATGGATGGCGACATCATGGCCGTTGCCGGCAAGGGCAAGCGTCATGGCCCGGCCAAGCCGGCGCGCCCCGCCGGTAATCAGCGCGACGCTCATGGCGCCAGCAGCCAGACGGTATAGCTGGCATAGACTGACAACAGCACCAGACCGACCAGCCGTCCGATGGGGATATAGCGGTAAAGGAAGGGGCCGACGATCAGCGTACAGGCCAGCATGAACCACAGATCGAAATGCAGCATTTCCGGCGGCACATAGATCGGGCCGAAGAAGGCGGTGATGCCCAGGATCCCGAGGATATTGAAAAGGTTCGAGCCGATGACATTGCCAAGCGCCATATCCGCCCGCCCGCGCAGGGCCGAAGCGACCGAGGCGGCAAGTTCCGGCAGCGAGGTGCCGAGCGCGACCAGGGTCAGGCCGATGACGGTTTCGCTGATCCCGAAGGACCGGGCGATATCGCTGGCCCCATCGACCAGCAGCTGCGCACCGATCGGCAACGAGACCAACCCGATGGCCAGCCAGGCCAGGATCTGCCCGCCGCTGGCCGAGGTTTCGCCTAGCTCCGGCGCCTTGATCTTGTCTTCACGGGCCCGGCGGATCTGCGAGGTCAGGGTCAGTGCCAGCACACCGAGCAGGATGACCCCGTGCCACCAGACGAGCGGGCCGAGAAAGCACAGCACGGTCAGCAGCAGCGCGGCACCGACCGCATAAGCCCAGCTGATCTTGAGCTCATCGTCATTGCTCAGCACCTGGGCGATGACGGCGGTTGCGCCGAGAATCAGCAGGATATTGGCGATGTTCGAGCCGACGACATTGCCAAGGGCGATCCCCGGCTGGCCGCCGACGGCAGCGGCAACGGAAACGATCAGCTCGGGCGCCGAGGTGCCGAAGGCCAGAACGGTCAACCCGACGATGGCCGGCGCGATGCCCAGTTTCAGGGCAAGGGCGACGGAGCCGCGCACCAGACGATCCCCGCCAAGGATCAGCAGGCCGAGCCCGGCAAGGATAAGCAGAAGATCAACGATCACGATAGGGCAGCCCCAGTAGCTTTGCGATGAAGCGCCGGAAGCCGGGACCGGCAACGATTGCCAGCGCAATGAAGATCAGAAGGAAAGTGAGGACGATCTTGATCATGCCCCGAACCTCTGGAACGCGGCGCGCTCCTCGATCATTGCCAGCGCATCGGCGGCAATGACATCGCCTGAAAGGCCGACGCGGCGCAGGACGGAGCGGCGGGCGCCAAAGCTGACAAAGCGCAGATCGTCGCCGTAGAGCGCCCGCATCTTCGGGACCATATGGGCAATCCCGTCGATCAGCCCCAAAGCCTCGGCGCGCCGGGCCAGCCAGAACTCCCCGGTGAAGATCTCCGCGTCAGCCGCGATCCGGCTACCACGCCGGGATCTGACCTGCGCGATGAAGATCTGATGCATCTCGTCGAGCAACGCTTGCAGGCGGGCGACATCTTCGGGATTTTCCGGCCGGAACGGATCGAGCTGGGATTTCGAACGCCCGGCGGTGTGAACGCGCCGCTCGATCCCGTGCTGGGCGATGAAGTCCTGAAAGCCGAAGCCGCCCGAAATCACCCCGATCGAGCCGACCACCGAGCATTCATCCGCCCAGATCTTGTCGGCGGCCGTCGCCAGCCAGTAGCCCCCTGAAGCTGCGACATCTTCGACAAAGGCATGAACCGGGATCTCATGCTTGTCGGCCAGACGCCGGATCCGCGCCGCGATCAGCGAGGATTGCACCGGCGAGCCGCCCGGCGAATTGATCGCCAGTGCCACGGCCTTCGGCTTGCCCTTGGTGAAAGCGCGTTCAAGCACCGGGGCAAGGGCCACGTCGTTCAGCCCGCCGCCGCCGCGGGACGAAATTCCGATGGCGCCCTGCAGGCGGATGACATTGACGCGGGGGGCGGGGTTCAAAAAGGGGATTCTCATCTGCCACAGATAGGCGCGCGCCAACGTTCCGGCAAGCGTCGCGCGTTGCAATCCGCGCTTGTCCGCCGCATATAGGGTGCCGACACGAGGAGTGAGCCGGATGACCTATCTCGATTTCGAAAAACCGCTTGCCGATATTGAAGGCAAAGCCGAGGAATTGCGCGCCATGGGCCAGAGCGATCAGGCCGTGGATGTCGAGAAAGAAGCCGCGGCATTGGACAAGAAGGCCGATGCGCTGCTCAAGGACATGTATGCCAACCTGACGCCCTGGCGCAAAACCCAGGTGGCGCGCCACCCGGAGCGTCCGCATTGCCGCGATTATATCGACACGCTTTTCACCGAATATACGCCCTTGGCCGGTGACCGCGCCTTTGGGGACGATCATGCGGTGATGGGCGGGCTGGCCCGGTTCAATGACACGCCCTGCGTGGTGATCGGCCATGAAAAGGGCCATGACACCAAATCGCGGATCGAACACAATTTCGGCATGGCCCGACCCGAAGGTTATCGCAAGGCGATCCGGCTGATGGACCTGGCCGATCGCTTCGGCCTGCCGGTGATCACGCTTGTTGACACGCCCGGCGCCTATCCCGGCAAGGGCGCCGAGGAACGCGGTCAGTCCGAAGCGATTGCCCGCTCGACCGAGAAATGCCTGCAGATCGGCGTGCCGCTGGTTTCGGTGATCATCGGCGAGGGCGGATCCGGCGGGGCCGTGGCCTTCGCCACTGCCAACCGCATCGCCATGCTGCAACATTCGATCTATTCGGTGATCTCGCCCGAGGGCTGCGCCTCGATCCTGTGGAAGAATGCCGAAAAGATGCGCGATGCAGCCGAGGCCCTGCGCCTGACCGCGCAGGATCTGAAGAAGCTGGGCGTGATCGACGCCATTGTGGACGAGCCTCGGGGCGGCGCGCAGCGCGACCCCAAGGCCGCCATTGCAGCGGTCGGTCAGGAAATCACCGCCATACTGAACGATCTGTCGGGCAAGTCCCCGAAGGATCTGGTGCAGGACCGCCGGCAGAAATTCCTCGACATGGGCAAGAAGGGGCTGGCCTAAGCGCTGGCTCTGTCCCCGTGATCCGGCGGCATGGCTGCGCGATCCTGACGGGCGCAGCCTCGAATTCGTGTTCAGAAACTGTCGGCACGCCGGCTGACGCCCTTCCTGCCGAAGATATTGGTGGGTTGCGGCGTGATTTGACTGAAAAGCAATGCCGGCCCTGCCTTGCCAAGCCGCTTTACCCTGACTAGATAGGCGCGTCCGTAATCGAAAGGCCCGAGTCTTGGAAAACGTTGTCCTGACCGTCCACCTGATCCTCGCGCTGCTGCTGATTGGCGTCGTGCTGCTGCAACGCTCCGAAGGCGGCGGGCTTGGCATGGGCGGCGGCGGCGGTGTCATGACCGGCCGCCAGGCAGCCAATGCGCTGACCCGGCTGACCTGGGCCTTGGCCACGGGCTTTCTGATCACCTCACTGACCCTGACCATCATCGCGGCGCGCAATGCGACCGGCGGATCGGTTCTGGACCAGCTCGATATCGGCACCACCGCCGAAGGCGGCGCTCCGGCCCTGCCCGACCTGCCGACCACGCCGCCGCCCGGCGTTGGCCTGCCGGTGACGCCGCCGGCCCCGGAAGCCGCTGCGCCTGCCGAAACGGCTCCGGCTGAGGCCGCTGCGGCGGATGCTGCGGCCACCACCACCGATGCGCCGGTTACAGACGTGCCGGCAGCAGATGCGCCGGTTGCGCCGCCGACCGCCAACTGATCGCTACAGATTGCGGGCACGCTGTTTTTGCCCACGACAACTTGCGGTTCGCATTGCGGCCACGGGATAAGTAGGGTATGTCTTTACTCCCGTGAGCGGCGCATTTCTGCGGCCGTGCAGACGACCGATTCTAACTCACGGGGGCCACATGGCGCGTTATATTTTCATTACCGGCGGTGTTGTGTCTTCCCTTGGCAAGGGGCTGGCTTCGGCGGCGCTCGGCGCGCTGTTGCAGGCCCGGGGCTATACGGTGCGGCTGCGCAAGCTCGACCCTTATCTGAACGTCGATCCCGGCACGATGTCGCCCTTTGAACATGGCGAGGTCTTCATCACCGATGACGGCGCCGAAACCGATCTCGATCTGGGCCATTACGAGCGTTTCACCGGGGTGCATGCCCGCAAGACCGATTCGATTTCCTCGGGCCGGATCTATTCCAACGTGCTGGAAAAAGAGCGCCGGGGCGAATATCTGGGCAAAACCATTCAGGTCATCCCACATGTCACCAATGAAATCAAAAACTTCCTGACCATCGGCGAAGACGAGGTCGATTTCATGCTGTGCGAGATCGGCGGCACGGTCGGCGATATCGAGGGCCTGCCCTTCTTCGAAGCCATCCGCCAGTTCACCCATGAGCGTCCGCGCGGCGAATGCATCCTGATGCATCTGACCCTGCTGCCCTATCTGGCGGCCTCGGGCGAACTCAAGACCAAGCCAACCCAGCATTCGGTCAAGGAACTGCAATCCATCGGTCTGGCCCCCGATGTGCTGGTCTGCCGCTCCGAACATCCGATCCCGGAAAAGGAGCGCGCCAAGATCGCGCTGTTCTGCAATGTCCGCCCCGATCACGTCATTCCGGCCTATGATCTGAAATCAATCTATGAAGCGCCCCTGGCCTATCACCGCGCCGGGCTCGATCAGGCGGTGCTGGATGCTTTCGGCATCGCCCCCGCGCCCCGCCCCGAGCTGAGCCGCTGGGACGATGTCATGGACCGGCTGACCCACACCGATGGCACGGTGAAGATCGCGATCGTCGGCAAATATACTCAGCTCGAAGATGCCTATAAGTCGGTGGCCGAGGCCCTGACCCATGCCGGCATGGCCAACCGGGTGAAGGTCAGATCCGACTGGATCGCCGCCGAGGATATCGAGGCCGAGGGCGGAGAACACCTGCTGGACGGCTATCACGGCATCATCGTGCCCGGCGGCTTTGGCGAGCGCGGCACCGAAGGCATGGTCGCGGCGGCGAAATATGCCCGCGAAAAGAACGTGCCCTATCTGGGCACCTGCCTCGGCATGCAGATGGCAGTGATCGAGGCCGCGCGCAATCTGGCCGGGATCGAGGATGCGGGTTCGGAAGAATTCGACCATGAGGCCGGCAAGGAGCGCTTCACCCCGATTGTCTATCACCTCAAGGAATGGGTGCAGGGCAATTACATGGTTCAGCGCAAGCTTTCGGACGACAAGGGCGGCACCATGCGGCTTGGCGCCTATACGGCGGTGCTCAAGCCCGGCTCCAGGATCTCGGAGGTCTATGACGGCGCGCTGGAGATCGAGGACCGCCATCGCCACCGTTTTGAGGTCGATAACCGCTATATCCCGCAGCTTGAAAAGGCTGGCCTGTCGTTTTCGGGCATGTCGCCCGATGGCAAGCTACCCGAAGCAGTCGAATATCCCGATCACCCCTGGTTCATCGGGGTTCAGGCCCATCCCGAGCTGAAATCGAAGCCCTTCGAGCCGGCACCGCTCTTTGCCGGCTTCATCGAGGCGGCACGGGAAGGCGCCCGGCTGGTCTGATCCACGCCCGGGCACCGGCTTGCACCGGTTTCGCCCTGCCGCCATGATACCGGCGGGGCAGCACGGGACGGCGTGACGCATGAGCATCGGCGACTGGACAGAGCGGTTTCAGGGGACACGTGCCCTGCCGCAGCCGGTGCGCGCCCGCCTGCTGGACGCGGGCAAGCTCATCCATGCCCCGCGCGGCAGCGTGATCTTCGCCCCCTACAGGATCCCCGATAATCTGCTGTTTCTGGTCGATGGCCGGATCCGGGTCTCGCAAAGCTCGGATAGTGGCCGCGATATCGTGCTCTACCGGGTCGAGGCCGGGGAAAGCTGCGTGCTGACCACCGCTTGCATGCTGGCCGAGGAGGCCTATCACGCCGAAGGCATCGCCGAGACCGATATCACCGCCATTGCCCTGCCCAAACCCGCTTTCGACCGGCTGTTGGCCGAAGAAGCGCCGTTTCGCGATTTCGTGCTGGCCGCCTATTCGCGCCGGCTGATCGACATGCTGCGCGTCGTCGATGACGTGGCCTTCGGACGGATCGACATGCGTCTGGCCGAGCGGCTGTTGGTTCTGGCTGGTGATCGGGACGATATCGCCGTCACCCATCAGCAGCTCGCCAGCGAGCTGGGCACGGCGCGCGAAGTGATTTCGCGCATGCTTCAGGATTTTCACAAGCGCGGGCTGATCAGCCAGTCGCGCGGCCATGTCGCCCTGAGCGACCGGCGGGGCCTGAAGGCGCTGATCGAGGGCGAATGATCGGCATGCTGCGGCATTTCCCGCAGCCTTGGTGACAATATCACAGACGGGGCCGCCGGCGGGGCGTAATCTTGCGGCAGGTTTTGTTCATGGAGGCAATCATGACACCCAATGTCGGTACTGTTGACCGGATCATCCGCGCGCTGATCGGGATCGTTCTGCTCTATCTCGCCTTCTTCAGCGGGGTGCCATTCTTCGCGGCGGGGATCGGCAAATTCCTCGCCATTCTGGTGGGGATCGTCATGCTGGTGGCGGCGGTGGTGCGGGTCTGCCCGCTTTATTCGATCTTCGGCATCAGTACCTGCACCAGGTGACCGTCTTTACCCCCTGGGCCTCGCTGATCGGCGGGGTAATGATCGGTCTGGCCGCAACCCTGCTGATGGCGATTCTGGGCCGGGTGATGGGCGCGACCGGGATCTTCGCCGGGATCCTACGCCCAGCCTCGTGCGATGAGCTGGGCTGGCAGCTGGCGCTTGTCGGCGGCATGGTCTCGGGCCCGGTCCTTTATATGCTGCTGACCGGGCATATGCCGGTGCTGGATGTGCCGGTCCCGACCCCGATGCTGCTGATCAGCGGGCTGATCGTCGGGATCGGCGTGACCTATGGCGGCGGCTGCACCTCGGGGCACGGGATCTGCGGCATTGCCCGGCTCAGCCCGCGCTCGATTGCGGCCACCTGCATCTTCATGGCCTTCGCCTTCGCGACGGTCTTCCTTATCCGCCATGTGATCGGGGACTGAGCCATGCGTCTTCTGTCCGCCTATCTCATCGGATTGCTGTTCGGTCTCGGCATTGCGGTGTCCGGCATGATCGACCCGGCCAAGGTCCTGAACTTCTTCGATATCGCCGGTACCTGGGACCCGTCGCTGATCTTTGTGATGGGCGGTGCCTTGATCACCACCTTCATCGGTTATCGGCTGGTCTTTCGCTGCTCGCGCCCGGTGCTGGAGAACCGGTTTCTGCCCCCGACCAGCCGGGTCATCGACGCCCGGCTGATCGGGGGCTCGGCCCTCTTCGGGATCGGATGGGGAATTGCCGGTTTCTGCCCGGGCGCGGCGCTGCCCGCACTCGGCACCGGCCGCTGGCAGGTCTTTGTCTTCGTCGCGGCGCTTGCGGCCGGCATATTGCTTGCCCGCGCCCTGCAATCGGCGCGTGCCCCGGCCTGAGAATATCACGATGATCACCTATCCGATCCGCATGGACATCAAACCCAAGATCCAGCCCTTCTTCGAGGAGGCTACCAATACGATCAGCTATATCGTGAAGGATCCCGGCTCGGATGCCTGCGCTATCGTCGATAGCGTCATGGATATCGACTATGCCGCCGGGCGGATCACCTTCGAACATACCGATCTGCTGATCCGCACCATACGCGAACAGGGTCTGACGCTGGAATGGATCATCGAGACCCATGTCCATGCCAATCACATCTCGGCCGCGGCCTATATCCAGGCGGAGCTGGGCGGCAGGATCGGAATCGGGGCAAATATCCTGATCGTGCAGGACACCTTCGGCAGGATCTTCAACGAGGGCACCGAGTTCCGGCGCGACGGCTCGCAGTTCGATGCGCTGTTTGAAGACGGTGCCGCCTATCTGATCGGCAATATGCAGGCTTTCGCCATCCATACCCCGGGCCATACGCCCGCCTGCATGACCCATGTCATGGGCAATGCGGCCTTTGTCGGCGACACGCTGTTCATGCCCGATGGCGGCTCGGCGCGGGCGGATTTCCCGGGCGGCGATGCCGGCACGCTTTACGATTCGATCCAGAAGGTGCTGTCGCTGCCCGACGAGATGCGGCTGTTCATGTGCCATGATTACGGCCCAAACGGGCGCGACATTCAGTGGGAAACCACCGTGGCCGAGGAAAAGGCCCATAATATCCATGTCGGCGGCGGCACCAGCCGCGAGGAATTCGTTCGTTTCCGCAATGAGCGCGATGCGGCGCTGGATATGCTGCGGCTGATCATCCCCTCACTTCAGGTGAACATGCGCGCCGGCAAGATCCCGACCGACAAGGACGGGCAGCCGATGCTCAAGGTGCCGGTCAACGGGCTTTGATCCGCCGCCCTCCCCCCTTCAGACCCGGAACCCGATGAAATCGCTTCATCGCTGTCTGCCCATTCTCGATTGGGGCCGCCGCTATGACCGCGCCGCCCTGTCCAGCGATCTGGTCGCAGCGCTGCTGCCGGCGATCATGATCTCGGTCATTGGATTACAGGTTGCCCCGCTGGAGTGTAAAAATATACGGCAGGCTCTGATTTTCTATTGATGGCTGATTGAAGGCGTTTAAAAATGTTAACAGCCCATCCGCCATATGGACCGAAGAGGATCTGATCCTGCCCATGCTCCGGTCCGCAGTCCCGGAGTTGCCATGACCCTCACGATCATCGATCCCACCTCGGAGGAAATTCGTCATCTGAGCATGGTACAGGTCAAGTTTTCCGGCGTGCATATCGGCGGCGGGATCTATCTGACGGCAGACCATTTCCCGGCGCCCGGTGGCAGCAGCAATGCGGTTCCGCAGCGCGGTCTAGATGGGGCGCAGGCAAGCCATCCGACCACCGAATATGATTTCACCATGCCGGCCGATACCTCGCTCTGGCCGGATTATCTGCAAGATGACGATGACCCGGAGACCGCGGATCCGGTGATGATCGGCTATGATATGGCGATGCATGTCGATGAGCGGACCGGGGGCGATCGTTATGACGGGCCGGCGGCGCCGATGCTGATCATGGCCGATCAGAGCGATCTTCTTGGTGCCAGCAGCTCGATCACCGGCTATCCCGGAACGCCCCCCGATGGCGGTGCATCGAGATCGGTACCCTATGAAACCACGGGCACCATCCTCGATTATGAAGAGGAAAACGTGAACGACGATATCGGCCGCTACTGGGTCATAGATGGTGCCAGCGTCGTCGGCGGGATGAGCGGCAGCGGCACCTGGACCGGCTATACCACCCCCGATGGCGATATCGGCGATTACCTGATCGGCACAGTGTCCAGCCTTTATACCAGCAGCGATACGATTTCGGCCGGTTACGGTGCACTTTCCCCCGATATCTCGTCGCAATATCACGACCTCGCGGCGGCAATAGAGGGGCTGACCGGGGATGACGCCCGCAGCGCCGACGATTTCGCGCGCAACGTGCTGATGACCGGCCAGTCGCCGGGCACCGCCTTCAACGATATGAATGGCAGCTTCTTTCACGAGGATATCTGGGGCAATTTCAATGACAACATCATGTCCGGGCTGGGCGGCGATGACCGGCTTTACGGCATGGAGGGCCACGATCTTCTTCTGGGGGGCGAGGGCGATGACACGCTTGAGGGCGGCGGCGGCGATGACAGCCTGACCGGCGGGGCGGGCAGCGATCTTTTTCGCGGCTTCAGTGCAACCGGGACCGATTACATTGCCGATTTCGACCCGAATGCCGATATCGTCGATCTGTCCGAGTATTTCGCCACCATCGACGAGGTGCGGGCGGCGGCGGTCCCGCAACCGGACGGATCGCTGCTGATCGATCTGTCGCAGGGAACGCTTCCGGCGGCTCTCAGCGGTTTCGTGCGGTTGGAAGCCACCTCGCTCAGCAGTCTGACCGCTGCCAATACCATGGTGCTGTGCTTTGCGGCTGAGACGCCGATCATGACCGTGCGCGGCTATCGGCGGGCGGGCGATCTGGCTGCGGGCGATCTGGTGATCAGCGCCGATCATGGGCCGGTGCCGCTGGTCTGGGTCGGCCGCCAGCGGATCAGCGAGGCTCAGGCCGCGGCCAATCCCGGCCAGCAGGCGATTACCATTCCCGCCGATGCGCTTGGCCCCGGGCTGCCGCACCGCCAAATCCGCCTCTCGCCCCAGCACCGGGTGCTGACCCGTGGTCCGGTGGTCCAGCGGATGGTCGGCGCGCCCGAAGTCTTCATCCGCGCCGTCGATCTGCTGGCGCTGCCCGGGATCAACCGGGCGCCGGAGTCTGTCGAGTGGATCCATCTGCTCTGCGACGCGCACGAGATCCTCGATGCAGCCGGGCTACCGGCAGAAAGCCTGTTTCCCGGTCCGATGGCCCGGGCCACCGTGCTTGGCTCTGCGGCTTCGGCCGGTCTGATCGGCCTGCTCGATCTGCCGGAAGCCGAGGATACCTGCCGGCCGGTCCTTTCGGGCGCGCGCGCGCGCCAGCTGGTGGCGCGCCAGCTGAAAAACCGCCGCCCGCTGGTCGAAAACCCGGGGATTGAGGTCTAGCCGTTCAGTCCCGACATCCGATGGATCGGGTTCAGGATGAAACTGTCGGGCCCTGATAGCCAGAACTTGCAGATGTATTCGTAGGGCGAGAGGCGCCCGAGCGTCCTGAGCCTGCGGGCGAAACTGCAGGCCGCCATGAAGCCCGTCAGATATGCCCGGAGCGGGTCGTGGCTGTCGCAATGGAAGCGCTTGACGCTCGCGTCCTCGAACATGCGGTTCATCCGCTCGACCTGACCGCCCCTGAGCAAAGCAGTCTGGGGAGCTGTTGAAGACGTCGTTTCAGGCCGGTGCCGGGTTGGGTCGGGCAGCGCGGATTTCGAGGATCGAGCCGAGCAACAGCATCAGTGCCGCTGCCAGCTTCTTGAGGTTCATGGCGATGGCCGACTGAAGGGCCCGGATCTTCATTTTTCGAGCCCTCCGTGAATGGCTCGTGCACCGTGCATACATCTCGTCCCTGGCCCAATCTGATAGAATGCCTGAGATCAGTTCAGTTGGCGCCACAATACGTCCCGGGCCGCCGGACTGCATTCGCGGTAATCTCCGACAAGGTGCTCAAGCCCCGCCTCGCCGACCGGATAGACCTGAACCTCGGCAGTGCGGGCGCTTTGCGCGGGCCAGTATTCCAGCGCCATGATCCCGAAATCCGGCACGGCCACGTCGTCGATGCAGGAAACCGTGACCATGGCCGTGGGCAGATCGCTGCCGCGACCAAAGAGCGCAGAGTTCAGAACACCGTCGATCTGACATGTGCCGGGATAGTTCAGAAATTGAAACATATACGCGCCGTTCTGTCCCAGCAGAACCAGCGCATCGTCCCCCACAGGCATTGACGACGCGTCACTTTCCAGCACCTCGCACAGCTCCTGCGGCGCGAAGACCCGGTCATCGAGATAGTCGAGACCATCTGCAACGCCTCGCTGGACCGTCAGCGTCAGAGCCAGAGCAAACCCGCATATCGCGAGAGAAGATTGCTTCATCCATACTAACCCTTGTGTTGAGGCCACAGCTATCCCAATATCTGCCATGATACTGTCATCAAAGGAAGCGCGAACCCTTGATTTATAGCCAATTTGCTTTCACTTGGGGTTAGATACACGGTATAAGCCGTCAGATTTCCACCGCGCGCCAGACGCGGGCACACTAGGCAGAGGATTCCCATGACCGCATTCGGTAAATCCGACAAGAACCACGCGGGCGATGTCGCCTTCATCCAGTCGCTGGCCGAGCTTCTCAACAGCAGCGAGCTGGCCGAGCTGTCGGTCAAGCGCGAATATGGCGAAAATGACCGTCTGACCGTCAGCCTGTCGAAATATGGCAAGCAGATCGTCGCGGCTGCGGCCCCGGCAGCGCCGGCTCCGGCCGCTGCCCCGGCGCCCGCCGCCGCAGCGGCCCCGGCCCCGGCGGCTTCGGAAGATCCGGCCAGCCTGCCCGGCGCGGTGACCTCACCCATGGTCGGCACCGCCTATATGGCCGCCGAACCCGGCGCCGCCCCCTTCGTCACCATCGGCCAGCAGGTCAGCGAAGGCGACACGCTGATGATCGTCGAAGCCATGAAGACCATGAACCACATCCCCTCGCCGAAATCGGGCACGGTGAAGCGCATTCTGGTCGAGGATGGCACCCCGGTCGAATACGGCTCGCCCCTGATGATCGTGGAATGAGGCCGGGATGTTCGACAAGATCCTGATTGCCAACCGGGGGGAGATCGCGCTGCGCGTGATCCGCGGCGCCCGGGAAATGGGCGTCAAGACCGTCGCCGTCCACTCGACGGCGGACACGAATGCCATGCATGTGCGCATGGCTGACGAATCGGTCTGCATCGGCCCCAACCCCTCATCCGAAAGCTATCTGAATCCCGCCGCGATCATCGCCGCCTGCGAGATCACCGGGGCTCAGGCTGTTCATCCGGGCTACGGCTTTTTGTCGGAAAATGCCGGCTTCGCGCAGATGCTGGAAGATCACGACATCACCTTCATCGGCCCCAAGGCGGAACATATCCGCATCATGGGCGACAAGATCACCGCCAAGGACACCGCCAAGGAACTGGGTATCCCGGTGGTCCCCGGCTCCGAAGGCGGTGTGAACGAGGTCGAGGACGCCAAGCGCGTTGCGGCCGAGATCGGCTATCCGGTCATCATCAAGGCCACTGCCGGCGGCGGCGGGCGCGGGATGAAGGTCGCCAATGACGAGGCCGGGCTGGAAGTCGCCTTCCGCACCGCCCGTTCCGAAGCCAAGGCCGCCTTCGGCAACCCGGACGTCTATATCGAGAAATACCTTCAAAAGCCCCGCCATATCGAGATCCAGGTCTTCGGCGATGGCAAGGGCAATGCGGTCTATCTGGGCGAGCGCGACTGCTCGCTCCAGCGCCGTCACCAGAAGGTGCTGGAAGAAGCGCCCGGCCCCTCGATCAGCGAGGCCGAGCGCGAGCGGATCGGGGCGATCTGCGCCAATGCCATGAAGAAGCTCGGCTATATCGGGGCTGGCACCATCGAGTTCCTCTATGAGGATGGCGAGTTCTATTTCATCGAAATGAACACCCGCCTTCAGGTCGAACATCCGGTGACCGAAGCGATTTACGGCGTCGATCTGGTGCGCGAACAGATCCGGGTTGCCGCTGGCGAGCCGATGGAGCTGGATCAGGACAGACTGAAGATCAACGGCCACTCGATCGAGGTTCGGATCAACGCCGAAAAGCTGCCGAATTTCAGCCCCTGCCCGGGCAAGATCACCCAGTATCACGCCCCCGGCGGGCTGGGTGTGCGGATGGACAGCGCCATCTATGACGGCTATGTCATCCCGCCCTATTACGACAGCCTGATCGGCAAGCTGATCGTGCATGGCCGTGATCGTCAGGAAGCCCTAGCGCGTCTTGACCGCGCGCTGTCCGAGCTGATCGTGGACGGGGTCGATACCACGACGCCGCTGTTCCACGCCCTGTTGCAGGAACCCGATATCCAGACCGGCAATTACTCGATCCACTGGCTGGAACGCTGGCTGGCGGCGAACGCGCCGGCTTGATCAGCGCAAGCGACATGCTGTGGGGATATGCCAATGGCATATTCCCCATGGCCATGTCCGCAGACGATCCCGAACTTCACTGGTTCGACCCGCCCGAGCGCGGCATCCTGCCGGTCAGGGGTGTCCATATTTCGCGCTCCATGCGCCGCGACCTGGGCCGGACTGGCTGGCATGCCACGCTGAACCGCGATTTTCCCGGCGTGATCCGCGCCTGCGCCGCGCGCGAGGAAACCTGGATCAACGCCCCGCTTTTCGCGCTTTATCAGGAACTGCACGGCATCGGTCACGCCCATTCGCTGGAAATCCGCGATGCGGGCGGCGATCTGGTTGGGGGCGTTTTCGGGCTGTCGCTGGGGGCCGCATTCTTTGGCGAGAGCATGTTCTCGGCCCGGCGCAGCGGCTCCAAGGCGGCGCTGATCTTCCTGTCAGCGCATCTCAGCGCCTGCGGCTTCGCCCTGTTCGATACGCAATACCCGACCCCGCATCTGGCCTCGATGGGCGGGCAGACGATTTCGCGGGGGGATTATCAGCTGCGGCTGGCCCGGGCGGTGGCGGTGCGGGCGGATATCACATCCCGGCCGCTGCCCGATCTTCAGTCGATCTTGCAGCCCAGAACCCAGACGTCATAGCGCGCATCATCCAGCGCCGAAAGCGCCGGGGAAGATGCGACCATCCAGCCGTCGAAAATCGTGGCCTTGCTGTGGCGGTCGGTGATGACCAGCTGTGTAAACGCGTCGGAATTCGGATCCCCCGCCGGATAGCGGCATTCGCCAAGCCGCACGGTCAGCCGGCCGATATCGGCGGATTCGCCCGGGTCCAGATCGAGATCGGTGGTATTGCTGGACACCTTGTCGAGCGCCCGCAGGATCGCGCCCTTGCCGCGCGCGGTTTCAACGCCGTCCTGCGCAGCAGCCGGCAGCGCGGCCAGCAGCAAAAGGGCGATAAGGCTGGAACGAATCATACGGGGATACTCGCTTGCGAAATGGCGGACGCCCGGGGCCTCCACCATCAAGGCTTATTCAGGCTGCCAGGCCTCGTAATCGCTGCGCTTGGCCGGTTCGGCCCGATAGAGCGATGCCTTGGGGCGATAGGCCTCGGGCGTGCCGGTCATGTTCATCTGACTGGGAAGTTCCCAGGGCAGATGCGGCAGCGGATCCTTGGTCGGCGGTTCCTTGAAAGTGTGATGCAGCCAGCCATGCCATTCGACCGGCACCCGGCTGGCTTCCGATTCGCCTTTATAGATGACCCAGCGGCGCTTGGCGTCCTTGGTCTGGTAATAGACGTTGCCCTGATCGTCTTCGCCGACCTTTTCGCCATGCATCCGGGTCCAGACCTGAGTGTTCAGGGTCTGGCCGTTCCACCAGGTCAGAATTCGGTCAACGATCCACATCTCGGGACTCCTTCACGCATCTTGCATTCGTCTATGCCGCAAAGCGCGGCCCGGGTCCAGTGCCGCGATCAGCCAAGATCTCCGCCAAGCCCGCGCATCAGAGGCACGAAACCCGGGAAAGAGGTGGCAATCGCCGCCCCGTCATCGACGGTGATTTCCGCATCCGCCGCAAGACCGGCGATCAGGAAGGACATGGCAATCCGGTGATCGAGATGGGTGGCAACTGCCGGCCCGCCCCCGGGAATGCGGCCCGCGCCATGCACGGTCATGCTGTCCCGGGTTTCGTCAACGCTCACGCCATTGGCGCGCAGCCCCTTGGCCATGGCATCAATACGGTCCGATTCCTTGACCCGCAGCTCGGCGACGCCGTTCATCACGGTTTCGCCTTCCGCCATGGCGGCCACCACCGAGAGGATCGGGAATTCGTCGATCATGGATGCCGCGCGCGAGGCCGGCACGGTCACGCCTTTCAACGCCGAATGGCGCACAATCAGGTCGGCGACGGGTTCTCCGCCTTCCTCGCGGTCGTTTTCCCAGGTCAGGTCGGCGCCCATCTCTACCAGGGTGATATAAAGCCCGTCGCGGGTCGGGTTGCGGCTGATACCGTTCACCCGAACCTCCGAGCCCGGCACGATCAGCGCCGCCGCCACCGGGAAGGCTGCCGAGGACGGATCGCGCGGAACCGCGACCGACTGGGCGCGCAGCTCGGGCTGGCCGGTCAGGGTGATGACATGGCCCTCCGGGGTTGCCTCGGTGGTGATGGTCGCGCCAAAGCCGGCCAGCATGCGTTCGGAATGATCGCGTGTCGGCTCCTTCTCGATCACCACGGTCTGACCGGGGGCGTTGAGGCCGGCCAGCAGCACCGCCGATTTGATCTGGGCCGAGGCGACCGGGGTCTGGTAACGGACCGGCAGCGCGTCCTCGGCGCCCTTGATGGTGACCGGCAGCAGGCCGCCTTCGCGGGCGGTGATTTCGGCGCCAAAGAGGCTCAGCGGGTCGGTAATGCGGCGCATCGGGCGTTTGGACAGGCTGGCGTCACCGGTGAAAGTGGCTGTGATCGGGGTTGTCGCCATTGCGCCCATGATCAGCCGCACGCCGGTCCCGGAATTACCGCAGTCGATCACGCCTTCCGGCGTGCCGAACCCGCCGACGCCTACCCCGTCCACGTTCCATTCGCCCGGCCCCTGCCGTTCGACCACCGCGCCGAAGACCGCCATCGCCTTGGCGGTATCCAGCACGTCCTGCCCTTCCAGAAGCCCGGTGATATGGGTACGACCGACTGCCAGCGCGCCAAGGATCAGCGCGCGGTGGCTGATCGACTTGTCGCCGGGGATCGAGGCAATGCCCGAAAGCGCCCCGGAACGGCGCGAGGACATCGGTTGAGCAGGCGCGTTCGACATGGGTTATCCTTTCAGAAAAGCGATTTGCGCAGCATGTTCAGCGCGACAATGGCAAGGAAGAAGGCAAAGACCTTCTTGAGCCGCTTGGGATCGGTGCGATGGGCCAGCGCCGCGCCAAGCGGCGCGGTCAGCGTGGTCATGGCAATGACGATCAGGAAGGCGGGGATATTGACCGCGCCAATCGTGCCCGGGGGGGCGTTCTCGGTCGGGGTCAGCAGGAACAGCAGGGCCGAGGGCAGCGCGATCAGCCCGCCAAAGCCGGCCGCCGTCGCCACCGCCTGATGAATGGGCCGGCCATGCAGGGTCATGATCGGCACCCCGATCGAGCCACCGCCAATCCCCAGCAGGACCGAGACAAAGCCGGTCAGCCCGGACAGCGTGTATTTCACCGACCCTTGCGGCATGTGATCGGCGATCCGCCAGCTCGCCCTGCCGAACATCATGTAAAGCGCGATCGCCATGACCAGCACCCCGAAAATGACCTGCAGCGTATGGGTGCGCAGATGCGAGACGGTCGCGACCCCAAGCGCCGCGCCCAGCATGATGCCCGGCGCCCAATCACGCAAAATCCCCCAATCGACCCCGCCCTTGCGGTTATGGGCCATGACCGAGCGCGCCGAGGTGACGATGATCGTCGCCAGCGAAGTCGCCAGGCAAATCTGCATGAGATCGTCCGAGCCGTAGCCCGCCGCGCTGAAGAGATAAAAGAAAGCCGGCACCAGCACGATGCCGCCGCCAACCCCCAGAAGGCCGGCAAGCACGCCGGCGAAAGCGCCGACCCCGGCCAGAGTCAGGGCGGGCAGGACCATCTCGCTCATGCGGCCTCCATCGCGTTTCGCACCTGATCCAATGCCGCGTCATAAAGCGCAAGCCCCTCGGCCGGAGAATGGGCCTTGGAAGCGCCCTCGCTGAGCGTGCGCCGCCACAGCCGCGCCCCGGGCCGGCCGTGGAAAAGGCCAAGCATATGGCGGCTGATCTGATGGATGCGGGCGCCGTCGGCTTCCAGCCAGGCGGCTATCTGCGGACGCATCGCCTCGGCGGCCTCGATGGCGCCGGCATGGGGCGGGGTCTCGCCCCAGATCCGGTCGGCATCGCCAAGGATATCCCAAGGCTGGTGATAGGCGGCGCGCCCGACCATGACCCCGTCCATGACCTGCAACTGCTCCCCGATCATCCCGGGCAGGATGCCGCCATTGATCGACAGGTTCAGATCGGGAAAAGCCGCCTTCATCCGGTGAACCAGCGGGTAATCGAGCGGCGGGATCTCGCGGTTGTCCTTGGGGCTGAGCCCATCGAGCCAGGCCTTGCGGGCATGGATGGTCAGCCGGGTGACGCCGGCATCGCGCATCCGGGCCAGGAAATCGGGCAGCACGATTTCGGGATCCTGATCGTCAACGCCGATCCGGCATTTGACCGTGACCTCCACCGGGCTTTCGCCGATCATCGCCCGCACGCAGCGCGCCACCAGATCCGGGGTCTTCATCAGCACGGCACCGAAGCAGCCCGATTGCACCCGATCCGAGGGGCAGCCGACATTGAGGTTGATCTCGTCATAGCCGAAGGGCGCGGCAAGGGCCGTGGCCCGCGCCAGCTCACCCGGATCCGAGCCGCCGATCTGAAGCGCAACCGGATGCTCGGCCTCTTCCTTGCGCAGAAGGCGGGTGCGCGGGCCGTGGATGATCGCCGGCGCGGTCACCATTTCGGTATAAAGCAGCGCCCGGCGCGAAAGCACCCGGTGAAAGCCGCGGCAATAGCGGTCGGTCCAGTCCATCATCGGCGCGACGGAAAGAAGATAGGCCCGGTTGTCGTCGATCATTGCGCTCTGCTGTCTGCCTGATCCTGCCCATGCAGGACTTCGGGGTGATAATCGCCGCAGGGCCTCCGGGCAAGGCGCCATGGCTTGAGAAGCCCACCCTTGCGGCCTAAAGCTGCACCATGAGACACGGCTATCCTCTTGCTCTGCCCGGCCAGCGTATCGGCCTGCTTGGCGGATCCTTTGATCCGGCCCATGACGGCCATCTGCGCCTGAGCGAAGAAGCGCTGAAACGGTTGCGGCTCGACCGGGTCTGGTGGCTGGTCACGCCGGGCAACCCGCTGAAGGCGCATCAACCGGCCCCGATGGCCGAACGCATCGCCTTCGCACGCAGCCTGATCACCGACCCGCGCATCGTCGTGACCGGGATCGAGGCCCGGCTCGGCACGCGCAAGACCATCGACACGGTCACCGCCCTGCAACGCGATTGCCCGGGCGTGCATTTCGTCTGGCTGATGGGCACCGACAATATGGTGCAGTTCAGCCAATGGGCCCGCTGGCGCGAGATCGCTGCCCGGATCCCGATGGCGGTGATGGCCCGCCCCGGATCCCGCCTGAAGGCGCGGGTGTCGAAGGCGGCACAGGTGCTGGCCGATGACCGCCTGCCCGAAAGCCAGGCCGCCCGGCTGGCAACCACCCCGCCTCCGGCCTGGGTGCAGATCGAAATGCCGATGTCCAAGACTTCATCGAGCGCGATCCGCGCGGCAAGGCAGGGGGCGGCGAAAAAGGCCTGAGGCCTCCCAGTCATTGCGGGAAGCGGTCCAAGGCTCTCGAATCATCAACCAGAATGGCGGCATGCCGTCAGAAGATTAGGGCCCGATCAGAGCGATCTCTCAGCCTATTGGCATATCAATGTGACCTAAAATCATCTTCAGATTGCACGACAGTCGGCCCGCATGCATGAATTTGTATGCCGCATTTCCGTAAGCCCCTCAAAATCGGCCATTTTTCGCTCACGTCATTATCCCCTGCATTCACCGGCCGAAACGGCTTGGCAAGCTGCGCCGTAGTCGTCATCTTCCATCTGATCGTGATTGGTTAACTTCGAGGCGCCGGTAACATGTTCGCACCCTTTCTTCAGGCTGAGCGTATTGGCCGCCTGAATACCGCTCTCGGTGCCAATATCCTTGCTCTTCTGCGCTTCGAGGGCACAGACTTTCTGAACGACAATTTCGAATATCGCGTCGAGGCGCTCGGCGCGGTTCCCGATCTCGATTTCGACGCGCTGATCGGCACCCATGCCACGATCGAAATCGGCGGGCTGCTGAACAGCCAGCATTTCGACGGGATCGTCACCCAGGCCCGATGGGCCGGCACCGGCGAAAACGGCCATCGCTATGATCTGGTGCTGCGCCCATGGTTCTGGCTGGCCTCGCGCCGGCGCAATCAGCGCATCTTCCACAACAGGACCATCATCGAGATCCTGCAGGAGCTGCTGGCCGATTATGCCCCGCTTGGCGATCCGGCGCTGGAAATGAAGCTGTCCAAGGAATATCCGGTGCTGGAATACACGGTCCAGTACCGCGAATCGGACATGGATTTCGCCCGCCGCCAGATGGAACGACATGGGATCAGCTTCCATTTCGTCCATGCGGTCGGCTCGCATACCATGGTGTTGACCGATGACGCGCTTGCCCATGAACAGATCGGGCCACGCCCCTACCGGGCCTATGACGGGCATCATCAGGCCGAGGGCGAGCATTTCTGGGAATGGGCACCCGAGCGCAACCTGACCACCGGCGCGGTCCGGCTGATCGATTACAATTTCAAGAAGCCGACCCAAGCGATGGAGACCGACCAGATCGGCGACGCGGTCTATGCCCAGGGCCAGATCGAGAGCTACGAATACCCGGGCGATTACGCCAGCCAGGATCTCGGCCGGATCATGGCCGGGCTGCGCACCGAACAGGAACGCGGCGGCGATCACCGCAGCCGGGCGGTCGGCGATTGCACCAGCTTGAAAGCCGGCAAGCGGGTCACGCTGAACGGCGACATCATTCCCGGCACCGGCCAGACCTATCTGTGCCTGACCGCCAGCCATAACTTCGTCTCGGAGGCCTATGGCTCGGGCGGGCGGGACAGCGATGGCTATGCCTTTACCGGCGCCTATGTGCTGATGCCCGATACCGCCCCGATGGTGCCGCCGCGCCGCACCAATGTTCCGGTCATCTACGGGCCTCAGACCGCTACCGTCGTCGGCGAGGGCGAGATCGACTGCGACGAATATGGCCGCATTCTGGTGCGCTTCCACTGGGATTTGTCGAACGCCTATTCGATGCGCTGCCGGGTCAGCCAGAACTGGGCGGGCGCCGGCTGGGGCGGCATGTTCATCCCGCGCGTCGGGATGGAAGTGGTCGTCGAGTTCCTCGAAGGCGATCCCGACAAACCGCTGGTCACCGGCAATGTCTTCAACGGCAAGAACGCCGCGCCCTATGAGCTGCCTGCCAACAAGACCAGGATGGTCATGCGCTCGCAAACCCATCAGGGCAGCGGCTTCAACGAACTGAGCTTCGAGGATCAGGCCGGATCCGAGGAGATCTACATGCACGGTCAGAAGGATCATCGCGTCATGATCCTCAATGACCAGAACCAGAATATCGGCAATGACCGCTCGAAAACCATCGGGCACGATCAGACCGAGACCATCGGCAACGACAAGACCATCACCATCGGCAACAACCACACCGAGACGATTACCAAGGACAAGGTCCTGTCGGTGGGCGGCTCGCATACCGAAAGCGTGACAGGCGACATGTCGGTTTCCATCACCGGCAACCGCAGCGAAAGCGTTCAGCAATCGCGCTCCCTCAGCGTGACCGGCGACGACTCGGTTTCAGTGAAGGGCAATCACACGCTTGCCGTCGAGGAAGGCAATCAGGTGAACACGGTCGCCACCGGCTCGCGCTTTGTCAGCGTGCTGACCGGCGGGCAGTACACCACGGCCAAGGGCGACGTGATCACCATCTCAGAAACGGCAGGCATTTCCGTCAATGCGGCCACCAGTGTCATCATCAAGGCACCGATGATCCTGCTGAAGGCCGATGACGCCAATTACATCCAGATCGGCGGCGGCATGCTGATGATCGAAGGGGCCGAAACCTATATCAACGCCCGCGAGGCGCCGTTTGACTCGCCGGCTTCGGTCGGCGCGGCCGTCGGCGCCGCTGCAGCGGAGGCGGCGGGCGAAGCCCTGGCACCCGATAGCTCTGACAGCAGTGATACCCCCGGCATGAATGCCATGAGCGGGCCTGGTGCCCTGTAAGTTGAGAAGTAGACTGATGACAAAATGCAATACCGGCACCTTCACGCTGGATGTCCCCGACGATTGGTCAGATCGCAGCATGATCACCTGGGTCGCGCCTCCCGCGCCCGGCTATAAGGTGTTGCCCAATCTGCTCTGCTCGAAGGGCGACATGCATCCGGGCGAGGATCTCGACAAATTCGTCAACCGGCAACTGAAGGAGCTGATGGCGCAGGTCCGCAATTTCGATCTGATCAGCCGCCAGAACACCCTGTTCGGCGGTCTTCCGGCGGTCGAGCTGCTGTTCAGGATGCGCCCGCAGAACGTCATGCTTCAGCAGCGCCAGCTGTTCTTCCAGACCAACCCGCAATCGGGCACGGCGAATACGGTGGTCTTCACCGCCGCTGCTGACGATTTCGACAAGCTCGCGCCCCTGTTCGGGCAGATCATGAATTCGGTTTCCTGGAACAGCTGAGCCATGCCCCCCGCCCTCGCCGCCGCCCATATCAGCCATGAGATCGAGCACAGTTCGGCCCTGATGGGTTTTCTGATGGGCGCGGTTGTCGGTCTGGCCGTTGGCGCGATCATTGTCGCCGCGACGGTTGCCACCGGCGGAGCCGCGCTTGCCGTTACCGCAGCCGTATTCGCGGGTATGGCGACGACGGGTGGCTTTGCGCTGCGGGGGATGGAATACGGAAAGCTGGACAAGTCGCTGAAGGGACCGATCACCACTGGTTCTCCCAATGTCTTTTATGGGCCGGCCTGCAAACCGGCTGCGCGCGCCGTTCTGGATGTGGTCGCCTGCAAGGATCACGGCACCAAGTTTCTGGCCACCGGCAGCGACAGCGTTTTCATCAACCTTTATCCGGCAGTTCGCACCGACGATAAGACTGAATGCGACGGCACGGTCAAATCCGACATCGACAACATCTTTATCGGTGCCGAAACCCTGCAGTATCTGAACATCGACAGCGAAGTGCCGCAGTGGATGCAGAATGTTGCCTGGGGTATGGTGATCGTGGGCAGCATCGGCGCACTTGTCTTCGGTGGCGCCGCAGCCCTGGCCGCCGGCACCTTCGCAAGTTTTGCCCTTACAGCCATTGGCGGTTTTGTGGGCAGCATGGCCTTCAGTTTTGTGGGCGGAATTATTGGCGAGGCCATTGGAGGAGATCTCGGCAAGCTGATCGGCGAAGATCTCGGTGGCCTGCTGGGAGGCTTTCTCGGCGGCCTCGGGGGAAGCAAGGCATCACAGGCGCTCAAAAATCGTACATCGACCGGACACCCGGTCGATGTCGCAACCGGAGAGCTCTATTCGGAAGATACCGAGTTCCTGATCTCGGGCCTAGTCGCCCTCCCTTGGCGGCGCTTCTGGCTGTCGTCATCGCCGGTCAATGGCACGCTCGGCCGCAAGTGGCATCACTCGCTGGATATGGCTCTCTGGGAGGCAGAAGACTGTCAGCTCATGCGGGTCGAAGACGGGCGTTTGGTCGTTTTGCCCAAACTCGCCCCCGGCCAGAGCTTCTATCACCGCGCCGAGCGCCTGCTGGCCACGCGCACCGCAGAAGATCGCTGGTCGATCCGCAAGAATGACGATCTGATCTGGCATCTGGTCGCGGACCCGCTCAAACGGCAGGGCGATCTGCATCTTGAGGCGGTCGAGGACCAGAATGGCAATCGCATTGCCCTGCGCTATGACGATCAGGGCTGGCTCAGGGAAGTGCTGGGCAACGACGGGATCCGTTATCTCTATGGTTCGGATACCCGGGGCCGGATCACCACCATCGACAAGACCGATGGTAAGGACACCATCCGGCTGGCCGAGTATCATTATGACGAGGCCGGCGATCTGATCGCCGCCACCGATATCACCGGCACATCGCTGCGCTACGAATATGCCCGGCACCTGATGACCCGGGAAATCCGGCGCGGCGGGCTGGCCTTCTATTTCGAATGGAACGATCTTACCCTTGGCACCGAAGCGCGCTGCATCAAGACCTGGGGCGACGGCGATATCTACTGGCGCGAGCTGACCTATCACCCCGAGGAACGCATCACCCTGGTCCGCGACGATCGCGGCGGGGTCGAAACCCATGCTTATAACGATATCGGTCTCGTGACCGAAACCACCCGCCCGCTCGGCCAGAAGGTCTCATTCAAATATAACCGCTTCGCCGAGCTGCTTCAGGTTACCGACAGCGCCGGGACCGCCAGCTGGCGCTATGACAGCTATGGTCGGACCATCGAGGCGATCAATCGCGTGGGCGTGGTCACCCAGATCGCCTATGCCAGCGACGATGCGCTCAGCCCCAATCTCAGCGCGGTTGCGCAGATCACCGACGGGCTCGGCAGCGAGACCCATTTCGAACACGATGCCCGCGGCAACCTGCTGCGCTTTGTCGACGCGATGGGCAATCAGACCCGGATCCTGCGCGATCCGCGCGGGCTGCCGCTGAACCTTCAGGACGATGAGGGCACCCTGGCCCGCTATTCCTGGACGCCCGAAGGCCGGCTGGCGGATGAGCGCAACGCCAAGGGCGGACGCACCCATTTCGATTACGACAGCTTCGGCCGCCTGCTGGTCGAGACCACCGAAGGAATCGCCCCGGTCAGCTACGCCTACGATCCCTGCGGCCGGGTCAACCGCGTTATCCATCCCGATGGCCGCCAGACCCGGCTCAGCTATGATTGCGAAAGCAATGTCACCGCACTGACCGAATCGACCGGCGCCACCTATCGCTGGGAATATCGCGGCGTGCCGCTGCCAAGCGCCCGCATCAATCCCGATGGCACCCGCTTCAGCTATGATTATGATCACGAGCTGAACCTCGCCGCGCTTCATAACGAAGTCGGCGACAGCTACCGCCTGGAATATGACCTGAACCAGCGCCTGATCGCGGAAACCGCCTTTGACGGACGCCGGCAGGAATATCGCTATGACGATGCCGGCAATCTGATCCAGTCGATTGACGGGCACCGCGTCCATGACTTCACCCGCGACCGGCTCGGCCGGCTGTTGCGTCGCGACAGCAGCGATGGTGATTGGGCGAGCTTCGCCTATGACCCGCTCGGCCGGATGCTGCGCGCCGACAATCCCGTGCGCCAGCTCGCCTTCCGCCATGACGCGCTTGGCAATCTTCTGTCCGAAGATCAGAACGGGGCCGAGCTGCTGCACAGCTATTCATCCCGTGGCCAGCGGTTGACCACGGTTCTGCCCGATGGCCGCCAGCTGCGCTTCGGCTATGACCGCGACGGCGCCTTCGCGCGGCTCTCGCTCGGTGCGCGCGAAATCATGTCGCTGGACCGCGACCGCATCGGCCGGATTCGCCAGCGCCGGGGCGGCGCCATCACCCAGATCACCGATTACGACCCGCAGGGCCGGATCGAGCGACAGCTCGCCTATCGCGCCGCCCGCACCGGCCCGGTCTTCGGGCGCAGCTATCGTTACGGCGAGGACGGCAATATCAGCGCGATCAGCGATATCGTGCGCGGCGAGCAGGCCTTCCGCTATGACCCGCGCGACCGCCTGCGCGAGGTGATCGGCGAAGACGGGCGCGAGGTCTTCGGCTTCGATCCGGCCAGCACGATTCTGACTGGCATCGAGAACCCGCGCGACGCCTCGGTCCAGGGCGGGCGCATCCTGATGAAGGGCGATTGTCATTACGAATACGATGACGCCGGCAACCGGGTTGTCATGCGCCGGGGTCAGGGCGGGCTGCACCGCTTCGATTACGGCTATGACGCGCAGAACCAACTGACCCAGGTCCGCGAGACCCGCGGCCGCACGCGCCGCCACACTGCCTTTACCTATGACGCGCTCGGCCGGCGGGTGTCGAAATCGCATATCGAAATCATCGAGGCCGCCAATTCGCCCTCTCGCCCCGGCACCCAGATGCCGGCCGAGCTGGTCCGCGAAGACACCACCTGGTTCCTGTGGAACGGCGCCGTGCTGCTGGCCGAAGGCAAGGGCGATGAGAGCGGTCCGGTCGATCCGCTGGCCACCGTCTACGCCTATGAGCCCGCCAGCTTCCGCCCCGCCGCCCAGATCCGCCGCGTCGATCCCGAGGCCGAGGCCCAGATCCTGATCTACTGGCTCGACCATCTCGGCACCCCGCAGGAGCTGTCCAACGAGAACGGCGAGCTGGTCTGGCAAGTCGCACTGAAGGCCTGGGGCGGAGTTGGGCGCACATTCGTCGAGCGCGTCCCCCAGAACCTGCGCTTCCAGGGTCAGTATTACGATGACGAAACCGGGTTGCATTACAACCGCTTCCGGCATTATGACCCGGCGGCAGGATGCTTCCTAAGCCAGGATCCGATTAGTCTTGGAGGAGGTTCCCGACTATATTCATATCCAGCCAACCCGCTTGTATTAGGCGATCCACTCGGTTTATATCCAACCGCCGGATCTCCCAATACAGGAATTCTCAAAGATGGCAAATTTGCGCAAGTCAAAGCAAAGCCTGGGAAAGAGTTTAGCGCGGAAGGGAAGAGGATTTATTCCAATCTAGCCAGAGAAGAAATTAAAACAGTATCAGACCTGGCAAATGCAATTAGATCAGGGAAAATCAATCCGAAAGACATTGAGGTAAACTATGTCGTGATAGACGGCGCTCCGATAATAGATAACACACGAACTTCAACAGCCCTAACAGACGCAGGAATTCCTCAAAGCGAATGGAATGCTGTAAATCAAACTGGAAAAACCCAATACCCGGGGAAAACGTGGGATCAAGCCGTACAAGACAAGATAGACAACAATCCGGGAAGCCCTTTCTCGCCTCAAGAATGGTAGCCATGAAGTACCTAGAAATATATAACCTATTGGAAATCCTTGCGCCACACGGTGAAGATGGCTTTTCATTCGACCACAACGGAGATAATTTTTCCATAGATATTTTTTTCAGTGAACGAGCCAACCAAATCAAACTTCAGTTTGAAAGCTGCTCGTATCTATACTTCTCGCCAATTCCCGGATATTGCCCTCCCAAGCTGATCGTGGATTTTGATTTTAAATCCAGTTGCCTATATGAACTTTTAGACACAAACCTGCTGCGCGGAAGCGAGGAGATCTACTCCAACCCAAAATATCGACCAAACCGCCGCCACTTCTTCATGCATCTGGGTTGGGCCAATGTATTATTCCATATTGTTGCAAAGACGGCTTTTCTGCCTGAATTGTGCAAACGTGACAAACTGCCGGTAGAAGATCAGTATTAGGTGAGCTAAAAACGCCCCAAAAGATCAAAGGTTTTGGGAGTAGGGTTTTGGCTCGCGCAAGTCGTTGTTTTCAGGTGGGGCCGGGGAGAGGGACAAAAACGACCCTTTTGGGAGTGCTTGGGCTTTTTCTCGCAGTCGCTCCCGATGAATGTCTCATCGACTTCAACAGTGCCACCACCCGCGCCGAAATCAACACTGCTATCTGAGCGCATAGCTTCGCGAATGCGGTGGGACATAAACCACGCGCTTTTATGCGTGATTTCCAGAACGCGATGAAGCTGGTGGCTGCTGATACCCTTATTGCTGGAAACCATCAGGTGAATAGCTTGCAGCCACTTGTGCATTTCGATGTGGCTTTCCTCGAAGATCGTACCCTTGCGGACGGTGAACTGCTTGCGGCACTCGGCGCATTTCTTAAGTCCGTGGCGCTCAATGCCTTCCGGGTTTTTCTTGGACGGCTTGGAGCGCACTCCGGTCAGCACATAGACCTTGCCGCAGTTTCCACAGTGAGGGCAAACTGGACCAACGCGCCAGATGATGCTTTCAACATGCGCAAAGGCTGCGGCTTCGTCGTGCATGTAAGGCTTGTACAGAACGGACATTTCACTTCCCTCAACTCTATGACCTCAATATAAGATTACAGGATGGGTTTGTTAAATATACAATCGCCTAAAAAAGGGGGACGTGCCCGCCAGATAGGCCGGACCAAGGGCGGCATGAACACCAAGCTGCATGCCGTCACCGACGCACAAGGCCGCCCGGTCGGCTTCTTCATCTCGGCCGGGCAGCTCAGCGACTACACCGGGGCGGCGGCACTGTTGGACAACCTGCCATAGGCGGACTGGCTGCTGGCGGATCGGGGTTACGATACCGGCTGGTTCAGAGAGGCATTGAAAGACAAAGGGATACGCGCCTACATCCCCGGCCGGAAGTCCCGCAAGAAGCCCGTCAAAT
>JBKEBH010000078.1:0-3627 GCA_047973065.1 Paracoccus sp. (in: a-proteobacteria) | reverse complement strand
TATCCGAAGTATCCGAAGTATCCGAAGTATCCGAAGTATCATTATCACTTTGAGATGTAACATCACCACTTAAATCTTTATCACCTTCAATAGATGCATAAAAACCCTGTTTTACTTCTTCAGCTTTAACATCTGCGATTTGACCATCAGCCTTTTTAGGTGGTTGAGAAGTTGTATTCTTGCGTGCTGCCATTTCATTTATCCTTCTAATTTAGTTAAAAAAAGGCGCATTACACGCCTTTTATTATTTGAATTAAAGTGCTGGTAAGTTGATCATGTGGATAACGGAGCTTTGATCACCATATCGTTTGATTGGATTGACCTCTGCTGCCATTTGTGAATGCAATCCGTAATGTGCTTCACGAGTATCTTTGCGAGCTTCACGAATAGTTGGCGCTAAAGTGATTGTACCAGTTAGAGGGTTTCGAGCTGGTTCGTTACCACGACCAACAAGCATGATTGAAGATACACCTACATCTTCTGGTAATACGCCTTGTGTTTTTGGCATTTGATAAACATGTGTGCCATCAGATAATGTGCCAATACGAACAATTTCAGTATAAGTTGCTACCGCACCTGTGCTTTTAAATTTCTCAGGTGGCATTAGCTTAAATAAAATAGCAGCCGTATCACCAACATATAGGTCATAACCAACTGTTGCACCGCCTGACGCTTGGCGAATATTTTGTTTGCTAAGTTCAATATGCTTAACAACTTCTGCAACTAAGTCAGCAGTAGTGTTGTATGCAGATGATAGATTGCCTGTTACACCACGAGATGCGTCAAATACTGATTCTCGACCATTGTAAATTGCACGATCATACAGCTCACCAAGTAGCCGTACATTTTGCTCTAGGTAAACCTTACCCTGCATTTGTGCTAATGCCACACCTGTAAAACCAAGACCTAATTCTTGTGCAAGCTGATTCTGAGAATCATAAGAAATGGTTATCATATTGTGCATAGGTACAGATTGTATGGTGTCATATTCAGCAGTATATGATAGACCCACAGGATGAATTTTATGTGCTTTGGTGTCGTTAGCATCTTTAGCATTAAAGTCAGCAACTAAGCATACCTGTACCTTAGCATCACTTGGTAAAGCAGCATTAAACTCAACATCAATTTTTGAATTATCAATATCAATAGTGCTACTAATAACTTTGTATTCTGTACCATCTATCACAATACCTTTTTTTGGCATTGCACTAATCGTACCAGTAGATACAGATAAATCCTGATCTCCACGAGTATGTGCAACTTCAATCCCATTAACACGAATCGATACATTGCCTGACAAGAATGGTAATAATTTGGTATTTGTATCAGGCGTTTTAGCCACATAATCATCATAAGCAACATGAGCAATCACGCTATACGCTGCACCTGAAGTATTTGGCATTGCGAAACGGAAACGACCTTCTGCGTATGGTAATCCTGCATTTTCACCATCAATATATTCGCCTGCTTTCATTGCACCGAATGTAGAGTCTGTGACATGGCGTACCGCTACAATCGGCACACGCATTGAACCTGTTGGATTTGGCAGCATTGCGACGATTGGCAGACTATTAGCAATAAGAGAGGCGATTGTGACTACAGTTAATGCTGGAACAATTGCTGCTTGTTCATAAGCTACATTACTTGCATCATCAAATAATGGACTACTCTTAACTAAGTCTGCAACAGAATCAAATACTGCCTTATCACTCTTATATTCTTGTACAACACCTACACCAGCCTGCAACGCACTTGCAATAATACTAGGGTGTGGCATATCGCCACCATTATTTTTTTGATATGCCGAGATGCCTAATTTAACAGCACGGTCAATCTGTGCATGATATTCAGGCTCAATGTCATCAAAGATTGCCCGAATTGGAGCTGGCAGGATTTCTGGTGAAGCCACACTACTATCAAATTCTTTTAACTGATTACCATCTTTTAAAAAATAGTTTTTACATGAAGTAATCAATTGTGTTTGAGAGTTGTGAAAATTTTGCATTTCTTTACTTAATGCGCCCATGACATATTCCTATGTTAGTTATGTGTTAAACCCACGTTGTAATCATGATTGCATGGCTTATTTTTACGATTTTATGAAGTTCCAAAAAAAAGCCCCCTTGGGGGAAAGGGGGAAAAGAAATGATATTAAATTTATTGTGATGGTTAATTAATCATATTTATGAAAGCCATTAATAGCCCAACCAAATTCTTTTTCCCATACATAATGATCAATTAATAATCTACAATTAGGATGAGCACCATATAAGCTACAATTTTTCCAATCAATCGTTTCTCGACCAATTGACTGAATTGTTTCAAACTTAATTGATTGTGGGAGTTCAATATTTTTGGTAGAACAAATTTTATGAGCTAATTCTTCTATGTATTGTATTGATTCTTGTGTACATAAAATATAAATGGCTCTACCTTGATTTTGAAGCTCTATAGCTTCTTCAATCATCTTTGATGTTCTGCCACTCTTACGAGCATTCAATTTTATATTATGCATAACAATACCCTCTACCCACTCACACCACTGGTCACATAAATACCAACATCCGATCCTGCTACAACCTTGTATCGAATAATATTCCAACAATGCTGGCGAAATGGTTCACTATCTGCCACCCCTGCTGTAATTGTCACAATTGGCATCCAATGAGCATCATTATTCACATCAAGAATGCCTACAGGTACATTACTTCCAGAAAATTCAACCTCAGCACCTTCACCAATAACCTGATAGTTAAATATTGCTGATGTACAAAGATTCTTTACACCCACATCACCTAAAGTTTTTTTAGACTCATTAAACAATAAATATGCCATGATCAAAGCTCCTTAATCACTTAAAAAATCCATATAGCTTGACAGCATGGACAAATAAAATTCGGTTTAGTTTTGGACAACTATCATATTGCGAGCGCTTAACACGTAAAGCAGCATCAAACCAGTCAGCAGCCTCTACCCAATGCAGTAAACGTCCTGTTGATGTTGTTAATGGATGACAAAGTTCCCCAACAAGCACATCATGCACTACAGTCGCTTGTAACCAACGGTGGTCTATTGGATTCCAGCCAAAAAGCTTGCTTAACTTCTTTGGTATTGATGCGCCATTAAATAAAGTGCCTGCCTTAACAGTAAGATGCTCACCTGTCTTACGATCATCTAAATAAAAGGTAAATTCCCTCTCTGTAACATATAAGCCATTTTTTAATTTTGAATACTGCAAAACATTGGTAAAGCTGCTCATATCAACCACCATTTAATAAGTATTGCGGTGTATCTGTTAATTCAATCTTGGCTGTTGTCATCTTTAAACCTAAATTAATCTATCATTGGTGATAATTTTAGGTCATCACGACGGTTCAATATGTACTTGGTTCCGAAGTCTGACATTATTGTTTGACCTGAAATGCCAACTGTCTCAAACCATATAACAAAACCGTCATAAATCATCAAACCAAGTAAATCACCATCCTTAAACTGCAAATCTGGAATATTTTGTATTTGATCCTTCATATTACTAAGAGTTATGTCAAAAGCTTCAATCTGAGCCATGACACTAATATCGGTAGGGTTATTTAATGAATAATTTTTATGGATATAACCACCATTAAA
>JBKEBH010000074.1:0-16374 GCA_047973065.1 Paracoccus sp. (in: a-proteobacteria) | reverse complement strand
GTAAGACTTCCAGTTCGTCGTGCGATAGCGGGCAGGGTCAGGTCGGGTCATGACAGACCATTAAACCCATGGATTCGCCGTGTGAATCCTGCCCGGAAAGGACGTATGCAACAACGCCCATCGGCCCCGTCCTCATGCTGCGAAATCCGCGTTCGAAGAACACGAACGAAATATCCTTGTCTGTTTCCATAATCACCCCATCTAAGAGGCAGGAATATTTCTGTCCCTCAGATAAGGAAGATCATCATGCGCAAAGTTCTCTCCAGCTCCGCTGCGGCACCCGGTCACTGGGTCGGCGACGGCTTCCCGGTGCGACCGCTGTTTTCCCACATGTCAGGCGATAATGCGAATACACCCTTTCTGATGCTCGATTACGCCGGCCCGCATGAATTCGCCCCGGCAGCCGCACCGCGCGGCGTCGGCACCCATCCTCACAAGGGCTTCGAAACCGTGACCATCGTCTATGAGGGCGAGGTCGAGCACGGCGACAGCACCGGCCAAGGCGGGGTGATCCGCGAAGGCGATGTGCAATGGATGACTGCCGGCAACGGCATCCTGCACCGGGAATTCCACAGCGGGGAATATACGAAGCGCGGCGGCGCCTTCGAGATGGTCCAGCTCTGGGTGAACCTTCCGGCGGCCGACAAATCGACGGCACCGGGCTATCAGGGGATCTCCAATGCGCAGATTCCGGTTGTCGATCTGCCCGGGGATGCCGGCACGCTGCGGGTCATCGCGGGGGATTATGCCGGCACGACAGGCCCGGCGAAGACCTTCACCCCGATCGAGGTCTGGGACATCAGGCTCGGCGCCGGCAAGGGGCTCACGCTGAACCCGCCCGAAGGCCATAACGTGCTGGTGGTGGCGCTCAGCGGCAAGGTCACGGTGAATGGTCAGACCCGGCTCGACGGGCCGGCGACGGCGCGGCTGACACGCAGCGGCGGGGAATTTGTGCTTGATGCCGAAAGCAATGCAAAGCTGCTGGTCCTGGCCGGCGCCCCGATTGACGAGCCGGTCGCGGCCTATGGCCCCTTCGTGATGAATACCGAGGCGGAAATCCGTCAGGCCATCACCGATTTCAATGCCGGCCGCTTCGGCCAGCTGTAAGAACCATCCCGGGCGGCACAGGTGCCGCCCGGGATCACACTCTCAGGACAGCGGCGTGTCCAGCGCATGACGCTTGGCCGCCCGTCCAGCAGCGGCTGGATATCCCGCAGGATCTCGCGCAGGAAGTCCGTATCATTATGTGCCGCCTCCGCTTCGGCATCGGCCCAATACTCGATCGAGGTGAATTCATCACCTTGGCGAAAATATCCATAATCGAGGCAGCCAGCCTCACCCCGGCTGTAACCCTCAGCCCGGTCACAACCGCTTGTCCCATTCTTCGGCCTGCTCGCGGCGGGCCATGTCTTCGGCAGCCTTGGGCAGAAGGGTGCGGTAAGGCGGATGATCCATGGTGATGACCTTGATCATTGCCGCGATCATTTCGGCCGGGTCGGCCTGACGGGTCAGCTCGCGCACCGGCCAGTGATCCATCACCCGTTCGCCCTGATCCCACCACTGGTCCTGCGCTTCCATTCCGGTATCGTTGAAGCCGGTCCGGTAGGCGCCGGGATTGACCGTGCAGATCTCGACGCCGTAAGGCGCCAGCTCCTCGCGCATGGCGGCGCAGAATGCCTCGACCGCGAATTTGCTGGCCGAATAGGCGCCGTCCCACGGCACTTTCACAAGACCTGCGACCGAAGAGGTCCAGACGATCCGGCCCTTGCCGGCCCGGATGAACTTCTTCGTCGCGCCCTGGGCCATTTCCAGCGCGGCAAAGACATTGGTATCGAAGATGCGCCGGACGATTTCAGGCGGAAGCTCGGCCACCGGACCCGATTCCATAATCCCGGCATTGTTGAAAAGCACGTCGAATTCCAGCGCCAGCGCATGGCGGCGGTCGATATCCGACAGAACGTCCAGCTTGATGACCTTGAGGGTCAGCCCCTCGCGCGCGGCCTCGCCCCGCAGATCGGTGACCTGCGGCCAGATATGGCAGGCGGCGATGACCTCGTGTCCAGCCCGCGCCAGACCGAGCGCGACACCCTTGCCAAAGCCCGACCCGGCCCCGGTAATCAGAACCCGTTTGCTCATGTCCTTTCCTCGAATTTTGCCAGCCAGTCGCGGATCAGCCCCAGATCGGTTTCGGTCAGCTCATGGCCGGCGTCGATTTCCCAGGCATCCAGCGCGGCGCCGCCTGTCCCCAGCGCCTTTTCCAGCGCCGGCGCCTTGCGGCGATAGGGATCGTGCTCGCCGGTAATCATCAGCACCGAAACTCCGCTCAGGTCGGTCTGCGGCGGCTCCTCCAGCGCCTGTAGCGCCCGCAGCAGGATCGCGCGGTGGATGGTGCCGGGATGAAGCTGCAGAATCGCACAGATCAGATTCGCCCCGTTCGAATAGCCCATAAAGCTCATCCGTCCGCCATCGAGCCCATATCCCCGGATCGCATCGTCAATGAACGCACTGAACGCCTCAGCCTCGGCCCGGATATCGTCCTGATCGAAACGCATCGCATCGAGCCGCCGGAACCAGCGGTTCATGCCCTCCTCGGTCGAGCGCCCGCGCACGCCCAGCAGCGTGGCGCGGGGATTGGCCTTTGCCGCCATCGGCATCAGGTCGGTCTCGTTGCGGCCAGAGCCATGCAGCAGCACGATCACGCTGCCATCGGGATCGGCGGGCGTGTGGAAGCGATGCACGAAGGGCAGATCGCGCTTTGGCATCCGCTCCTCACCGGGCCGGGCGAATTGCGGCAGCATGACACGCAGATCGGCGGCGCGCGCCTCGTTACCGAGGGGCAGGAACAGGGTCTCTCCCAGATGCTCCAGCGGTTCATCGACGGCAAAGCCGGGCGCATCGGTTGCAAATTCGAACAGCGTTCCGGCCGGCTCGCGCACATAGAGCGACAGGAAATACTTGCGGTCATGGACATTGGTCGCGCTGTCCGCATCGCGCAGATCCAGCCGCATCTGCTGCACCGCCTCATTATCCGCCGCCCGGAAGGCGACGTGATCGAAGATTGAGGCGCCGGGAATGCCCGGAAAATAGCCGCGCGCATCGCGGATATCGACATTGTCGGTATCCGAAACCATGCGCCGGATATGCCCTTCCTCAGGCCCCGGGCGATAGCCGAAACGGGCGGTAAAATCGGCGCTCGCCTCAGGATTGTCGGTCAGAATGGTGACGCCGTGGATCCGACGCGGCGCAATCAGATCCGGCAGCGGCGCGGCCACCGCCATCTCCGATCCGACCAGCTTGACGATGATCCCGTCGGGATCCCTGAGCCGCAGCACGGTTTCGCCGAACTCATGTCCCGGCCCCTCGGCGGGCACCCCGGCGGACATGGCGCGTTGCAGCCACTCGCCGATACTGCCCGGCGGGACGGCAAAGGCGATCTCACTGACCTGGCCGAGCCCGGTGCGGCCGGCAGCGCCAGCCTCCCAGACCAGAAAGGTGACGATGCTGCCGGGGCTGCCGGCAGCATCGCCATAAAACAGGTGCAGCTGCTCGGCATCCTCGAAGCCGCCGGTCTGCTTGACCAGCCTCAGCCCGAGAAAGCCGGCATAGAAATCGACATTCTTCTGCACATCGCGGGTAATCGCGGTGACGTGGTGGATGCCGCTGGTCATGTCAGCCTGCCGTCGCTTCGTCGGCCAGCACCTTCCGGACAGCCGGATCGGCAGCCAGACGGTCATGCAGGGCCTGCACATTCGCGTAGTCCGCCAGCCCGCCCGGCAGCAGCTTGATCCCCCAACGCAGCATCGGGAAGGAATAGGCGTCGATGACCGAGCGCGTTCCGCGCCCTTCGCCAAGAACCCAGTCGCGGCCTTCAAGATGGGTGTTCAACAGGCCGAGTTGCCTGGCGACCAGCTTCAGACCGGCCGCAGACACAGCGGCCCTGGCATCCTCGCTGGTGTCGGTCGTATAGCGGAAGGGGGTGAACACCGGCCAGAAGGCGGCATGCAGATCACTGGTGAAATAGGACGACCAGCGATGGGCCTCGGCCTTCTCGCGCAGGCTCTCGCCGCCCGACAGCCCGGCCTCGGGATGCTTTTCCGCCAGATAATCGAGGATGGCCCCGGCCTGCGACAGCAGCCAGCCATCGTCCTCGCGCAGGGTCGGAACCGCACCGGCCGGGTTCACCTCCAGAAGTTCCTTGGAACCATACTGGACCCGCACCGCCTCATAGGGGGCACCGATCCATTCCAGCACGATGTGAGGGGCCAGCGAGCAGGCACCGGGGACGTAATACAAAGTGGTCATCATGTGATCCAATACGGAAATTGACTGTCAACAGATCGCAAGTGGTGCCTTTGCCGACCGCTGTCAATTCCGGCCGATCCGAATGCCGGGTTGCGTCAGCGCGCACAGGATCGGCGGCCCCGCGCGACGACCATCCATTCCTGCGCGCGCCGCAGGCCCATGGCCGCCGCCCGGTCAGTCGCGCTATGGCTCCCGCATGAAGAAATACGGCCGCATCCTTCACCTGCCGATCTCACCCGGTGCCACCAGCGATGACAAGATAATGTCCTTGCTGGATGGGCCGGCCATGTCCAGTCGGAGATCCACTGGATAAAGTCCGAGCTTGTCACAAACCGCCTGGCCGGGACCTGAGGGCAGCTCCCCCGCCCCGCATCATGCTTGACCGAAGGCCGCCAGCAGCACATCGGCAACAGCGCGCACGGCCGGCGCGTGCTTCAGATCAGGTGGGGCCGGAACGATGATTCCGCTGACCGGAACCGGCGGCATGGTCAGCCTGCCGTGCGCGGAATGGGCGATCCACCCGATCTACCCCCCACCTGCCGCAAATCGGGCGGGACTTTTGTTGCCCATAGCCCGCCGGGTCGAGGTCTTCTGTCTGAACCCTAAGCCGACAACAGGCGACATCACCGAGACAGGGCGATCAGCCTTTTCAACTCCGGTCAGCAGGATCCGCAATTCGTGCCGGCCCGCAGCGCCGATCCGATGGCCTCCACGGTCAGAAGATCCTGCGCGGCGATGCCCTGCAGGATGGTGTTGATCCCGACGCCGAAGCAGGCGCAGATCAGGGCGCCTTCATCCGGGCGCTCGCCGCCGGGCCAGCCTGCCAGAATATCCTGCGTCGCGCCCGCACCCAGAGCGGAGACGACATGGCTGCGCGACAGCGCAACCGGCTCGGGCGCAACGAAGAGCGCGGCGGACAGCTTGCCCCCGCACAGAAAAGCCATGCGCGTCATGCCGCGCCGGGTGTCCTGCACGATCAGCGGCTCGGTCCTGGTATCAAACAGCGATTGGGCATATGCGGTCCAGTCGTCCGGGACCGCGCGCGCCCAGTATTCGCAAGCCGGCAGGATGGGCCGGGTCGAGACCGCAAAGCCGTACCAGCCAACCGCGAAGGGCCGGATCGCCACCGGGGCGGATTTCGAGGCGGGTTGGCCCGAAATCGGATCGACACAGGACGGAACCAGAGCGCCGATGCGACCCGAAGATGCGCTCTCGCTGGTCCAGTGGATCGGGGCGAAGGGCTGGCCCCTTGCCACGCGCTCGGTGATCAGCACCCGCAGGATGGCCTTGCCATGGCGGCTGGTGAGCTCGGCCAGGCTTGCCGGCGCCAGGCCGAGATCCTGGGCATCGGCGGGGTGCAGCTCCACAAACGGCTCGGCCAGATGGCGCGAAAGGCGCGGCGACAGGCCGGTGCGGGTCATGGTATGCCAATGATCGCGCACCCGGCCCGTGTTCAGGCGGAAGGGATATGATGGGCAGGTGGGCACAGGTCCGCGCGGCTGGATCGCCAGCATCCGGCCCTTGCCCGAGGAAGTCTGAAATACTCCGTCCCCAAAGAAACGCCCGCCGCTTTTGCGCGCCGATTGCGGCCAGAGGAATGGCGCCATCGCGTCATATTCATCGACGCTGATGCCGGCACGATTCGAGATGTCGAAATCGCTGCCAAGCCGACCCGCCACCCCCGACAGAGCGGCGTGTTCCGCGAAGATCTGGGCCGGATGCGTCCAGGCGAAAGCCTCGCCCCAGCCCATGCGGCGCGCGATATCGGCGATGATGCGCCAGTCATCCCGGGCCTTTCCGGCAGGCGGCAGGCTGCGGCGCTGGCGGCTGATGCGGCGCTCGGAATTGGTGACGGTTCCGTCCTTCTCGCTCCACCCGGTTGCGGGCAGCAGCACATGGGCCAGACGGGCGGTATCGGTCTGCGCCATCATCTCCGAAACCACCACGAAATCGCAGCCCTTGATGGTCCGCGCCACACGGTCCGCTTCGGGCATCGAGACGGCGGGATTGGTGCACATGATCCACAGCGCCCTGATCCGCCCCGCCTCAACCGCGCGAAACATATCGACCGCCTTGAGACCCGGCTTGCCGGCCATGCGCGGCGCGGCCCAGAAGGCCTGAACCGCCGCGCGGTGGGCGGGATTTTCCAGATCCAGATGACAGGCCAGCATGTTCGAAAGCCCACCCACCTCGCGCCCGCCCATGGCGTTCGGCTGGCCGGTCACCGAAAACGGCCCCATGCCGGGCCGACCGATCCGGCCCGTCGCCAGATGGCAGTTCACGATCGCATTGACCTTGTCGGTGCCGCTTTCGGACTGATTGATGCCCTGCGAATAGACGGTCACCACCCGCTCGCTTGCTGTCCACAGATCGAGAAAGCGGGTGATCTCGCCCTCGGTCAATCCGGTCATGTCCGGCGTGCTGGCATGGGCCGCCGCCAGCGCGCCCGGCAGCCCGTCGAGGTTTCGCGCGAAATGCGGGGCGATCAGGCCGCGCCGGTCGATCTCGGCCAGCAGCAAGTTGAAAAGCGCCGCGTCAGAGCCGGGCTTAAGGGCAAGATGCAGATCGGCAATGTCGCAGCTGGCGGTCTGGCGCGGGTCGATCACCACCACCCGGGTGCCGCACCGCTCGCGCGCCGCCGCCAGGCGCTGATAGAGCACCGGATGGCACCAGGCGAGGTTCGAGCCGACCAGAACCACCGTATCGGCCTTTTCGAAATCCTCATAGAGCCCCGGCACCGTATCGCTGCCGAAGGCGCGGCAGTGGCCAGCAACCGAGGACGACATGCACAGGCGCGAATTCGTGTCGATATTGGCCGAGCCGATAAAGCCTTTCATCAGCTTGTTGGCGGCATAGTAATCCTCTGTCAGCAATTGCCCGGACACATAAAAGGCAACCGCGTCCGGCCCATGCTTGGCGATGGTTTCACCAAAGCGCTGCGCGACCAGATCCAGCGCCTCGTCCCAGCCGGCCGGCCTGCCGCCGATGCGCGGCTCCAGCAGGCGCCCCTTCAGCCCGACCGTCTCGCCCAGGGCCGAGCCCTTGACGCAGAGCCGCCCGAAATTCGCCGGATGCTCCGGGTCGCCCGCAATCGCCAGCCCGCCCTGCCCGTTCGGCGTGACCAGCACCCCGCAGCCTGTGCCGCAATAGGGACAAGTCGTGCGGATGGCGGGCATCTGGTGCTTCATCATCGGTCCTTTCAGGCGGCGGAAGAACGGGCGGCCAGCTCGGCACCGATCAGGATGCGCCCTTGCTTGACACGGATCGGATAGGTCCGAACCATGCCGTCATCTGCGCCCTGCGCTTCGCCGGAATTCATGTCGAACACCCAGTTGTGCAGCGGGCAGGTCACCGATGTGCCATGCACGATCCCTTCGGACAGAGGGCCACCCTTGTGCGGGCAGCGGTCATCAAGCGCGAAGACCCGGTCATCTGCGGTGCGAAAGACTGCGATGCAGCCATGCGCCGTCTTGATGACGCGCGCGCCTTGCCGGGGGATGTCGTCCAGCGATCCGATATCGACGTAAACGGTCATTCGGCAGCCTCCAATGTCAGATCGGCCATAGCGGCCCATTTCGGTATTTCGGCAGGGGTCGAATGCGCGGCCCAGGGATCCTTGCGATAGACCGACTGGCTCAGCTCGAACCGCTGGACCAGGGCCCGGCGATTGGCCAGATCATCGACGACCTGCGCCTTGACCCAGTCCAGACCGGCCTTGGCCACCCAGCGATAGGCGCGGTCGAGATATTTCGCATTCTCGCGATAGAGCTGGACAAAGGCAGCGATGATCTCGACCGCCTCATCCTCGGAGGCGGTGGCGGCCAAGGGCTCGGTCTCCTTCAGCTCCATTCCGGCCGCACCGGCAACGCTGATCTGAAAGCCGGAATCGACGCAGATGATGCCGATATCCTTGCAGCTCGCCTCGGCGCAGTTGCGCGGACAGCCCGACACGCCCAGCTTGACCTTATGCGGCGTCCACGCGCCCCAGAGCAGTTTTTCGAGCCGGATGCCGAGGCCGGTCGAATCCTGGGTGCCGAAGCGGCAGAATTCAGACCCGACGCAGGTTTTCACCGTTCG
This sequence comes from Paracoccus sp. (in: a-proteobacteria), assembly GCA_047973065.1. Classification (GTDB taxonomy): domain Bacteria; phylum Pseudomonadota; class Alphaproteobacteria; order Rhodobacterales; family Rhodobacteraceae; genus Paracoccus. The sequence continues at coordinate 7,995 of JBKEBH010000074.1, read as the reverse complement.
CAGCCCCTTGGAATAGGCATGGCCCGAAACCAGACCCGCCGCATTCAGATCGGCCCACATATGCGGCAGATCCTCCTTGCGCACGCCCAGCAGGTCGATACGCTGCCCGCCGGTGACCTTGACCATCGGCACATTATACTTGTCCGCCGCATCGGCGATGGCACGCAGCTCGGCCGGTGTGGTCACCCCGCCCCACATGCGCGGCACCACCGAATAGGTGCCGTCCTTCTGGATATTGGCGTGATTGCGTTCATTGACAAAGCGCGACTGGCGGTCATCGGCATAATCCAGCGGCCATTCGGCGATCAGATAGTAGTTGAGCGCCGGCCGGCACGAATGGCAGCCACCTGAGGTCTTCCAGCCCAGCTCCTGCATCACGGCGGGGATCGATTTCAGGCCCATGGCCCGGATCAGGCGCCGCACATCCTCATGGCTGTGATCGGTGCATTTGCACATCCCCGCCGGGGCGGGCGCCGCAAACGCATCGCCAAGTGTCGCCTTCATCACCTGCTCGACCAGCCCGGTGCAGCTGCCGCACGAGCCCGAGGCCTTGGTGGTGGCGCGCACCGCATCGAGCGTATGCGCACCCGCCAGCACGGCATCGACGATGGTGCCCTTGCAGACGCCGTTGCAGCCACAGATTTCCGCCTCAGGCGGCAAGGCTGCAACGGCCGCCATAGGGTCCAGCTTGCCCCCTCCCTGGAAGGCCGGACCGAAGATCAGCGTATCGCGCATGTCGGTGATGTCGGTTCCGTCCTTCATCAGGCCATAGAACCAGCTGCCATCGCCGGGATCGCCATACATGACCACGCCGATGATGCGATTGTCCCGCAGGACCAGACGCTTGTAGATGCCGCGCCCGGGATCGCGAAAGACGATATCCTCGCGCCCCTCGCCTTCGGCGAAATCGCCGGCGCTGAACAGCTCGCAGCCGGTGACCTTCAGCCGGGTTGCGGTCTGCACGGGCCGGAACTCGGCCGCCTCGCCCAGCAGGGTTCCGGCCAGAACCTTCGCCTGATCGTAAAGCGGCGCAACAAGGCCGAAAAGCTGGCCGCGATGCTCGACGCATTCGCCGAGCGCGAAGATATGGGGATCGCTGGTGCGCAGCGCGTCATCGACGACGATGCCGCGCTCGACCTCAAGATGGGCATCGTTGGCCAGCCGGGTCTCGGGCCGGATGCCGACCGCCATGCAGACCAGATCGGCAGGATAGACGGTGCCATCTTCCAGCAGAACCGCTTCGGCCCGGCCATGGCCGAGGATGGCCTTGGTCGCGCCCTTGCAGTGAACCTTGATGCCCCGCGCTTCCAGATCCCTTTGCAGCAGATAGCCGGCGGCGGGATCGAGCTGGCGCTCCATCAGATGGCTCATCAGATGGATCACCGTAACGCTGGCGCCGCGCGCGGCCATGCCGGCTGCCGCCTCAAGGCCAAGCAGGCCGCCGCCGATCACGACGGCATCCTTGCCGGAGATACCCGCTTCGATCATTGCATTGGTATCCTCAAGGTCGCGGTAACTGACAACGCCGGGCAATTCCTTGCCCACCACCGGGATGATGAACGGGGCGGAGCCGGTGGCGATCACCAGCGCATCGTAATCGGCGTCGGACTTGTTACTGAAGACGATGCGGCGCTTGCGGTCGATGCGGACCACCGGCTCGCCGAAGCGGCAGTCGATCCCGCGGGCCGCATACCAGTCATCGTCATGGGTGACGATTTCCTCATAGGTCTTTTCGCCCGACAGGACCGGCGACAGCATCAGCCGGTTATAATTCCCGCGCGGCTCTGCGTTGAACAACGTAATCTCATAGGCATCGGGGGCGGCCTCCAGCAGATGCTCCAGCATCCGGCCCGAGGCCATTCCGGCGCCGATCACGACAAGCTTCCTTTTCATGGCTTGCTCCTTCCTCAGGCGGTTTGCGGCAGCGAGACGCGGTCCAGGCGCCGGATCGAAACGCACATCCAGATCGCACAGATGGCGACCAGAACGAACAGGACCATGAAGCAGCTGGACCAGAGCCCGGTTTCATCCTTCAGCCAGCCGAAGATCAGCGGCAGGATGAAGCCGCCCAGCCCGCCGATCATGCCGACCAACCCGCCGACCGCCCCGACATTTTCCGGGTAGTAGCTGGGGATGTACTTGTAGACGGCGGCTTTCCCGAGGCTCATGAAGAAGCCGAGCACGAAGATGGTGACCAGAAACAGGCCGACGGGCACGCCCGACGGGGCAGACAGGATCGCCAGCGCCACCAGCGATACCGTGAAGGTCGCGCCCAGCACCTTGCGCGCGCCGATCCGGTCCGACAGCACCCCGCCATATGCCCGGAAGATCGAGGCCGGAATGGAATAGGCTGCGCCGATCATGCCGGCCACGCGGACATCGAAGCCGTAAACGCCGATCAGATAATGCGGCAGCCAGAGCGCCAATGCGACGAACGCCCCGAAGCTGAAGAAGTAATAGGCCGAGAAGCGCCAGACCTGCACATTCCTCAGCGGTGCGAGCTCGGCGCGCAGGCTGGGCGGCGGCAGCTTTTCGCTGCGCCGGGCAGCGGTCACCGGGTCTTCCCTGCTCAGGATCCAGAACAGGATCGCGGTCACCGCCAGAATGGCGGCCCAGACCTGTGCGGTGGTCTGCCAGCCATAGGCCAGCATCACGAAAGGCGCGCAGAATTTCGTGACCGCCGCGCCGACATTGCCAACCCCGAAGATGCCGAGAGCCGTGCCCTGCCTGGCCCCCGAAAAGAAGCGCGAGACATAGGCCACGCCCACCGCGAACGAGCCGCCGGCAAGGCCGACGCCAAGCGCGGCCACCAGCATCTGCGGATAGGTGGTCACCCGGCTCAGCAGGAAGGTCGCAAGCGCGGCGGCCAGCATGGTCAGCGTATAGACGGTGCGTCCGCCGATGCGGTCGGTCATAATGCCCAGCACGATGCGGACCAGCGAGCCGGTCAGGATCGGCATGCCGACCAGCAGGCCAAGCTGGGTTTCGCTCAGCGAAAGCTGCGCGCTGATCTGGATGCCGATGATCGAGAAGATCGTCCAGACGGCAAAGCAGATGGTGAAGGCAAAGGTGGACAAGGCCAGCGCATGCCGGGATTCGGTCGGGGTAACAGCTGCGGAAGGGGACATGATGGCTCCGATGTAAGCTGGGATCAGTGGCTGTCGGAAAGCCGCGGTTATTGCGGTGCCCGCAGGGGGACCGGTCAGGAAACCGAGCTTTCAGGGAAATGCCGCATCGTTGCGCCAAGGGCGGCTGGCACGCCATTGCGCAAGCCGTAAGCCCATGTTTGCGGCGATCCGCATCGCTGGCAAGCTGCAATGCTGCAACTGCACGGTAGCCACACCGGAAAACCGTGACTGCCTAAACGGGCGACGCGAAATGCCTAAGAATTGCGCAGTTCGGGCACGCTTTCGGCCTCGGGATCGAAGATGAAGCCGTCAAAGAAGCTGTCGCGGTGCAGAATCATGCTGCCCCGCTCAGCTGCGACGACGCGATCCTCGGACAGGGCCCCTTCGAGCCGCAGCGAGGCGCCGGGAAGCGGCGCGCCCGCCGGGCGCAGATGCCTGCGATAAAAATCGGTGCGAAAATGCGCCATGGCCCGCGCCTGCGCCTGCCCGATATCGAGACCGTGCCGCCTGGCAATATTGCGGGCAAGCAGGGCTGCGATGCTGCGCCACGGGAAAGACGCCCCGCCCGCGCTGAAGGTGGTGAAGCCCGCCACCTCGCGCAGCTCGCCCGCCGCTGACATGATCAGGCGCCCGCTGAGACCGCGCTCGGCCAGATCGGGGGGCAGGTTCAGATACCCCTCGCGCGACAGGATCTCGGCGGCAACGCCGCGATGTTCGAGATCATCGAGCCAGCGCCCCGCGCGCCACAGCGCCCGCATCAGCCGGCCGACCAGCTCATCGCGGGTGTCGATAAAGTCCCGCCGCAGCACCAGCCCCTTCTCGGACGGCGAGGACCAGATCGCGGTGCCCGGCAACAGCATGGCCGCCACTCCGCGCTCGACCGCAACTGAGGCCCAAGGCTCCCCCACGCAAAAGGCGTCGATCTCGGCCCCGGCCATGGCAGCGGCCATCTGCGGCGGCGGCAGGGTAAACAGCGCGATCTCCTCCGCGCCAAAGCCGCTTGCCGCAAGCCAGTGGTCCATCAGCTCCAGCTGGGTCGAGAACGGGAACGGAACCCCCACGCGCAGCCCTGTCCCGACCACGCGCCGAAGGGCGAGGCCTGCCGCACGCGCATCGTCGAAAGCGAAATCGTGGCCCTCGGCCCGCAATGCGGCCTCGATCTGGCGGCTGACCCCGATGGCCTGCCCGCCATGGGACAGAAACATCACCAGATCCATCGCCGGCAAAGCCGGCCCAAGACCAAGCGCCTGAGCGACGGGCATCGGGGCCAGCATATGCGCCGCGTCGATCAGACCCGCCCCCAGCATGTCACGCGATTGCGCCCATGTGCCTAGGCGGAAAAGACCGAAATCCAGCCCCTCTTCTTTGGCAAAGCCAAGCTCGCGCGCAACGATCAGGGGCGCAGCATCGATCAGCGGGACATATCCAAGGCGCAGCCGGGTCATTTGCCAAGAATCTCCGCCGCCATGACCAGCTGCTGCGCGATCTCGCCGAGGCGCTTGCCCCGATCCATCGCAGTTTTGCGCAGCAGGGCGTAAGCGGCTTGTTCGTCAACCCCGCGCGCGCGCATCACCACCGACTTGGCCCGGTCGATGAGCTTTCGTTCCTCAAGCGCGGCACGCGTCGCGACCAGCTCGGCCCGCATGCGTTGCAGCATGTGAAAGCGGGCAATCGCCGCATCAAGGATCGGCTTGATCCGATCGGTCCGCAGCCCGTCCACGACATAGGCCGACAGCCCGGCCTCGATTGCCGCGCGGGTCAGCTGCTCGTCCGAGCGATCCACGAACATGGCAACCGGCCGTTCATTGGTCCCCGAGGCCATGGCCAGATCCTCAAGCATGTCGCGGGACGGATTCGCAATATCAATCAGTACCATGTCGGGACTAAGCTCGGCCACATGCCGCGCAAGACCGGATTGTTCGGAAAATATCCGAACCTCATGCTCGCCAAGCTCACGCAGCCCATCGACGACAGGCTGCGCCCGGTCCGGGTCGGGCTCGACAACGAGGATGAGGAGTCTTCTCGACATGAAATACCTGTGACGCTTCCGAGCAGGCAGACATGACGGCGCCCGCCCACCCTTCCGTGATCTTCCCATCCGGTTCCGGCAAGCCGGCAATCAGGGACGATCCCAAGAAGATCAAAGCTTCAGTCCCGGACGCGGGATTGTAAACAACATCGCGCAGGCGAGCATGTCGCTGCCGGCGATTGCCGGGAAAACAGGCAGCTTCTGCATTGAATTTGCCCTGAAAGCGCACCCTCGCGCAGGGTAGGCACCATCTCGTCCGGCACATCAATGCACGCAACCGCAGGAACAGAGCGGAGCATTCCGCGGCACATCGGGCCCGATCCATGGAGCCGGCGACACTGCCTTCAGATGAAAGGAAAGGGCCGGCAGTCAGGACCGCCGGCCATATGAATCATTTCGGTGCGGGTACCCTATCGAGATCCGAAAGGGTCAGGTCATCCCTCATCAGGCGGTGAAACAGATCCGGCACGGCCCAGCCTTGCGGATCGGCGCCGGCCAGAGCCTCGTATTCCCTCACCAGCCGACCCAATCCCCATTCATCGGCCTGCCACATCGGCCCGCCGCGCCAGCGCGGAAAGCCGAAGCCATGGATCATCACCAGATCAATATCGACCGGACGGCGCGCCACGCCTTCATCGAGAATGGCAGCGCCCTCGGCGATGATCGCCAGCGCCAGCCGCTGCGAGATCTCATCCTCGGAGATTTCGCGCCGGGATATTCCTGCCTCGGCCGAAACGGTATCCAGCAGATCGGCCACCTGCTGCGAAGGCACGGGCTTGCCATCCTCGTAATCGTACCAGCCGGCATTGGTCTTGCGGCCAAGCCGGTTCAACCCGGTCATCTGATCGAGAATGGGTGCGGCGCGATCCGCCGTGTCGCCGCCGCGCAGCGCGAGGGCCGCGTCGAGCCCCGAGAAATCCTGCATCGCATATGGCCCCGTGCCCATGCCGAATTCGACCATGGCGGCATCGACATCAGCGGGCTGAGCGCCTTCCAGCAGCAGCCGATCCGCGGCCCGCAGATAGCGGGACTGGATGCGATCACCGATGAAACCTTCGCTGTCGCCGCTCTCGACCGCGATCTTGTTCAGCCGGCGCAGCAGCGCAAAGACCGTGGCCAGGGTCTGTTTCGAGGTGCTGTCAACACAGACCACCTCGACCAGCCGCGCGATATGGGCGGGGGCGAAGAAATGCAGCCCGACGAAGCGCTCGGGACCGGGAACCACCTTGGCGATTTCGCTGGCATCCGCCCGCGAGGTCTGAGCGGCCAGGATGGTCCCGGCGGGCAGATCGCGGCCGAGCCGCTCGAATATGGCCTGTCGAGCCTCAAGATCGGCATGGGTGGAGACGTCGATGACCATGTCCACCAGCGGCAACTCCATATCGGAGCCATGGATGAACGCGACATTGGCCGCCATCAGCCGCGCCGCGATATCGGCATTCATCAGGCCCTGCCGGACTGCGGCTTCGAAAAGGCGCTCCATGTTCAACCGGGCGAGCTCTTCCCCCTTGGCATCGCTTTCCAGAATGGTGACCCGGATCCCGGCCAAAGCCAGCAGATGAGCGATGGTTGCAGCAGGGGCCGCCCCGCCGACGACCAGCACCTGCCCGACCGGAACCGGCGACAGCGCCTGAAGATCGGCCAGATGCCCGGCGGCGCGTTCGGCATGGACGACATGGCGCAGCGCCCGGGACTGGGCGCTGGCGCGCAGCTCCAGGAAGGTGGCACGTTCCTTCGCCATCGCCTTGGGCAGCGGCAGCGTGGTCGAGGCCTCCATCAGCTCGATGGCGGCCAGCGGCGCAGCCTCGCCGCGCTGACGCGTTTCGGCATAGGCACGGGCGGACTGCGCCATCTGCGGCGCTGGCGCCGAGGCCGGCAGATCGTCGGGTGACGGACCGAGGCGGGACAGATCCAACGCCAGTGCCGCCGCCAGCGGATCATCGGCCAGCTCGTTCACCATACCCTTGCTCAGGGCCTCGCTGCCACTGACCAGGACCGACATTCCGATCAATGGCAGAGCCTGCTCAAGCCCGATCAGGCGCGGCAAACGCTGGGTGCCGCCGGCGCCCGGAACGAGGCCCAGCGAAACGTCGGGAAAGCCGATCAACGCATCGGGCCGGGCAATACGGAAGCGGCAGGCCAGCGCGATCTCGCAGCCGGTGCCGAGCGCCGGGCCGCTGATCGCGGCAATGGCCGGCAGCGCGCTCAGCTCGCTCAGGACCGATTGCAGATGCGGCGGCAGCGGCGGGCGGTCGAGCTCACGCGGGTCGGTCCCGGCATTGAAGCTGCCATTGGCGCCGGTGACGACCACCCGGGCGATCTGGCCGGCCTCGAGGGCGCCCTTCGCCTGAGTGACAGCATCCAGAAGACCGAAACGCATTGCCTGGGTGATCGCGTTCACCGGGGGATTGTCGATGGTGACGATCATCGCATCGCCGCGGATTTCACAGCGGATGAGTTTGGTCATACTGGTGCCCTTGTCCTCGATATCAAACTGTGGACCCAGTAGCGGGTCCGCCAGATACATAGCAGATCGCCGCCAGACGTCCAAGATTTCAGTCCGCAAACTACCAGCATCCGCCCTTCGATCCGTAAGGAACGGAAAAGGCCGCAGGATTGTTCCTGCGGCCTTTGGTCTTTCTGTCGCCATTTCCTCAGGGAAGTGGTGCTTTAAAGCGTCCGACTGAGAACCTGGATCGTTGGGATTCCCATGAGTGCTGATCTGTGATTCATCCTGTTTGGGAGGATTGATCATGTCAGCACCTTTGCCGGTCGCGCTTCGGTCGCGGTTTCATGATTTGATTGAGGAAGGGTTAAGTGGTCGCGCGGCGGCGTTGC
>JBKEBH010000065.1:0-4685 GCA_047973065.1 Paracoccus sp. (in: a-proteobacteria) | reverse complement strand
ACGCCGGCTCAAGGTGCTCAGCGGCCTCACGCCGTACGAGTACATCTGCAAAATCTGGACTTCAGAGCCAGAGCGATCCATCCTAAATCAGATCCACCAGATGCCGGGACTGAACATCTAGACGCCCAGAACCCTGCGGCCGACGACGCGACCGATCAGCCCGCTGATCGCGATGCCGGCGGAATACCAGACGGCATAGAAGGCCGGCGCGTCCTCATCGCAATGAAGGGCATAGATCATCGCCGCGACGGCCCCGGCAAAAAGCCCGGCGATCAGACCGGCATGGGCAGGGCGGGTGATCACGGTTTGACGCAGGGCGGCAAAGATGCAGGCGCCGACCGGCAGGGCGAGAAGCGGGATGGAGAAAAGGCAGGTGCTCCAGGAACTGCCCAGGATCGCCGCGCCCAGATCCTGCTGCGGAAGGCTCGTCAGAAACAGCGCGGCAGCGGCAAGCGCAGGCAGCAGCGCCGGCCAGAGCGGCGCGGCACCCTCTGGCTGCTGGGGCCGCAGCGTCCAGAGGATCGTGGCCAGCGACAACGGCAGCAGGAATTTCGCCAAGACCAGAGGCTCGGACAGCACCCGGGCCAGATCGGGGCGCAGATGCCAGAAAGCCAGCAGCGCCAAAAGCGAGACCAGCCCCCCCGCAGCGATGCGCAGGGCCGGACGCGGTTGGCTGACGGTCGGATCGGCGGCCAATGCGGCAATCAGGTTCTCGGTCTTCATTCTTCACTCTCCTTCTGCGCCGCAGCCCGAAGCCGTCCAAGCGCGCGGTGCAGGGCAACCCTGAGTGCGCCGGGGGTCAGACCGAATGTGCTGCGGATTTCGGCCTCGTCATGGCCCTGCAGGGCATGGGCGCGGATCAGCGCGGCATCGCGCGCGGGCAGCCGGTCCATCAGCTGATCGAGCAGATGCCCCGACAGGGGATCGCTCGAAGCCTGATCGGGCAGGCTCTCGGCCATGTCCTCGACCGGGACATGCACGCCCCCCTTTTGCCGGCGCAGCATGTCGATGGCCTTGTGCCGCAGGATGACCCGGATCCAGGCCATCAGCGGGCGGCTTTGGTCCCAGCTTCCGCGCTTCATATGCACCACCAGCAATGTCTCCTGCACCACGTCCTCAGCCAGATGACGCGCATGTTCGGGCAGGGCCGTATAGGCCATGCGCCGCAAGCCGGGCGCCAGTTCTGTCAGACAGCGGCGATAGGCCGCCGCATCGCCCGACAGACCCGCTCGCATCAGGGTTTCAACCGCGACATCATCCATCATTCGCCTAACTTACGCAGTATTATGCCGCTTTGTTACAGCATATGGTAAGAAATTTTTCATTTTTTGCGTGTAACAAAGCCACCCGCATCAACGTAATCCGAATGAAGCCGGTTCAGGCTTCCCAACAGGAAAAGGACACTGACATGAACGCCAAATACATGATGCTGAGCGCTGCCGCCCTGACCGCCGCTTCCTTCGCTGCCCATGCCGACAGCATGAAGAAGGACGATATGGGCAAGATGGAAAAATGCTATGGCGTCGCCATGGCCGGCGAAAACGACTGCGCGGCCGGTGCAGGCACGACCTGCGCGGGCACCTCGAAGGTGGATTATCAGGGCAATGCCTGGAAACTGGTCCCGGCCGGCACCTGCGCCACCATGGAACTGCCGGCAATGGAAGACGGCATGGCCCGCATGGGCTCGCTCGAAGCGCTTGACCGCGACCTGCCCAAAAGCTGATCGCTGCACTGCCTCTGATGACGTGGGGCGGTAATGCTCCACGTCATCCCAAAATCCCGGAGCCCACCATGACCCTGCCTTCTTCCGCCGGTATCGGCTTCAAATCCGCCCATGCCCCCGATCTGCTGGCCGATCCCGGCCCAGTCGCCTGGCTGGAGATTCACGCCGAAAACTATTTGCTGGACGGTGGGCCGCGCATGGCGCTGCTGGCGCAGATGGCCGAGCGTTTTCCGATCTCTGTCCACGGCGTCGGCATGTCGATCGGCGGCGCCGAGAGGCTCGACACCAACCATCTGGAGCGCGTCGCCCGTCTGGTCGAGACGGTGAACCCGGCCAGCTTTTCCGAACATCTCGCCTGGTCCACCCATGAAGGCGCCTATTTCAACGACCTGCTGCCCTTGCCCTATAATCAGGCGACGCTGGATCTGGTCTCTGCCCATGTCGCGCAAGTGCAGGACCGGCTGGGGCGGCAGATGCTGCTGGAAAACCCTTCCAGCTATCTGGCCTTCGCCGAAAGCACTTGGTCCGAGCCCGATTTCCTGACCGAAGTCAGCCGCCGCACCGGCTGCGGGCTGCTGCTCGATGTGGCGAATGTCTTCATCTCGGCCAATAATCTTGAGACCTCGGCAGAAGCCTATATCGCCGCGTTTTCGCTCGATAAGGTCGGGGAGATCCATCTGGCCGGCCCCGATCACGACGCTGCGGAAGCCGCGCTGCTGATCGATTCCCATTCGCGCCCGGTGCCCGATCCGGTCTGGGCGCTTTACGCCGATGTCATCGCCCGCATCGGCCGGGTGCCGACGCTGATCGAATGGGACAATGACATCCCCGAATTTGCCGTTCTGGCGCAGGAGGCCGCCCGGGCAAGCGTGATCCTTGAGGCAAGGGCCGCCGCATGACGCCCTTCGCCCGCGCCCTGCTGTCGCCCGAGACCCCGGACCCCGATGGGCTGCGCCTGCCGCAGGGCGGCGATGCGGCCCGGCGCTTTGCGGTTTATCGCAACAATGTCGCGGTCGCGCTTTGCGAGGCGCTCTCGGATAATTTCCCGGTGGTCACCAGCCTGGTCGGGCGCGAATTCATGCTGGCGGCGGCCCGGATCTTCATCACCGATCACCCGCCCCAAACCCCGGTTCTGGCCGAATGGGGCGAAGATTTCCCCGACTGGCTCGCCAGCTTCGGCCCGGCCGCAAGCCTGGCCTATCTGCCGGGTATCGCCCGGCTGGAACAGCTGTGCCGGGCCAGCATCAATGCCCGCGATGCCGCGCCCCTCGATCCGCGCGCCATCGCCGCCATGCCGCCGGAGGCGCTGGCGGATTGGCGCCCCAGACTGCACCCTTCGACGCGGTTCTTCGTAACCCGTTGGCCGCTGCTGCGCATCCGCGCCCATGCGCTTGGCCTGCCGGCGGGCGAGGCCCCGGAAACCGGCGAGATCGTGATCACCCGCCCGGCCATGGCCCTGAGCCTGCAAGCCGCGCCGATCGGCACCATCGCTGCCCTGACCCGGTTAGGGCAAGGCACGCCGCTCGGCAATGCCCTCGACGGTCAGGAAGCTCAGGACCCCGCCGCGATCCTGACCTTCCTGCTGCACCATCACGCATTCGCGGCAGAGGAAACATCATGAAGCAGCGCCTGACCGCAGTTTTCGAAGCGCTCGACCGGCAGGCGCCGCTGATACTGCCGCTGATCGCCCGGCTGGGCTTTGTGGCGGCGCTTGGCCCCTTCTTCTGGCGCTCGGCCCTGACCAAGCTGGACGGGCTGAGCCTGAGTGCCGGCGCTTATGTGCAGATCCTGCCGAAACTGGCCGAAGCCCATGGCTATGACCCCTCTGCCATGCCTTTCTGGGCGCATCTGATCGTCTGGTTCGGGACGCTGGCGGAACTGGCCCTGCCGGCGCTGATCCTGATCGGCCTTTTCTCGCACCTTTCGGCGCTGGCGATGATGGGCTTCATCGCGGTGATGACCCTGACCGATATTTTCGGCCATGCTGTCTCCCCGATGGAGGCAATCCCGCCGCGTCTGCTGTGGCTGGCGGTTCTGGCAGTCCCGATCTTTCTAGGCGGCGGCGCACTGTCGGCCGATCATGCGCTGAGGCGGTAGAGGCCGGTCGCAATTATTCACTGCGGCGGCTCCTGGGTGTTGGCTTTGGCTGCAAACTTGGTCTGCATCATTTACAAGGGCTGCGCGGTCGGGTTCGCCGCGATTGCCTGCTTCAGCAGGTTTTCGGCTTCGTTCCTGCCCTCCAGGCTCGCAGCAATTCGAATGCGCATGACCCGGGCATCAACCTGTTGCGGATCAAGCCGTGTGACCTTGGCAAAGGCAACGGCTGCGGCTGCAGCTGGGAAACTGCGCATGGTCAGCGCGGTGCCGGCCAGTTGAAGATGGGTTTCGGGATAATCGAGCCGGGCGGCAAGAGCAGCTTGCCATTCGCCATATGCGCTGCGCATCGCCTTTGCAAAACGGTCTGGCAGATGGGCGGTCGGCAGGCTTAGCATCGCCTGTGCCGCCGCGATCCGCACTGAGCGCGACGGATCCTGAAGCGCCACGAGAAGTGCCTGCGCGCCGGCGGTGAGCGCGCGATTATCCTGCACCCGGACAGCAGCGCTGCGCACCGCCGGATCCGGGTCCTGCCGTGGCGTCGCCAGCTCCTCCGCCTGTACGCCGTCCGCGGCCTGTTCCAGCAATCACAGCGCAGTGGCGCGGACCAGTCCCGGTTGATCGGTTGCCAGCGCGAGGCTTTGCAGCTCACTCGCCGCGCCGGCCGGATCGCGCCGGCCATGCGCCAGGATCTCGCCGTAATGCGGGCCGTGCTTGTCGCTGTCGGGGAACCAATTGGCGACCCGCTCGGCGTTGTTGCATACGTCCTTTCCGGGCAGGATTCACACGGCGAATCCATGGGTTTAATGGTCTGTCATGACCCGACCTGACCCTGCCCGCTATCGCACGACGAACTGGAAGTCTTACA
>JBKEBH010000062.1:0-9298 GCA_047973065.1 Paracoccus sp. (in: a-proteobacteria) | reverse complement strand
TGTAAGACTTCCAGTTCGTCGTGCGATAGCGGGCAGGGTCAGGTCGGGTCATGACAGACCATTAAACCCATGGATTCGCCGTGTGAATCCTGCCCGGAAAGGACGTATGCAACAACGCCTTTCTGATAGCTTCGAGCGGGCTTTACGCGGACCTGCATTTTGGAGCCCGATTCCATAGAGTTTCAGGACACCTGGCACCTCCCAATCGGATAAACGCGTTTCCTTGCGTCGGATCAAAGGGTTAAGCCCACCAGCCATCCGCTTGCCGTTGAAGGCTGATCCATTATCGGTATAGACTAGATCTGGAATGCCGTTCTCATCACACATCATATTGGTGGCCTCTACGGAGGCTTCCTCGTTCTCTGAATCTGAAACGGCATAGCCAACGATGCGTGATGACGCGCGATCAGTATAGACGATCACCCACGGACAGCCGATCTTGCCATCCCGGAACCGAACCTTGACCTTGAATTCGCGGCCATCCAGTTCGACCTGCTGCATGGCAAACAGGCCTTCGACGGTGCGCGGCTGATACTGGATCAAGGATTTCGCAGCCTCGTCCACGCCCATACGCAGGACGCGTTTGCGGACCTCGTCCAGCGCATCCCATCGGCGCATCACCGTGCGATAGTCGGGCCATATCCAACCTCGTGCGGCCTTCTGATCCTCAATCCGCCGCCACGCCTCTTTCAATGGCCAACCCGTGCCATTCTTACCAGCGAGGCCAAGCAGCGTCTCAAACTCGGCCCACGCCTCGGGCGAAAGCTCCGCCATGGCGGTGCAGCCCTGATATTTCGGGGCCAGAGCCGGTGCCCAGTTTACGGTGTCCACACCCGCGATCAGGGCATCCCAACGGCGTTTGGTCGCATACGACGGGGCGAGAATAGCGATGTCGGATTTCGCCGCCTCTGCCTTTAGAAGGCCCGCGATTTGGCCCCATTTCAGGCAACCCCGTTCATGCCTCGCGATGAACATCATGGTTTCTGCGCGGACATAGGCGGTGTTCTGGATCGTCACCGGCTTCGCCGCCAGCGCCAGATGCGCGGCATCATCATGGGTGCCCATCGGCAGGCCCATCGTTTCCGCACGGCGGGCGAGAAAGGTGAGGCGCACCTGATTAGGTAGATCGCTCAAGTGGAATGAGTAGCCGTTGCCACTTTCAATCAGTGGAATTTATGGCGAATCAACCACTTCCACACCCCCATTCGAGAGGTGGGAAGCCCCGCTATACCAATCAGATCGCTACTGCGAAGCATGGTCATCAGGCCCGCCCGCCGCAGCTTCTACGATTCTTGCAACCATGGCGGCGGCTTTGGGGCCACGCCATAGGCCTAGCAGGGCAGCGCGGGCATTCTGCATAGCGATGCCGTTCGCCCCACACCAAGCATGCAACGATGTGCCCCGAGAGAGGAAAGCCACGCGGACTGTCAAGTATCGCGCTTTATCGTCACGTAATTGGGTGTTAGAAGGTGACAAAGTTCCCTCATCGGGTGCTTAATAGAACCCAATAAGGTATATATCGCACCTAAAGGGGTGTCGTCAGTGGCTGACGCAGTGAAATCGACCGACGTGGCGGAGAGACTCCGTGCGCTCCAAGCGGAGCGTGGGCTTACCATCCATGAGATGGCGGAGCGGTGCCGCTTGCCGAAGAGATCACTTGAAAACTATATGAACCTCAAAGACCCGCAGCGCCCAGGTGTGGATGCGCTCATCGGCATTGCCGATGGTATGAGCGTGTCCATTGATTGGCTGGTCGGTCGCGGTGATAACCTGACTAGGGGCGAGTTCTCGAAAGAAGACTATGCGGTCTTCTGCCAGTCAGCGGTTCTTCACGTGCTGATCAGGGTGATGGATGCAGTCAAGAAACACCCTGAAACTGCCATAGATGCCGAGAACGGGCGCATACAAGGGTATGAGCTTCATGAGATTGCGGCAGTCGGAATGCTCGACTTCATGTCGATTGTGGATCGACAATCCGGTCATCCAAACCGTCCGAAAGACTATTTCAAGAGAAGCTACGCGAATATGTCACGATGGGTTGAGGGTGATCTGAACTCCTTCGCAAAGTGGGACATGTGAACGGGTAAACTGTAAACTGAACAGGTTACGGTCGTGGGCAAAACAGCCCACGACTTCGGCTTTATCCGATTGATTTTATTGGATATTTTCTGGCCTGATGCATGCCGCAGCAGGCGATACTGCCCCAATTAGGCTGAAATGTATCAAACCATGTGTCACCGCCTCCACGTAACCCATTGAAAAATATGAGCCGTGAAAATGGTCAATGTTCAATCCAAATGTCACCGCTCACGTGACAGCCGGGTGGAGCGGCGATATCTCAGGGGATTGCGACCTGGATCATCCCGGCCGATGCAGATGCAGGCGCGGGTCGGCCTTGGCGCGGGCTTCGACCCAGACGGCTTCGGCGTTGAAGTCATGCGGCACCTGCTCGGCCGAGCGTCCGCCCGACAGCGATTTCGAGGCGAAGAAATCAAAGCCGTAAAGATCGAGCCGGGCCAGATCTGAGCACAGCAGCAGATCGATCAGCATGGCGCCGGTGGTGGGCGGCGCGCCGATCTCGGCCTTCAGCGCCGCATGATCATCCAGCGGATGCAGGTAGAAACCCGGCGATTGGGCGCTCGCATAATCCAGCCGCTTGCGCTTATGCGACATCCACAGGATCCGGCCCGGATTGATCCGGGCGCGCTCAGCCCCGCGCAGCCGGACGGCGAGGCCCAGCCAGTCGGTGCGGGTGCCATGGCTTTGCGGCCCCGTCATCGGTGCCAGATTGATGCGGATCACCAGATCATGAGCGTTGATCTCGGCGCCGCTGGTGCCCTGCGCCAGCGCGCGGGCATTGCCGATCAGGGCGACGCTTTTGCCGCTCAGCACCGCCAGCAGCTCGGATTGCGGGACGGAAAGGCTGGCCAGCATGTCTTCATTGCGCATCAGCCGCGCGGTGAAGAAGCGCAGGGGCGTCATGACAACAGGCCGCGGTAAACTTCGACAATGGCGCGTGCCTCGCCCTCGATGGCATGGTTGCAGGTGACATGGGCCAGTGCCGCACGGCCCGCCGCTTCGCGGGCAGCGGGATCGTCCAGCCAGTGACGCAGCGCCTCGGTCAGCGCTGCCTGATCGTCCGGCGGGACCAGCGATCCGGTCTCGCCGTCGCGGATCAGCGTTTCAAACGCACCGACCCGGGCCGCAACCACCGGCACGCCGCAGGCCATGGCCTCCAGCGGCGTCAGCCCGAAGCCTTCCCAACGGGCCGGTGCCGCGAACAGATCCAGTGCCTGATAATGGCGCACCACGTCTTCCCAGGGCAATTCGCTCAGAAAGCGGATGCGCCCGGTCAAGCCGGCCGCGTCGATTTTCGCCTTAAGCCCATCGACGAATTCCTGATTGTCGCGGGTGATCCGGCCGGTGAAAATCAGCTGGGCATCGGGATGGTTGGCGAACAGCTCCAGCGCACTTTCGACCAGCAGATCCACGCCCTTCTGGGCGCGCACCCGCCCGAAACAGCCGATCAGCACCGCGTCGGGGTCGAGGCCCAGCTCACCCCGCAAAGCCCGCTTGTCAGAAGCCGGATGGAAGATCTGCGTATCGACACCGTGCATGATGACCCTGGCCGGCCGCTCCAGATCGGACGCGGCCTGGGCCGAGGTCGCGATCAGTGCATCCTGCTGGCGGATCAGCCATTTGGTGAAGCCGCTATGATGGCGCTGCGCCGCCGAGGTGAACAGCAGCTTGTATCGCCGCCGCAGCAGATGGCGATAGATCAGCCCGAGCGCCATTTCGGTATTGCGCCGCGCATGCCAGACCCGCCAGCGGTCCCGGGGCAGACTGGCGGCCTGCCACAGGCTGATATGGGGCAGATCCTCGGGCAGGCCGGGGCCGGTGGTGGCGATGGCGATCATCCGCGCCTGAACCGGGATCAGCCGCACCACGGTCGCCGTGACGCCCGACAGATTACGCTTGAGGTTCGGGGCCACCACCTCGATCTTCCCGGGTTCCGTCATCTCGCCCTCCGCCGGCTGGAATTGATCCTGAACATAGCCCGCACCGGGCGGGGCGGGAAAGGGCCGGTTCAGACCCGCACGAATTGCCCGCCAGCGCCGTCATACTGGAACAGCGTGCCATCGCCGATATCGTGGATCAGGCCATGAAGGGTCATGCGCTCGCTTTCGACCGCCTCGCGGATGAAGGGAAAGCCCATCAGATTTTCCAGCGAGATCATTACCGCCTCACGTTCCAGCGCCGGGATCTGTTCGGGATCGGGCAGGGTCGAGATCCGGTCATAGCCCGGACGCAGGATGTCCATCCAGCGACCGACAAAGCTGGATTCTTCCTCCAGCTCCGGGGCGTGGCCCGAACACATGGCATGGCAGCCGGCAACGCCGCCGCATTTGGTGTGACCCATGACGATCAGATGCGCGACCTTGAGGTTCAGGACAGCATATTCGACCGCTGCAGAGGTACCATGCTGCTGGCCGTCCGGGTTATAGGGCGGCACAAGATTGGCGATATTGCGATGGATGAAGAATTCGCCGGTATCGGCCCCGAAGATCGAGGTGACATGCACGCGCGAATCGCAGCAGGAAATCACCATGGCCCGGGGATGCTGCCCGTCCTCGGCAAGGCGGCCATACCAGGCCCGGTTCTCGGCAAAACTCGTCGCGTGCCAGCCATTATAGCGGCTGACCAGATATTGCGGCAAGAGCTTGGCATTGTGCATCGGTAAACCCTTTCAGTCCTTATCCTGATAGGCTGGTATTGCCTCCAATTCGAGCGAATTTTCTGCCTGCGGGAAAGGAAATCGTAACCTGTGCACATCATCTTGACCTCACGTGTGGGGACACGAACATGGTGTGGAGTGGGATGATGGCGAAGATTGCGCCTCTGGATCCGGCTGAGGATGTGCGGCTCGATCCGCGATATGTGCAGCATATCGTCAATGAAATGGGAAATGCGGCGGCAGGTGGAATCATCGGGCTGGCGCTGGAACAGATGATGCAGGCCGTCCGGGGCCTGTGCTGCGACGTGACATCGGGGGATATGGCTCGGGTCACCTGGCAGGCGCAGCGCTTGTCGCGTCTGGCCGGTCAGGTCGGGCTGGTGTCGCTGGCAGAGGTTTCGGCGGATATGGCCGATTGCGCCCGGCGCGGCGATCAGCCCGCGCTGAGGGCGGTTCTGGCCCGGGCACGCCGCGTCGCCGATCTGTCACAGCGCGGCCTCCGGGACCGGGTCAGGGTAATGTGACCCGGGTGGCCATAAAACCCAGCCCGACAGTCAGGACCGCTCGCCTGTTGCGGTGCTTCGCCTGCGGTGACATGTTGCGCCCAAGACAGATTGTGGAGCCGTGACATGACACCAGAATTTGCTACCGCAGACGGTGCCCGTCCGCTTTGGCTGACCGGGCCGGATTGGCAGGAAGATCCTGCGCTTGGGCTTGATGGGCCGCAGCGCGACTGGCTGGCGGTCTGCGGCTTTCAGGGGAAGGCCGGTCAGATCGGGTTGTTGCCCGACGGGGTCGGCGGAACTGCCGGGGCGCTGTTCGGGCTTGGCGATGCCGCTGGCGCGTCCCGGCATGGTCGGTTTGTGCTGGCACGGGCGGCCTCTGGCCTGCCCGAAGGCGGTTGGCAGGTGGCAAACTGGCCGAAGGGCATCGACCCGGCCGAGGCCGCCTTCGGCTGGCTGCTGGCGCAATACAAATTCGACCGCTACCGCAAGGCCGAAGGCGCGAAAGCCCGTCTGGTCCTGCCCGAGGGCGTCGATGGCCCCCGGCTGATCGCCATGGCGCGGGGCGAGTTCCTGACCCGCGATCTGATCAATATCCCGGCCAATGACATGGGTCCGGCGGCGCTGGAAGGCGCTGCCCGCGATCTGGCGGTGCGCGGCGGTTTCGACATCCGGGTGATCAAAGGTCAGGCGCTGCTCGATCAGAACTTCCCGCTGATCCATGCCGTCGGTCGGGCCGGCACCGAGGCACCGCGCCTGATCGAGCTGACCCGGGGCGCGGCTGGCCCCGCACTGGTGCTGGTCGGCAAGGGGGTCTGCTTTGATACCGGCGGGCTCGACATCAAGCCGGCTTCCAGCATGGGGCTGATGAAGAAGGATATGGGCGGGGCGGCAACTGTGCTGGGTCTGGCGCAGATGCTGGTCGAAACCGGGACAGCCGATGGCCTGCGCCTGCGCCTGCTGATCCCGGCGGTCGAGAACGCCATTGCCGGCAACGCCTTCCGTCCCGGCGATATCCTGACCAGCCGCAAGGGCCTGACGGTCGAGATCAACAATACCGATGCCGAGGGCCGGCTGGTGCTGGCCGATGCTCTGGCCTACGCCGCCGAAGACAGGCCCGACTGGCTGATTTCCATGGCAACGCTGACCGGCGCGGCGCGGGTCGCGCTTGGGCCCGAACTGCCGCCCTTCTATTGCGATGACGATGCCGCGGCGGCGGCGATCCAGCAGGCCGGGCTGGCGGGCTGGGATCCGCTGTGGCGCATGCCGTTCTGGGATCCTTATGAAGACCTGATCGAGCCGGGGATTGCCGATCTCGACAATGCACCGGGCGGCGGCATGGCCGGTTCGATCACCGCCGCGCTGTTCCTGCGCCGTTTCGCGGACGGCGCCGGGCGCTATGCGCATTTCGACATCTATGGCTGGCAGCCCAAGCCCGCGCCCGGACGCACCAAGGGCGGCACCGGGCAGGGCGCGCGGGCGCTGCTGACGGCGCTGCCCGGACTGGTGGCATCATGAGCGATCGTCGCCTGACCCCCGCCACCGAACGCGTGGCGCTGTCTTCCCTGCGCGGCGTATTGGATCGTCCCGGCTATACCGACGGTTTTCGGGCTCGCATTACCGCCCCGCTGGCAGAGCTGCTGGTCCGCCCGGACGGGCCGCGCGACCGGCAACTGAATTTCGGCGCCGATGTGACGGTGATCGAGACCCGCGACGGTTGGGCCTTCGTGCAGGCGGCGCGTGACGGCTATGTCGGATGGGTCGAGGAAGCCGATCTCAGCCGCGAAATACCGCAGATCACCCACCGGGTCAGCGCCCCGGCAACGCATATCTATCCCGAACCCGACATAAAGCTGCGCGAGCTCGCCAGCCTCTCGCTGAATGCCCGCCTGTCGGTGGTCGAAATTCAGGGCAGCTTTGCGCGTCTGGCGCAGGGCGGCTGGGTGCCGGTGCAGGCGATTTCCGACCGCTTCGCCGCCGATTCGGTCGAGCTGGCCGAAAGCCTCATGGGCACGCCTTATCTGTGGGGCGGAAACAGCCGGGGCGGGATCGACTGTTCAGGGCTGATGCAGGCGGCGCTGCATGGCTGCGGGCTGGCCTGTCCGGGGGATGCCGACCTTCAGGAAGCCGCCTTCAAGCCGGTCGATGAAATCCATCGCGGCGATCTGCTGTTCTGGCCCGGCCATGTCGCCATGGCCTGCGGCGACGGGCGCATGGTCCACGCCACCGCCTGGCAGATGCGGGTCATTCACGAAGATATCGGCCATGCGATTGCCCGGATCGAGGCGGCGGGCGATGGCCCGTTCCGGGGTGCGCGCCGGCCCTCGGTGGTGACGATCGGCCTTTAGGCGGCAATCTGCAGGCGGCGATCACCATCGGACAAGCATCGCCACCGCACCGCCAAGCGCATTCACCCCGAGAAAACCGAAAAGCACCGCCATGATGATGTTATTGTGTTGGTAGAGCCAGTCGCGCATGCGTTCGAGCATGGGATTCATCTTCTCGCCGCCAATCAGCCAGGGCAGGACAACGCCCAGACTGCCAATGGCCGCGAATATGGCGGCATCGACAAGGCCCTTGCCCCAGCTCTGATCGGCAGATTCTTGGCGTTCACGAGGGCAAAGAAGGCGGCAATCCCAAAAACAGCGGGCACCAACATCTGCGATAGCCTGGCGATCTACTTGGGCTCGGTGATCTGCTCGCTTTTGCGGGGGCGGCTTATCCAGTTTCTCCATGCCAGCCAGAGCAGAAGGAAAATAAAGGCGAATTGCAGGATGGTCCTGAGGATAGTGGTGTCCTTTACAGCGCCGGACGCCGCGCCATTTCCCAATAGAACCGTCAGAACCATGAAGCCGATGATCGACAGGAACCATCCGACGACGAATACCGTGCCCTCGGCCTTTGCCTTTCCGATGATACACAGAATAACGATGGCAATGATCGACATGGGATTGATGGCGACACCTATGGCGAGCGGGAAATATTGTGCGAAGACGGATGACATGGCGATCTCCCGAAAATACCGCCGCTCGATCACGGCAGCCGTCGGCCTGGCCTGATCGCGGCCCCCGCATTCCGCGCTGCATCCAAAGCGAATGGGCCACGAAACGCGAAGCAGACAATCAGATTATCACCACGCCTCGAAAACACGAAGCCAGCTCGAAGCTATGGGCAAAACATGACTGAGCGTCGGCAGGATTTCTCCCAATGATGCGCGGAAGATGGGATGGGGCGAGTGTTTTTCATAAGGCTCGAAGGATCAGATCGGCGCGGCATTCCACCGCCGATATCGGGTATGTCACCGGGCGCGCGCCGGGCGTACTGGAAGAAGCCTGCGCAGGTCGCGGGGGGCGAGATCGGCGCCCTACCGCCGCGATGCAAGCATATGCCCTATGGCTGCTGACCCATTGCATCGTCTTTCGGATAAATGCCGGCAACCGCGTTACATGCCTCTTGTTCAGAGCAGCCCCATATATCGGTCCGCATGGTAACAAGCGCCTTGTTTCTGGTAGTCTCGGCCAAATGATAGGCGTGACCTCGATTTTTTGCGGTCAGATCCTGTTTCAGCGCGCCAATCCCCCTTTCCACACGGAGATGGTGCCGATATTCGAAAAAAGCCGCTGTGCAGGATTTGCATTCCGCAACCACCTTCGGCGGCGCATAAAGCGTAAGCGCTGCCTGCGCCTTCAAAAGAGCCTGATATTCGGCATCGAGCGCATCCACGACCTTGTCACGAAAGCTCTTCTTCAGCCCCTCATAATAATCGTTCGCTGCGGTCAGAAAATCGCGATATACTGCCGCCTTTTCTTCCTGAAGCTTCAGTTCACGATCTCGCTTCTTCTGGATGGGATAAACGTTGTAAGCGATCCAGAGCGCGGTGCCTGATGTAATGATAACAGAAACAAGTCCAAGCATCTCAAATTCGTCCCGAGCATATAAATAGTCGGCTTTGAACAACGCCTTCAGGCCGGCTGAGCACCTTGATTTCGGGTTTTCGACAAGGTCAGGTGCGCGATCAGCCAACCGAGGACTGCAGCCAAGGCAGCCAAGATCGCCCTGA
>JBKEBH010000056.1:0-36707 GCA_047973065.1 Paracoccus sp. (in: a-proteobacteria) | reverse complement strand
CAGACCCGTCCCGAGGCGTGAGAATGTCGAGAGATCCGGCACGGGCAGGTCCAACATCACGAGTGTCAGAAGTGACCGCTCCAGACCCTGCTTTTGCCGGAGCTGCTGTCAAATCTGGTGTCCAGGTAATCGTCATGCGGCCTGATTGTGGCCGGGGCTGCTCTCTCCTGCGCGTGTTCCTTGGTCTGCAGGTCCGCGTGCAGGTAGCTCAGGGTGGTCTCGATCTGTGTGAGGATTGTCTTGGGGCCCGATACGGTCTGATATACAATGCACTTCGCTGCTATGCGCCGTCGCAACGATGGAAGCCACGGTGAAAATTGTGTGTTGAAAAATGAAAAAGCCCTGCAAAAGCAGGGCCTTATCAAGTCACGATGGTGCCCAGGAGAAGACTCGAACTTCAACGCCTTGCGGCACACGGACCTGAACCGTGCGCGTCTACCAATTCCGCCACCTGGGCAGGTGTCGTGAGGCGGGTGATTAGTCCGACTGCTCGGGGGTGTCAACGGGGATTTTCGAAAAATCTGCGCGGAAGTCCGTCGCCATGTGGATGCGATGCGTACCAACATCCGGTCTGGAGCTTGCCGGCCCGGGCCGGGCGCGCTATCAGCTAGGCAAAGCCACGCGAGAGAGGGCCAGCTCATGTCGAAAATCGTCACCATCTATGGCGGCTCGGGTTTTGTCGGACGTCAGATCGCGCGTCGCATGGCCCGGAAGGGCTGGCGCGTTCGCGTTGCCGTCCGCCGTCCCAGTGAAGCGCTGTTCGTGCGCACCTATGGCGCGGTCGGCCAGGTCGAGCCGGTGCCCTGCAATATCCGCGACGACCTTTCGGTGCGCGCCGCGATGGCCGATGCCGAAGTGGTGATCAATTGCGTCGGTGTCATCGTGAACGAAGGCCGCAACCGTTTTGACGCGGTCCATGTCGAGGGTGCCGAACGGATTGGCCGGATCTCGGCTGAGGCGGGCGTGGACCGGGTGGTGCATATTTCCGCGCTTGGCGCCAATGCCGATTCGGCCAGCAATTACCTGTCGAGCAAGGGACGCGGCGAAGCGGCCATCCTTAAGCAGCGCCCGGATGCGGTTATTCTGCGCCCCGCGGCGATTTTCGGCCCCGATGACGGGCTGTTCGGGCGCTTTGCCACGCTGGCCGGGCTTTTCGGTTGCCTGCCGATTTCCGGCGGCGACACCAGGATGCAGCCGGTCTATGTCGAGGATGTTGCCGACGCCGCGATGCTGGCGGCTCTGGGTCAGGCGGCGCCCGGCATCTATGAGCTTGGCGGACCCGAAGTGATGAGCGTGCGCGAGATCGCCCAGCTGACCATGAAGGCCATCCGCCGGCGCCGTCCCGTGATCAACCTGCCGCTCTGGGTGGCGGGCATTCAGGCCGGTGTGCTGGATGGCTTGTCCTTCCTGACCTTCGGTCTGGTGACCAACCGGATCCTGACCCGCGATCAGCTGCGCATGCTGGTCGAAGACAATGTCGTCGCTGCCGATGCGAAGGGGCTTGCCGATCTGGGGATCAAGCCAACTGCGCCGGAAGCCGTCGTCGATGAATATCTATGGCGCTTCCGTCCGGGCGGGCAGTATTCGGATATGACCGCCTCGGCCGAAAACCTGCGCGCGCGCTGATTCCCGCCGCGTCGCTGACGCTTTCAAAGGAATTTCAGTTTGCCTTATCTGAATGATGTGCTCTTCGGGATTATCGAGGGCATTACCGAATTTCTACCGATTTCCAGCACCGGCCATCTTCTGTTGGCCGAGCATTGGCTGGGGAACCGCTCTGACCTTTACATCATCGTCATTCAGGCTGGCGCGATTCTGGCCGTGACCATGATCTACTGGCGCCGGCTGGTCGATCTGGCCACTGGCTGGAACAACCCGGCCAGTCGGGATTATCTACTCAAGCTGACTGCGGCCTTCCTGGTCACTGCGGTGCTGGGTCTGGTCGTGGATAAAATGGGCTTTCAGTTGCCCGAGACCGTCACGCCGATCGCCTGGGCGCTGATCATCGGCGGGATCTGGATGATCGTCGCCGAATCATACGCGGAAAAACTGCCCGACAGCGTCGTGGTGACCTGGAAGGTGGCGATTGCGGTCGGGATCGCTCAGGTGGTGGCCGGGATGTTCCCGGGCACCTCGCGATCTGCAACGACGATCTTTATTGCCATGTTGCTGGGCACCTCGAACCGGGCGGCGGCGACCGAGTTCGCGTTTCTTGTGGGCATCCCCACCATGTATGCGGCCAGCGGCTACAAGCTGGTCGAGAACCTGGCCAGCGGGGCGAATACCGAGGACTGGACCGGGCTTGCCATCGGTTTCATCGTCTCCACCGTGACGGCATTCATCGCGGTGAAATGGCTGCTCGATTATATCCGCACCCACCGTTTCACGGTCTTCGCGATCTATCGCATCATCCTTGGCGTGCTGATCCTGGGGCTGGCCTGGGCTGGGATGGTCCAATAAAGGGATGTCCGTCTGATTTTGTTTCACAGTGATTTCAGGTGGATAAGCTCAGATGTATACCACATGCTGACCTAATTTTCCAAAAGGCAGGATGAAACGGCCCTGCCGAAAGAAAGAAAAGTGCAAATAGGTCATCCCTTCTGCCTTTTATTGCGTTTCCGCCAGTTATACTGGGGTGAGGCGGAAAAAAGGGGCGGAGCGATATGGCCACGCAGAAAATGCTGAAATTCGTCAATATCGGGCGTGAGATGCCTGAAAAGCGCGCGGCGGCGGAGCGGAGCGAGGATTTCCACGAGATCTACCGCGAATTCGCCGATGCCAAGGCGAAGGAACAGGCCAGCCGCTGCAGCCAGTGCGGCGTGCCCTATTGCCAGAGCCATTGCCCGCTGCACAACAATATTCCCGACTGGCTGCGCCTGACCGCCGAAGGCCGGACGCGCGAGGCCTATCTGCGCAGCCAGGAAACCAACACCTTCCCGGAGATCTGTGGCCGGATCTGTCCGCAGGACCGGCTCTGCGAGGGCAATTGCGTCATCGAGCAATCGGGCCACGGCACCGTTACCATCGGTGCGATCGAAAAATACATCACCGATACCGCCTGGGAAGAAGGCTGGGTCGAACCGATCCGTCCGGCGCGCGAGCGCGGCGAATCCATTGGCATCATCGGCGCGGGCCCGGGCGGGCTTGCCGCTGCCGACCGGCTGCGCCGCATGGGGTTCCAGGTCACGGTCTATGACCGCCATGACCGGGCTGGCGGGCTGATGATCTACGGCATTCCCGGCTTCAAGCTGGAAAAGGAAATCGTCACCCGGCGCAATGCGCAGCTTGAGGAAAGCGGCGTCGAATTCGTGCTGAACGCCAATGTCGGCGAGGATATCAGCTTTGATGCGATCCGTGGCAAGCATGATGCGGTGCTGATCGCGACCGGGGTCTACAAGACCCGCGATCTTGATCTCGACAATGCCAATGCGCGCGGCGCGATTCGGGCGCTGGACTATCTGACCGCCTCGAACCGGGTCGATCTGGGCGACGAGATCCCCGATTTCGAGGATGGCGAGCTGAACGCCCAAGGCAAGCGCGTTCTGGTCATCGGCGGCGGCGATACCGCCATGGACTGCGTGCGCACCGCGATCCGGCAGGGCGCGACCTCGGTCAAATGCCTCTATCGCCGTGACCGCACCAACATGCCGGGCAGCCAGCGCGAAGTGCAGAATGCCGAAGAGGAAGGCGTCGAATTCCTGTGGCTTTCCGCGCCTTCGCAATTCCTTGGTGCGGTCGAAGGGGTCAGCGGCCCCCATACCGATATCAATGTCGCACATGCCCCGATCGCGGCGGTCCGGGTTCAGAAGATGCGTCTGGGCAAGCCCGATGTTTCCGGCCGCCAGTCGCCCGAGCTGATCGAGGGCGCCGATTACGACGAGCCGGCCGAGATGGTCATCAAGGCGCTGGGTTTCGAGCCTGAAGAGCTGCCCCGGCTTTGGGGTGCCGAGGGGCTGGAAGTGACCCGCTGGGGCACGATCAAGGCCGATTTCGGCACGCATCAGACCTCGCTTCCGGGGGTCTTCGCGGTCGGCGATATCGTTCGCGGCGCCTCGCTGGTGGTCTGGGCGATCCGCGACGGGCGCGAGGCCGCCGACAGCATCGCCGCCTATCTGGACGGCGCCGCACAGGTGGCGGCAGAATGATCCGGGCGGCCGGACTTCTTGCGGCGGGATGGCTGACGCTTTCTGCCGCCCAGGCCGGGATCTTCGCCCCGCCCGAAAGCTGCACGCTGGAAATGACCGTACAATATCGCGGCTGCGCCGTCGGGCAGCATTACCGGTGCAGCAATGATGCGCCGGGCGATCAGTGGGTGCTTTACTACGATACGGACGGCGCGCGTTTCATGTCGCGGATCGACAAGGAAACCCGCTGGATGGAATCGACCAATCTGCGCTCCGGGCTGCGCGACGAGCTGGAGCCGGGCGCGAAGGATGATGCGTCCTTTTCGACGCTGATCGGCACGGGTCGGGACGATTTCGATTTCTGGACCCGCTCGAACAGCGGCGAGCGGCTGCACAATATCGGCGAGGATCGCCTGACCGGCGAGAGCACGATGATCGACGGGGTCGAGCTGGAGCTGACCGAGTTCGAGCTGAGCGTCTTCGCCGAGGACGGCAAGGAGCTGATCCGGTCCAAGGGCCGGCAGTTCATCAGCCGCGAGCATGGCCGCTTCTATGGCGGCGTCGAGACCGCAGCCGACTGGACCGGCGAGAGCCGCGAAGACAATGACAGCCCTGTCACCTTCGCCTTCCCGGGCGAGCCGGGCTTCGGTTCGACCGAGCCGGTGTTCGATTGCGACCTGCAGATGGTCATGCGCCTGCCAGCAGAAGGCGCTTCTTCTTGAGGGCGGCCCTGATTGCGCTGGCCCTGTCGGGCACAAGTCTGCTGGCCGCTTGTGCGCCGCCAGTGATCTATCCACTTATCCCGGATGTCATTGAGGTGCCTGATTACGACAAGCCGATCATGGGCGAGATGGATATCGCACTGACGCTCGCCGATGGCCGGCAGGAACATCTTCGCCTGACCCGGTTCCGCCTGCGCGTGGAAAGCGCTGACGCAACCTGCAAGAGGATCGACTATTTCCTTGCAGCCGAGGCATCGCCCCCGGGCGGTCAGGTCGAGTATGACATGTTCCTTCGTCTGGCAGAGGGTGATGACGGGCCTTTGCGGTCAGTTGAAGTCAATCAGTATGGCGCGGCGAAAAAGACCTCATCAGGATTCAGCACGACGTTTGCAAGCGCTGCGGGCGGAGAAAACCAGCCAGCGACGGGTCATTTTCGCCGGAATGGCGGGGTCTGGCATGCCGATCTGAGCTGGAGCTTCGCGCCGGATCGCGACAGGCTCGTCTTTTTTGAGATCGAGAGCGGCACCGTCAACAAGGGTAAGCAAAGGCGCAAGCCTTTATGGCTGGATCCGGCGACCGGCAATCACGGTGCGACGATCACCTATGCTGATATCAGGCTGAAGATGGATATTCCCGCACTTCGGCACGATTGGGACGCCGGTGGGTATGTGCCATGCCCATGATCAGATCCCCTGCTGACGAAGCGTCGTCTCGGAGGGCCTCGCCCGGAACGCAGACAAAAGAACCGCCTTCGCGCAGATCGTGCGAAGCCAAGACGAAACCCGACCGGATGGCCCGATGCGCCGCCGGAGCTGCCCAGAGAGGTCCATGATGAAAGATTGGCAAGCCAGTGAAGAAGCCCGCCGCGAATGGATGGCCGAAAACAGCCTCTACCGGGCGGAGGACGAGCATTCCTCCTGCGGGGTGGGGTTCGTGGTTTCCATCGACGGCAAGCCCTCGCGACAGGTCGTGCAGAACGGCATCGACGCGCTGAAAGCGGTCTGGCACCGGGGCGCGGTCGATGCCGATGGCAAGACCGGCGACGGGGCCGGCATCCATGTGCAGATCCCGGTGCCCTTCTTCTACGATCAGATCCGCCGCACCGGGCATGAGCCCGATCATGACAAGCTGATCGCGGTCGGTCAGGTCTTCCTGCCGCGCACCGATTTCGGGGCTCAGGAGCGTTGCCGGACGATTGTGGAATCCGAAGTCATCCGCATGGGCCATTATATCTATGGCTGGCGTCATGTGCCGGTGAACACGTCCGTGCTGGGCGAAAAGGCCAATGCCACGCGGCCTGAGATCGAGCAGATCCTGATCCGCAACGAAAAGGGGCTGAGCCAGGTCGAATTCGAGCGCGAGCTGTATATCATCCGCCGCCGGATCGAGAAGGCGGCGATGGCGGCCGGGGTTCAGGGGCTGTATTTCTGTTCGCTGAGCTGCCGCAGCATCATCTATAAGGGGATGATGCTGGCCGAGGGCGTGGCCGAATTTTACCCGGACCTGATGGATCCGCGCTTTGAAAGCGCCTTCGCGATCTATCACCAGCGCTATTCGACCAATACCTTCCCGCAATGGTGGCTGGCCCAGCCCTTCCGCATGCTGGCCCATAATGGCGAGATCAACACGCTGAAGGGCAATGTCAACTGGCTGAAAAGCCACGAGATCCGCATGGCCTCATCCGCCTTTGGCGAGATGGCCGAGGATATCAAGCCGATCATCCCGGGCGGGTCTTCCGACAGTGCGGCGCTGGATGCGGTGTTTGAGGTCATGGTGCGCTCGGGTCGTTCGGCGCCGATGACCAAGACCATGCTGGTGCCGGAAAGCTGGTCGAAGACCGTGACCGACATGCCCAAGGCCTGGTCTGACATGTATGCCTATTGCAACGCGGTGATGGAGCCCTGGGACGGGCCGGCGGCGCTGGCCATGACCGATGGGCGCTGGGTCTGCGGCGGGCTCGACCGCAACGGGCTGCGGCCGATGCGTTTCGTGGTCACCGGAGAGGGGCTGCTGATTGCCGGCTCGGAAGCGGGGATGGTGCCGGTCAATGAATCAGAGGTGGTCGAAAAGGGCGCGCTGGGTCCGGGGCAGATGATCTGCGTCGATATGGACGAGGGCAAGCTTTACCACGACACCGATATCAAGAACCGTCTGGCCGCCAGCCAGCCCTTCGGCGAGTGGATCGAAAAGGTCGCCCAGCTGTCCGAGCAGATGCGCGATCTGCCCGAGGGCAAGACCCTGCATGGCGAAGAACTGCGCCGCCGGCAGATTGCGGCCGGCTATACGCTGGAAGATCTGGAAAACGTGCTGTCACCGATGGCGGAGGACGGCAAGGAAGCGCTGGCCTCGATGGGCGATGACACGCCGGCGGCGGTGCTGTCGAAGCAATATCGCCCGCTGAGCCATTTCTTCCGTCAGAATTTCAGCCAGGTGACCAACCCGCCGATCGACTCGCTTCGCGAAACCCGGGTGATGAGCCTGAAGACGCGCTTCGGGAACCTCAAGAACGTGCTGGATGAAAGCTCGGTCCAGACCGAGATCCTGCTGCTGGAAACCCCGTTTGTCGCAAATGGCGAATTTGCCGCGATGATGGAAATGTTCGGCGATACCGCGACCCGGATCGACTGCACCTTCCCGGTCGGCGCCGGACCCGAGGCATTGGGCGAGGCGTTGGCCCGGATCCGGGGCGAGGCCGAAGACGCGGTGCGTTCGGGGGCGCGCCACCTGATCCTCTCGGATGAGCTGGTCGATGAAAACCGGATCGGCATGCCGATGATCCTGGCGACCTCGGCCGTGCACAGCTGGCTGACCCGCAAGGGGCTGCGCACCTTCTGTTCGCTGAATATCCGCAGCGCCGAATGCATCGACCCGCATTATTTCGCGGTGCTGATCGGTTGCGGCGCGACCACGGTGAACCCCTATCTGGCGCAGGACAGCATTGCCGACCGGATCGAGCGCGGGCTGCTGGAAGGCCGCGTGATCGACAATATGCGCCGCTACCGCGATGCGGTCGATGCGGGCCTGCTCAAGATCATGGCGAAGATGGGGATTTCGGTGATTTCGTCCTACCGGGGCGGGCTGAATTTCGAGGCCGTGGGCCTCAGCCGCGCATTGGTCAACGAATATTTCCCGGGCATGCACAGCCGGATTTCCGGCATCGGTCTGCACGGCATCCAGCACAAGCTGGAAAAGGTCCATGTCGAGGGCTTTGGCGGCAATGCGGAACTGCTGCCGGTCGGCGGCTTCTACAAGCTGCGCCGCTCGGGCGAAAAGCACGCCTGGGAGGCCAACACCATGCGGCTGCTGCAACTGGCCTGCGAAAAGGCATCCTATGACGTCTGGAAGCAATATTCCAGGACCATGCAGGCCAATCCGCCGATTCATATCCGCGATCTCTTGGACATCAAGCCGCTGGGTAAGTCGGTCCCGATCGAGGAGGTGGAAAGCATCACCTCGATCCGCAAGCGGTTTGTCACACCGGGGATGAGCCTTGGTGCCCTGTCGCCCGAGGCGCATATGACGCTGAACATCGCCATGAACCGGATCGGCGCGAAATCCGATTCGGGCGAAGGCGGGGAGGATCCGGCGCATAGCCATCCGCTGCCCAATGGCGATAACCCCTGCGCCAAGATCAAGCAGGTGGCGTCGGGCCGGTTCGGCGTGACCGCTGAATATCTGAACTCCTGCGAGGAGCTGGAAATCAAGGTCGCGCAGGGGGCCAAGCCCGGCGAGGGCGGCCAGCTTCCGGGGATGAAGGTCACGGCGCTGATCGCGCGGCTGCGCCATTCGACGCCGGGCGTGACGCTGATCTCGCCGCCGCCGCATCACGATATCTATTCCATCGAGGATCTGGCGCAGCTGATTTATGACCTCAAGCAGATCAACCCGCGCGCCAAGATCACCGTGAAGCTGGTGGCCAGCAGCGGCGTTGGCACGATTGCGGCCGGCGTGGCCAAGGCCAAGGCCGATATCATCCTGATTTCCGGCCATAATGGCGGCACAGGTGCCAGCCCCGCGACCTCGATCAAATTCGCGGGCCTGCCCTGGGAAATGGGTCTGACCGAGGCCCATCAGGTGCTGGCGATGAACAATCTGCGCGAGCGGGTCACGCTGCGCACCGATGGCGGGCTGCGCACCGGACGCGATATCGTCATGGCCGCGATGATGGGGGCCGAGGAATACGGCATCGGCACCGCCGCCCTGATCGCCATGGGCTGCATCATGGTGCGTCAGTGCCAGTCGAACACCTGCCCGGTGGGCGTGTGTACGCAGGATGAAAAGCTGCGTGCCATGTTCAACGGCTCGGCCGACAAGGTGGTCAACCTGATCACCTTCTATGCGACCGAAGTGCGCGAAGTGCTGGCCGGCATCGGGGCGCGGTCACTGGATGAGGTGATCGGGCGGGCGGATCTGCTGACCCAGGTTTCGCGCGGCTCGGCGCATCTCGACGATCTCGACCTGAACCCGCTTTTGATCACCGTCGATGGCGCGGACAAGATCGTTTATGATCGCTCCAAGCCGCGCAATGCGGTGATGGACACGCTGGATGCGGAAATCATCCGCGATGCCGAGCGTTTCTTCAGCGCCGGCGAGAAGATGCAGCTGCATTACGCGGTTCGCAACACGCTGCGCACGATTGGCACGCGCACATCCAGCATGATCGTGCAGACCTTCGGGATGCGCAACAAGCTGCAACCCGATCACCTGACCGTGCGACTGACCGGCAGCGCCGGCCAGTCGCTGGGGGCGTTTGCAGCGCCGGGCCTGAAGATCGAGGTTTCGGGCGATGCCAATGACTTTGTCGGCAAGGGCCTGTCGGGCGGCACGATTGTCGTGCGCCCGCCGATGGTCAGCCCGCTGGTCGCGGCCGATAACGTCATCATCGGCAATACCGTGCTTTACGGCGCAACCGATGGTCATCTGTTCGCGGCCGGCCGCGCCGGCGAGCGTTTTGCGGTCCGCAATTCGGGGGCCTCGGTCGTGGTCGAGGGCTGCGGCTCCAACGGTTGCGAATACATGACCGGCGGGGTCGCGGTGATCCTTGGCCGGATCGGCGCGAATTTCGGCGCTGGCATGACCGGGGGCATGGCCTATCTCTACGATCCTGACGGCGTGGCCGGCGATTACATCAACCGGGAATCGCTGGTGACCTGCCCGGTGACCGCCGCCTATTGGGAAAATCAGCTGAAATCGCTGATCGAGCGCCACGTCAGGGAAACCGGCTCGGCCCGGGGCCGGGACATTCTGGATCACTGGGAGGTCGAGAAGGGCTATTTCCTTCAGGTCTGCCCCAAGGAGATGCTGCCGCTGTTGAAGCACCCGATTGCCGAAACCGGCGATCTGGCGGCGGTGCCGGCGGAATAGGCCGGGGATCTCAGGAAAGGATTGCGGGGGCTTTGCGGCCCCCGTTTTCATAGGGGGCCGCTGGCCTCACAGGGATGGGCCGTTCTGCATCAAGGGTGCCCCGGGCCATGGCTCCTCATGGACCGAAGAACGGGCCTTGCCCGGCGGCAGCATCGCGCGGTTGCCGCAAGCCGAAGGCTGGCCCGGTCCGATCTTTCGGCCAGAGGAAGGGAAGCTGGGCGCCTCAAGAGGCTCGGCGGTCTCACGCTGGACGAATCATCGGAGCCGGATCGTTTTATCCGCGGCCCGATCCACTGGATGCAGGGGTTGAATATCTAATCAGTCCGAGCCGACAGGAAGCTGGCGGCGAAAAGCGCTTCCAGATCGTCCATTGCGCTCGCAAAATCGCCATCCCTCAACGCAGCGCTGATCCGGCGCGAGGCGGCGTCCTGAAAGCCCATATAGCCATCATGGCGCGGGCGCAGCCAGGCCGCGTCCAGCGTGCGCATCGTGCCGGAATAGAAGCCGCCGGAATTTTTTTCATCCACTGCACGCCCGCGCCAGGCGGCGCCATGGCCGACCTGCCCGCCTGCGGCAGCGTAGAGGCCGCATTGCACCTCTGGTCCGGCGATATGGCGCGCGAAGGCGATGGCGGCCTCGGGATGGGCGGTGACGGCGGACACCGCAATCCCGGTCCCGCCAAGGGCCGAGCCGCCAACGCCCGCGCGAGGCGCGGTTTCAGGGATATCGTGAAAGCTCAGCCGCGCACCCGTCGCGTTCCGGCGGGCATAGCTGACATAGCCATAGATCAGCGGTGCGCAGGCAATGGCGTGCCCCGCCGCCATCGTCTCCAGAACCGCAATCGGATCCTGATCGAAACAGACCGGATCGACCAGAGCCGAGAGCTCGGCCAGCTGCGCCAGAGCCACAATGCCGGCCGCCCGGTCCGCCAGCGGGCCAGGCCCGTCATTGCGGCAGGGATGGCCGGCATTGGCGGTCAGGGTGAAAAAGCTCATCAGCGCATGGGGCGCGCGCAGCGGGACCGCCACCCTGCCTTGCCGGGCGAGGTCCAGAACTCCGGCCCAATCCGCTGGCGCGCCCGCGATCAGATCGGGCCGGATCGCCTGCACCTGCGCGGCCGCGTCGATCGGCCAGGCCCATTGCCGGCCATGCCAATGATAGCTGGGCACCGATTGCCCGAGACTTCCGCCGGCAATCTCTGGTGCATCGGGCAGCGGCAGCAGGCAGCCCTCGGCGGTGATCTGACCGACATGGGGGTGGTCGATGACGATCAGGTCATATTCGCGGGCGAGATCCTCGACCGGGAAGGTCTCGAAATCCTGAAGCGAGCGCTTGTCCCAATGGATCCTGGCATGGCCCGCCGCCTCCCATGCTGCCGAGACCGCGATCATCGGATCATAGCCGCGCGGATGATCCCAGGTCATGCCCTTGAGCCGGATCACAGCCCGAACTCCTGCCGGATCTGTGCCGAATGGGCGCCAACCTTCGGGGCGGCATCGGCGCAGGCCGGCCGGCGGGCATCGAAAGTCAGCGGCGTGCGGGTCGTCTCGATCCGCGTGCCATCATCGCGGCTGACCAGTTGCAACATATCGAGCCGGGCAAAACCTTCGCTGGCCAGAAGCGCGGGCCAGTCCATCACCTCGGCGCACCAGATATCGGCGGGCTGCAGGATCGACAGCCAATGCCCGACGCTTTCGCCGGCCAGATGCGCGGCGATGGCCGCCTTGATCTCATCGCGGCGCCGAAAGCCCGCATCGCCTTCACCCCGGGTCAGATCCTCCATGCCGAGCAGTGCGGACAGAGCCGGCAGCGGTGTCATTGCCAGCGCCAGATGGCCATCCTTGCAGGCATAGACCCCGTAAGGCGCCGACAGATAGGCATGGGCGCTGCTTCTTGCCGCGCGCCTGGGCAGGCGGCGACCATCGTTCAGATACGTGGTCAGCACTTCGAATTGCAGGTCGATCAGCGCTTCCAGCAGGCTGGTTTCGACCAAACGCCCGCGCCCGGAGACCCCGCGCCCGACCAGAGCCGCCAGAATGCCCTGGCTGAGCGCTACCCCCGCCATCATGTCGGCAACCGCCAGCCCCATCGGCACCGGCCCCTGATCCGCATCGCCGGTCAGCCACATCAGCCCGGAACGGGCCTGCGCCAGCAGATCCTGCCCGGGCAGGCTAACCCATGGCCCATCGGTGCCATAGCCACTGATCGAGCCATAGACGATGCGCGGATTGATCGCCCGCACCGCCGGCCAGTCCAGCCCGATCCGCGCCGCCACACCCGGTCGGAAATTCTGGATCACCACATCGGCCCGGGTCAGCAGGCTTCTGAGCGCCGCCAGATCGCCGGGATCCTTCAGATCCAGCGCAAGGCTTTGCTTGCCGCGATTGATGGCGTGAAAGATCGTGCTGTCGCCGCTAATTTCGGTATCCGACAGATAAAGCCGACGCGCCAGATCGCCCTGTCCCGGCCGCTCCACCTTGATCACCCGCGCGCCAAGATCGGACAGGCGCAGCGAGCAGTAGGGCCCGGACAGAAACTGGCTGAGATCGACGATGACCAGACCGGCCAGCGGCAGATCCTGAGCCGCGCCTTGGCTCTCTTCATGCATATCGCTCACCGGAGACCTCCCTCTTCCTTGCGGTTCAGGCTAGATCAATTCATATACAACTGGCAAGTTCACATATAAACATCATTGACGATCTGGCATGAAAACGGGCGCGCCCCGGCATCCCGGCGCGCGCCCGTATCGAGCAAGCGATGGATCAGAGATTGCCGCGCGACATTTCTGCGGCGATGTGATCGGCCTGCCGAATCGCCAGCGCGACGATGGTCAGGGTCGGGTTCTCGGCCGCGCCGGTGGTGAATTGTGAGCCGTCCGAGACAAAGAGATTGGCGATATCATGGCTCTGCCCCCAGCGGTTGACCACCCCGTCGCGCGGGTTTTCCGACATGCGGTTGGTGCCGAGATTATGGGTCGAGGGATAGGGTGGGGTCGGCAGGACCCGGGTTGCGCCGACCGCCTCATAGACCTTGGTCCCCTGCTGATAGGCATGGCGGCGCATGGCGATATCGTTGGGATGATCGCTGAAATTCACATTGGCGACGGCCAGCCCATGCTGATCGGTCAGATCGGGGTTCAGTGTCACCCGGTTGGTTTCCTGCGGCATGTCCTCGCCGACGATCCACATCCCGGCCATGTTCTCATAGGCATTGAGCGCCGAGGTGAATTCGCGCCCCCAACTGCCCGGATCCATGAAGGCCGCCATGAAGGGCAGGCCGAGGCTGAGGGTTTCCAGCTCATACCCCCCGACAAAGCCGCGCGCGGGATCGTGGCCGGCCTCGTCCTGGATGATTCCGGCCATGGTGGTGCCGCGCCACATCCGCACCGGCTTGTCGAAGATTGCATAGACCGAGCCGGTAACGTGGCGCATGTAATTGCGCCCGACCTGACCCGAGGAATTGGCCAGCCCGTCCGGGAACATTGCCGAGGCCGAGTTCAGCAGCAGGCGCGGGCTTTCGATGGAATTGCCGGCAAGGCAGACAACCCTGGCCTTCTGCATTCGCAGATTGCCGGCTTCGTCGAAATACTCGACCCCGCTCACCCGGCCCTTGTCGTCATGAAGGATGCGCGCGACATGGCAATTCGGCCGCAGATCGAGATTGCCTGTCGCCTCGGCCTGCGGGATGTCGGTATAGGCGGCCGACCATTTTGCCCCCCATTTGCAGCCCTGAAAGCAGAAGCCGGTCTGCTGGCAGGGGGTGCGATCGCCGTCATCGCGCGACTGTATCGCCATGCGCCCGGTATGGACCTTGGTATAGCCGAGCGCCTTTGCCCCCTTCTCGAAGACCTTGTAATTGTTGTTGCCGGGCAGGCCCGGGCGGTTGCCGGTCCGGGTCACGCCCAGCTTGACCTCTGCCTTGTCATACCAGGGCGCCATTTCCTCGCCGGTGATCGGCCAGTCGAGCAGATTGGCCCCGGCCACCGTGCCGTAGGTCGCGGCAGCCCGCCATTCGTGATCCTGAAAGCGCAGCGAGGCGCCCGCCCAGTGGATCGACGTGCCGCCGACCGCCTTGACGATCCAGGCTGGCAGATTGCGGAAATCTCGGGCGACACGCCAGTCGCCCGAGGTGCTCCGCGGATCGTTCCATGCCAGCTGGCCGAAACTGTCCCATTCGTCATTGAGGTAATCCTCGGGCAGATAGCGCCCGCCAGCCTCAAGCGCGACGACGCGCACGCCCTTCATCGCCAGTTCATAGGCCAGAACCCCGCCGCCGGCGCCGGTTCCGATGATCACCACGACGCCGTCATCATTCATGTCAAAAGATGCAGCCATGATTGTTTCTCCTCCCCTGCCTGGCCTTCAGAGCCAGTTGATGTCGTCAAAGCCGCGGTCGATATAGCCCCCTTTGGAATAGCTCTCGCCCTCATAGCCGAAGACCGGCCAGACGGATTTCTGGTTATAAAGCCCGGTCACCAGCCCGGCGCGGATCTGCTGGAAGAATGGGCTTTCCTCGATGCTGCGCAGGATCAGCGCCCGCTCGCGTTCCCAGCCGGCATCGAGATAGGAGGCAAAGCCCTGATCCGTCGCCGCCTGATCGAGCGCAGCAATTCCGGCGGCGATTTCCGGCGCGGCTTCGGCGCTGTCGTAGCCCTTGACGGCGATGGCGTAGTTTTCATCCGGGATCCGGTCATGAGGGTAGATGTCGCGGGCCATCTGGACCAGCGACGCGAAGGCCGCCGGATCGAGATGGGCGGTCTCGTAAGCCCAGACGGCACCGGGCGCGGCGATGAAGCCGGCACCGATCACGAAGGCTGTCCCGGCCGCGCTGGCGCGCGAGAGCAGCTGGCGCCGGGTCAGGCCCTGCGCGGATAATGGCTTGGTCATGGTTTCCTCCCTCTGCCAAGTCTTGTCGTCGGGCGCGGACGCCGGGCGTATTTTCAGGTGAAGCGGCCCGAGCGCTCCAGCAGCTCGATCTGATAGCCATCGGGATCGGCGATGAAGAAAAAGCGGGCGACGCGTTTGCCCTCGGCACCGAATTCGATGATCTGCCGGGGCGAAAACCCTTCGTCGATCAGCCGGGCATGTTCGGCATCGAGATTATCGACCGAGACTGCCAGATGACCATAACCATCGCCAATAACATATGGCTTGGTGCGGCCCTTATTTACCGTCAGTTCCAGCTCGAATTCCGCTTTGGAATTTCCGAGATAGACAAGTGTGAAATCCGCGAAATCGAGCCGATCATTGATTTTCAGCCCGAGTACGCGGGAATAGAAATCGACCGAATGCGCTTCGTCAAAAACGCGGATCATGCTGTGTATGAGTTTGGCCATGGCGGATAATGATTCTGATCTGATTGCTGTCAGTTCAGAATGGTGAATTCCCGCCAACCCCGGGTAGTAATGATCTACTACAGGCGATTTTCGGGCCCGCACCGGCCTTGCGGCTATTGCGCCGCCATATCAGGGCGATCGCATTGCACCTGCCCGGCACCCGACCGGGCCAGAAAAACCAGGCAGGCGGTGCGCAAAAGGGAGGTGAAATTCACCGGCTCGCCCCGGGTTTCAAGAACTTCTGAATGCAATCGAGAAATAAACGCCGGGGTTGAAATGTTGTCCGTTTCTGCAATCTGATCGAGAATATCCCAGAATGCGTTCTCCAGCCGAACGCTGGTGCTTTGCCCATTCAGCCGCAATCTTCGTGTGGTCGATGTATAACGAAGCGGGTCCTGCCCCGCAAATACTTGGCACATACGCATTCCTCCTCCGAATAGGGTCCAGTTTATTCCGGCCCGAGGAATACCATCCAGATATTTTTATCGGCAGGAGTGCCGGGGCTCAGCCCCCCGACCAATCCGCCCCGCGCGCCCCGGTCAGAAAGCCGTCGCTCAGCCGGTAATCCGGCCCCTCGCTGGCCAGCAGGCGGCCGGTCAGCGTGGCAGGGTCAATGGCGCCGTCGATCAGCTCGCGCCAGGAAGCGCAGAGCTCCATGAAACCATGCGATTGCGGGGACAGACGCAGCGCAGCGACCCCGGCATCTCGCAGATCCTCAAGCTTCTGTGCCAGACAGGCATGGCTGTCGGACAGCGTCTGCACCCCGTTGATTGCCAGAAACGGCTTGCCGTCCACGGTATCGACGCGCCGCCCGTCCGGGTCTTCCTCGCAGGCGTAAAGGCAATTGTCCTTGGGCCGGCTGTAGAGCCGCGCGTGATAGCAGCGCCCCGATATCGCCAGCGGCAGCCGGCCATGGCCCCAGACCTCGATGGCCACGCCAAGATCGCGCCCCGCCTTCGCCAGAGCCGCAACCGATTCCAGCGGCAGCTCGGGCGGCAGGCAGATCCGGTTTGCCCCGCGCCCGGCCAGCCAGGCGAGCGTGCCGTGGTTATAGACATTGACCAGCGGGCCGACCGAAAACCCTGCGCCTTCGGGCAGATAGGCAAGCGCGGTCAGATCGTTCACTTCGATTTCGACGCCCATTTCAGCCATCTCGGCGGTCAGCTTGCGCTCACGCTTGAGGGTGATCAGTGCAAGGCTGGTCAGCGCGACGCTTTTACCGGCCTCCTGTAGCCGCGCCACCGCGTCGGGGATGCGGTCCTGAAAGAAGGGCAGACGTTTTGAACAGACCAGCTCCCCCAGCGAAACCCGGTCAACCGGCGTATCCGCCAGCCGGTCATAGAAATCCGCCCAGTCCTGGGCTTTCCAGAAGAACTGGATGGGTCCGACGGTCAATTCCATGCCTATCTCCAGGTCTTCTTGTAAGCGCCTGCGGTGGTGGCCTGCCCTTCCGACAGCCGCGCCAGCAGTCCTGCGGGCATCGGGCGTCCCTCGGCCTCGGCATCGACGGCCATGCGGAAGTTGCGCACAACCTGGGCCACATAAGATGCCGAGCGCTGCCGCCCTTCGATCTTCAGCGCCTGCACCCCGGCCTTGGCCAGCTGCGGGATCAGCGCTTCGGCGTTCAGGCTGACCGGATCCTCGAACAGATGCCCGGACTTGTCGCCGGCAGTGAAGCAGCCCTTGCACAGCGTCGGATAGGGCGCCGGCTCGCCCGCGCCGACCCGGTGGATGGTATAGCCGCCGAGCCGCGCATCCAGAACGCCGCCTTCCTCGCGATATTCGACATGGGTCGCGGGCGAGCAGACCCCGTTCATATTCGGCGATCTGCCCGTGGCATAGGAGCTGAGCGAGCAGCGCCCCTCGGCCATCACGCAAAGCCCGCCGAAGACGAAGACCTCGGTCTCGACCTCGGTTTCGGCATTGATCGCGGCGATTTCCGGGACCGAAAGCACGCGCGGCAGCACGACGCGCTTCACCCCGAAAGTCTCGGCGTAGAAGTTGATGACATCGGCATTGGCGGCGGCCGCCTGAACCGACAGGTGCCGGCGCAGACCCGGATGGTTTTCGGCGGCATGGGCCAGAAGCCCGATATCGGCGAGGATCACCGCGTCGGCGCCGCTGCTGGCGGCATCCGCCACGGCGCGGTGCCAGATCTCCTCGGCGCCGGCACGCGGGAAGGTGTTGATCGCGACCAGCACTTTCGCGCCATGGTCATGGGCAAAGGCGACGCTTTCGCGCATCTCGTCCCGCTCGAAATTCAGGCCGGGAAAATTGCGGGCATTGGTTTCATCGGCAAAGCCGCAATAGACCGTATGCGCGCCCGCCTTGACCGCCGAGCGCAGCGCCGCCGGGGTCCCGGCCGGGCAGACGATTTCCATTACCATGCGGCGGTCTCCTGCTCATGCCGGCTGAGCGCGACGCCGCTCCGCCTTTCGCCGAACGCCGCCAGCCGCCGGATTAGCTTGCCGGCCCGCCCGGCCGATTGCGCCAGCTCCGAAGTCAGGTCGATCTCGGCGGCGTCGATGGCGTTGCGCAGGGCCAGCACCGCTGCGGTGTCGCCCTCGATCACCAGATCGCGCGAAAAGAACAGCGCATCCCCGTCATAAGCGCCGTGCACCAGCCCGAGCAGCGCCGCCAGCGGCCCGGCAATCCGGGCATCGCAGTCCTGCCGGCGGCGCGACAGGCTCACCGCTGGCTCTCCGCCCCGCGGCTCGATCAGGATGGTGAAGGGCAGATCGGTCGGGTCGATCTCGAAACGGGAGCGGGCATATTCGCCCATGCGCCGAAACATCGCGGGATGGGCCTTGGCTACCGTGCCGGCCAGACGGCCAAGCGCCAGCGACAGCGGCATCAGCGGGGCTACCGCCATCGGCCGCGCCAGAAGGCGCGGGAAGGTCGGGATCGGGTTTTCCGTCCCAGCCATATCGGATTCCTGCATGCGGCGCCCCTCTTCCGAAGACCTGGCGGTTCTAGACCGAACCGTCCGAAATCCATTTGACGTAGCTCAAACAGGCCGCCTGCCGATGGCGTTTCAGGAA
Source organism: Paracoccus sp. (in: a-proteobacteria) (assembly GCA_047973065.1). Classification (GTDB taxonomy): domain Bacteria; phylum Pseudomonadota; class Alphaproteobacteria; order Rhodobacterales; family Rhodobacteraceae; genus Paracoccus. Next base: position 18,121 of record JBKEBH010000056.1, on the reverse strand, counting down.
GATTGGCCTTTCATTCTGCAAGGCAGGGCTTCCGTCAGTCGAAATTGACCCGCTTCATTGCCAGATACGGTCGCATGACGACAGCGTCAGGGCAGTGCTCGCCGCATGGCATGAGGTCGGAAATGGCTGTCGAATGTGGCGGGTCCGGTTCGTTCACGCGCCGGCTTGGCGTTAACCAGAGCTCAGCCTGGCACAAATCAGCCCCGAACCCTTCCCGGCACTTGTCGTGCCTGCAGAAGGCCGGAGATCATGCCTCGGCCTCCTTTAGTGCGGCATCCTGGGAAAACCAGCGGGGGCGCAGCCGCAGGGCGACATTCACCAGCAGGATCAGCACCGGAACCTCGACCAGCGGGCCGATGACAGCGGCGAAGGCGACCGGCGAGGACAACCCATAGGCGGCGATGGCCACGGCAATTGCCAGTTCGAAATTGTTGCCCGCCGCCGTGAAGGCAATGGCGGTGGTGCGCGGATAATCCTTTGCGATCAGCCGACCCAAGGCAAAGCTGACCATGAATTGAATGGCGAAATAGAGCACCAGCGGAACGGCGATGCGGACAGCATCGAGCGGCAGGCGCAGCACATCGCCGCCCTTCAGGCTGAACATTGCGACGATGGTGAACAGCAGCGCCAGCAGGGTCAGCGGGCCGATCCGCGGCAGGAAGACGTTCTCATACCAATCCGCACCCCGTCGCGCGATCAGGATATGCCGGGTCAGATAACCGGCGAGGAAGGGCAGGCCCAGATAAATCAGCACCGCCTCGGTCACGGTCCAGAAGCTGACATGGATGACGCTGCCTTCCAGTCCGAAAAGCGGCGGCAATACGGTCAGAAACAGCCAGGCGTAGGTCGAGAAGAACAGGATCTGGAAGATCGAATTGAAGGCCACGAGGCCCGCGACATACTGGTTGTCTCCGCGCGCCAGCTGGTTCCAGACCAGCACCATGGCGATGCAGCGGGCAAGGCCGATCAGGATCAGGCCGGTCATGTATTCCGGCTGATCGCGCAGAAAGATCACCGCGAGCGCGAACATCAGCACCGGGCCGATCAGCCAGTTCTGCACCAGAGACAGCGCCAGAACACGCTTGTCGGCAAAGACCTTGGGCAATTCCTCATATCGCACCCTGGCCAGCGGCGGATACATCATCAGGATCAGGCCAATGGCGATGGGAATATTGGTCGAGCCGACCGACATGGCATTCAGCGCATCCGGCAGGCCGGTGAAAACGGTGCCAAGCAGGATGCCAAGCGCCATGGCCGCAAAGATCCACAGCGTCAGGTAGCGGTCGAGGAAAGAAAGCCGACGGGCCGGGCTGGACGTTGTCATGAAGGATTTCCGGTTCAGGTTGAGCATGTGCGATTGCCGTGGGAATCCACGACCTGTTCACCGTTTTCCTTGCTGAAGGTGGCTTGTTGCGGCGGCAGCAGATCCAGCACCGTCTCGGACGGGCGGCAGAGCCGTACGCCGTTCGGGCTGACCACGATGGGGCGGTTGATCAGGATCGGATGCGCCATCATGGCGTCAATCAGCGCCGCATCGGTCAGGGTTGGATCGCCCAGCCCGAGTTCGTCGAAGGGGGTGCCTTTCTGGCGTAGCAGATCGCGCGGCGGGATCCCCATGCGGGCGATGAGCCCTTCCAGCAGGCCGCGTGATGGCGGGCTTTTCAGGTATTCGACGACATGCGGTTCGATCCCGGCATTGCGGATCATCGCCAAGGTGTTGCGCGAGGTGCCACAGTCGGGATTGTGATAGATGATGACATCCATGGTCAGGCCTTTTCGGTCGTCAGGGGGGCGCAAGCGCATTCCAGCGCCGCGACGGCGGGGGCGCAGATCTCGGGCCGGCCCTGACAGCAATCCTGCATCAGAAAGCCGATCAATCCGGCAAGTGATGCCTGGACGGCGCTGTAGATGATGAAGCGCCCGTCACGTCGGGAGGCAATCAGCCCGGCATGTTCGAGATGGGTCAGGTGGAAAGACAGCCGTGAAGTCGTGGCGCCGCCCAGGGCGTCGCCAATCGCTCCGGCGGCCATGCCTTCCGGCCCGGCCCGAACCAACAGTCGCACGATGCGAAGCCGTGTTTCCTGCGACATGGCGGTAAAGGCCGCGATAGCTTCGCGCTCATCCATCGAGTCAATTCCTCAACAGTTATTGACTTATTGAGGCGGAGTCGCTTTCTGTCAAGACCTGCATGGGTCGTCGTCCGCAACTGAATACGCCCAAGGCGCCCGTTCCGGCATCGCGATCCGGCACTGGCTGGGGCCGACACGGCCCCCGCACATCCTTCTGGTTTGTTTCCGTTCAATATCAATTGTATGACCCGAACGGCGCGCCTCTTTCCTGGACCCCGTACAAGGCTTGACCCCACGCAGATGGCAAGTCATGCATCGCCGCCCGGACCGGCCGGGAATCCGAAATGAGGCGCTCTGGCGACGATTTTCGGCGATAATCCGCCGGATACGCCGCCAGAGCGCGATCCAGATCCCTGCGGGAGCCGGTCCGGTTTGCTTCCGTGCCATCCGTTCACCATATCTTACCTGTCGCACAGGCGGGGAAGATTGCTGCGTGGATATGTGCGGATTTTATCAATCTGGATTGGAAGCTTTAATGACCGAACATGTGATCGATCCTGCCATGCAGGGAATGGCCGAATTCTTCGCGAAATCCTATCGCACGCCGGTCATGCGGCGACCCGACGAATACGGAATGCAATATCAGGATGTCTTCTTCCCATCGATGGACGGGGTCGAGCTGGAGGGCTGGTTCATCCCCGCCGATTCCGACAAGCTGGTGATCTGCAACCACTTCATGCCCGGCAACCGCTATGGCTATCCCGGCCATCTGGAGCCCTGGACCGGCTTTGGCGGGTTCGAGGTGAACTTCTTGCCGCAGTACAAGGCATTGCACGATGCCGGCTACAACGTGCTGACCTATGATCTGCGCAATCACGGGCTTTCGGGGCAGGGCAATGGCGGCACGGTCGGGATCGGCCTGCTGGAATATCGCGATGTCATCGGCTCGCTGCGCTATGCGAGATGGCGCGAGGATACCCGGCATATGCGGGTCTCGCTGCTGAGCGTCTGCCTCGGTGCCAATTCGACCATTGTCGCCATGGATCGCCATCCCGAGGAATTTGGCGATATCCGCTCGATGATCCTGCTCCAGCCGGTCTCGGCGCGGCCTTTTGTCGAACAGGGCGCCGCGCGTGCCGGAATTGCGAACGGGGCCGAGCAGTTCGAGACCGCCATTCACAAGCTGAACGGGTTCCATATCGACGAGCTTTCGCCGATCCCGCATGCTCATGCCGTTACCGTGCCGACGCTGGTTGCGCAGGTGCAGCATGACTTTCTGACCCGGCAATCCGATGCGCAGACGATCTTCGACAGGATTTCGGCGGATGACAAGGAACTGTTCTGGATCGAAGGAACAGATCAGCGCTTCCGGGGATATAATTATTTCGGCGACAATCCTCAGCTGATGCTCGACTGGTTCGGTCGCCATATGGGCTGAAGGGGTGGTATCCGCTGGAGGCTTGCTGCCCTGAGGAAGCCTCCAGCATCGGGCGCGTGATCAGCGCCCGGTGATCCCTTCGGTGGCGCGCGGCGGGACGGGCCGGGTCACCAGATGGGATTTGCGCTTTTCATAGAAGGAATTGCCGCCGGCGGTCAGCACGTAATGCATGTTGTTATAGGAAAAGCGGTGGCCGGCGGTGTGGAAGAACTTGGCATTGCCGACCATCGGGTGACGCTCGCCGCGCAGGACGGCGCGGGCGGCTTCCTGAACGTCGGGCAGGGCCTTTGAGTTCATCTTGCGGGTCATGACGCCGGGGGCGAACTGGTTCTTCTGGCTGACCACGCCGCAGACCGTATTGGGAAACTTGTCGGATTCGACCCGGTTCATTACCACGCTGCCGACCGCGATCATCCCGTCCCGGCTGGAGCGGTTGGATTCGAAGAAGATTGCCCTTTCCATGCAATTCACATCGCTGCTGCGATGGCCAAAGCCGGAATCGCCGCCACAGGCGGCAAGGGTCAAAAGGCCGGTCGCCATCAGCGCGACGAGCCGCGTCTTGCGGTTCAGAAATGCCATTGGGTTGTTTCCTGCTGCTCGGAATGTGTTTTTAATTGGGAACATGCTAACAGCAGAACGGGCCGCGTATCAACATCGCGGCCCGATATAGCCCGTTTGAGCTAGGGGCAGTCGGCTCAGGCCGGATCGGCCCGCTGGAGCATCCCGAACAGATCGCGCGGATCGTCGGGATCGGCCAATAGGTCGAGCTGCTGGAAAAAACCGGTCCCTTCCAGCTGATCGCGGATATAGCGCAGGGCCGAAAAATCCTCGGTCGCGAAACCGACCCCGTCAAACAGGGTGATCTGACCCGCATCGCGCCGGCCCGGGGCCGTACCGGAAATCACCTGCCACATCTCGGTTACCGGGAAATCTTCCGGCATCTGCTGGATTTCGCCCTCGATCCGGGTCTGCGGCGGGTATTCGACAAAGACATCGGCGCGCGACAGGATATCCTTGTGCAGTTCGGTCTTGCCCGGGCAATCGCCACCGATCGCGTTGATATGGATGCCGGCCCCGACCATGTTATCGGTCAGGATGGTGGCATATTGCTTGTCGGCGGTGCAGGTGGTGACGATCTGCGCGCCCATCATCGCGTCCTCGGCCGATGTGCAGGCGGTCAGATCGAAGCCGAGCCCGTCCAGATTGCGCATCGCCTTCGCCGTTGCTGCCGGGTCGATATCGTAAAGCCGCAGCCTGGTGATCCCGCAGATCGCCCGGAAGGCCAGGGCCTGAAACTCCGACTGCGCGCCATTGCCGATCAGCGCCATGGTGTCCGCGCCCTTCGGCGCCAGATAGCGCCCGACCAGGGCAGAGGTCGCGGCAGTACGCAGCGCGGTCAGCACGGTCATTTCCGACAGCAGCACCGGGTAACCGGTCTGAACATTGGCCAGCAGCCCGAAGGCGGTGACGGTCTGCAGACCTTCCCTGGTGTTCTTGGGATGGCCATTCACATATTTGAACCCGTAAAGCGCCCCGTCCGAGGTCGGCATCAGCTCGATCACGCCCACATCGGAATGGGCGGCGACGCGCGGGGTCTTGTCGAACAGCTCCCAGCGGCGGAAGTCTTCCTCGATATAGGCGGCGATGCCGGTCAGCATGTCCTCGACCCCGATCCGGTGGATCAGACGCATCATGTTTTCGACGCTGACAAAGGGGACATAGGCCAGCTTGGAGGGCGCGGTGACGGGCATGGATTCCTCGGGGATGGTGGATTGAAGCAGGATCTGCTGAACGATTTGCGATTCAAATGGCCAAGCTGCTGGAAAATTCTGGATTTATTGTGCAATATGCAGAGATAAACATAGCAATTTGCAAGGTCAGCCATGATCCAGCCCACCGGCAAGCAGGTTTTCGACGATTATGACCGCGAACTGATCGCGCTGCTGCGTCAGGACGGGCGGGCGCCGGTGTCGAAGCTGGCACAGATCATGGGTGTGTCGCGGGCGACGGTGCAGACCCGACTGGACCGGCTGCTGGCCTCGGGCGCGATCCTCGGCTTCACCGCAAGGGTGCGCGACGATTACGAGACCAGCCGGATCCGCGCCATCATGATGATCGAGGTGGTGGGGCGAAATACCTCTCAGGTCATCCGCCGTCTGCGCGGGCTGACCGAATTGCAGGTCCTGCACACCACCAGCGGCAAATGGGACCTGATCGCCGAGATCCTGGTCGAGGATCTGGCCCAGTTCGACCGGGTGCTGCGCGACGTGCGCATGGTGGACGGAGTGCTGAACAGCGAAACCTCGATCCTGCTGTCGAGCGTCTGACCCGTCGATCTGCACGAATTCTGCACATCTGCTGAGAAGCTTCTGCACGTCCCGTCCGGCAGGATCGGGGCAATCAGAACATGCAGGAGCAGGGGACAATGCAGAATGTCTTGACCATCCGTGGGGTGCCGCGCGCCCTGGAACGCGACGCCTGGTGGCTGTGCAGCACGACGGACGAGACCGGCGGCGATATCGGCGCGGGCGCAGGCGCGCCGTCGCGGGTGGATCGTATCGGATTTCGGGCCTGGCAGCTGCTGGCCCTGGTCGCCATTGCCGACCTGCTGTTCTGGGTCCATGCGCCGGGGATCTCGGTTGCGCTTTTTGCCGGGGCGATTTTCGGGCTGGCCAGCTGGGATATCCGCCCGCGCCGGGTGCTGATCCGGCCCGCCGCCCTGCTGTTGATCGGGGCGCTGCCCGTGGTGGATTATGTGCAGCTTCTGTCGGTCGGATTTCTGGCAGGGGCGCTGATCGTCGCTTTGGTCTGGGTGCGGATGCCGCAGGCGCGGCCCGAGGCGCTGCTGGCCGGAACCCGGCGTTCCTTGCGGGCGCTGCCTTTGGGCTGGGCGGCGCCGTTCCGCTTTCTGGGGCGCCTGCCGGGGCGCGGCGACGGGGGCGAGACCAGCACCGACATCCGCCGGTTGCGGCGGCTGATCGGCAATTGGGCCTTTCCGATCGGCGGGGCCCTGATCCTGACCGCGCTGCTGATGGAGGCGAACCCGGTTCTGGCCCGGATGTTCTCGGTTGATCTGGAGCTAGAGACCCTGTTCCGGCGGGCGCTGTTCTGGACCGGCACGGCCTTCGTCTTCGCGCCGCTGCTGTCGCTGGCACCTGCCCCCGGGCGGTCTGATCCGGCCCCCTCGCAGCGGCGCATCTGCCTGCCCGGGCTCGGGATCAATGCCGGATCGGTGCTGCGGGCGCTGATTGTCTTCAACCTGCTGCTGGCGGTGCAGATCGTCACCGATCTGTCGATCCTGACCGGAACCGCGTCGCTTCCCGAAGATATCAGCCTGGCCAGCTATGCCCATCGCGGGGCCTATCCCCTGCTGGTCACCGCGCTGCTGGCCGGGGCCTTCGCCCTCGCCGCCCGGCCGTTTCTGGGCGAGCACAAGCTGGTCCGACCGCTGATGCTGATCTGGCTGGGGCAGAATGCGGCGCTTTGCGTTTCGGCGATGTTGCGGCTGGAAACCTATATCGAAGCTTACGGGATGACCTATCTGCGGATCTACGCGCTGATCTGGATGGGAGTTGTCGCCATCGGCCTGGGCCTGACCGCCTGGCAGATGCTGCGCGGGCACAGCAATGGCTGGATGCTGCGCCGGGCGGCGGTTTTGGGGCTGGCGACGCTTTACCTGTGCAGCTTCGTGAACTTCGCCCAGATCATCGTGGCCCATAATCTGACCGGACATTCGCCCTATGATAATGTCCAGCCGGATCTGCGCTATGCCTGCCGGCTCGGGCCAATGGCGGCCGGTCCCATGGCTGAGGCGCGCAAGCGTTACCCCGGCCTGCTCGGGGACGGGTATCTCTATGGCATCTGCGGCGCGCGCCGCATTCCCGCCATCAATGGCTGGCAGGAATGGGGGTTCCGCAAGGCCCGGGTCAACCGCTATGTTGATCGGGTGATGGCGGCAAACGGGCAGGCGCAATGAAGGTTCTGATCGTTGATGATGATCCCGGGCTGCGCGCGCTGCTGCGCCTGACGCTGGAGCGCGCGGGCTATGCGGTTCTGATGGCCGCAGACGGGCAGGAAGCGCTGATGCATCAGGCCCGCGAGGCCCCCGATCTGGTCATCCTCGATGTCGGCCTGCCCGAGATGGACGGGTTCGAATGCTGCCGGCGGATCCGGGCCAGATCTGATGTGCCGGTCCTGTTTCTGACCGCCCGCGATGACGAAATCGACCGGATCGTCGGGCTGGAGCTTGGCGCCGACGATTATGTCACCAAGCCCTTCAGCCCGCGCGAGGTGGTCGCGCGGGTCCGGGCGATCCTCAAGCGCGCCGGGGTTCTGCCGGTGCTGGATATGCTCAGCCGGGGGCGGTTGCATCTGGACCGCCATGCCCGGATCTGCCGGATCGACGGGCAAGAGATCGCCCTGACCGCGACCGAATTTCAGCTGCTTGGTCTGCTGATGGGCAATTCCGGCGGGCTGATGCCCCGGGCGGCGGTTATCGCGGCGCTTTGGGGGGCCTTGAGCCCGGTTTCGGATCGCACGCTCGACAGCCATCTGCGCAATCTGCGCCGCAAACTCGCCGAAGCCGGCTGCCCTGACGCCATCGAGACCGTTCATGGTCAGGGCATGCGACTGGGACCATGCGCATGAGCCGGCGCTGGCGGCCTTCGCTGGCATTCGTGCTGGGCGGCGCTCTGGCCGGGACGCTGGTGCTGGCTTTCGCCGGGATGGTCTCGCTGCGCTATCTTGGCCCGGTGATCGGCTTTCGCCATTCTGCGATTGTGCTGGCGCTGATCATCACCCTGGCCACTGCCTGTCTGGGCTGGTTGCTGGTCCGGCTGCTGCTGCGCCCGATCCGGGCTCTGGAGCGCTATGCCGAAGATCGCGAAGCCGGGCTGGAGGCCGCGCCCCCCGATCATTTCGGCACGCAGGAACTGCACGCCACCGCCACCCGCGTCATCGCCATGGCCGAGGCCCTGCGCGACCGCGAGGCCAGCATTCGCGCCTATACCGACCATGTCACCCATGAGCTGAAGACCCCGGTTTCCGCCATCCGCGCCGCGGTAGAGCTGATCGAGGATGGCCAGCCGCTGCCGCCCGCCGAAGCACGTCTGCTGGGCGAAATCGACGCGGCCCGCATGCGGATCGAGGCGTTGCTTGCCGCCTTGCGCGGCGCGGCGCGGGCGCGGGAGACACGCTATCTGGGTCAGTCGAGCCTGGCCGAGATCCAGCCCGGGCTCAGTGCTGACTGGCCTGGGCTGGCGCTCGATGTCCGGGGGGCGGACCTGCCCCTGCCGATGGCGCTGCCGGGGCTGGAGCTGATCTTCACCCATCTGCTGCGCAATGCCGCCGAGCATGGTGCCAGCCGCGTGAGCGTGCACGCCGACACTTCCGGCGGGCTGGTCCGCGTTGATGTTTCGGATGATGGGTGCGGGATCTCTCCGGGCACTGCCCATCGGGTGTTCGAACCCTTCGTCACCACCCGGCGCGAGCTGGGGGGAACCGGCATGGGGCTTGCGGTGGTGCGCAGTATTCTGAAGGCTCATCGCGGCGATATTGTGCTGCTGGAGGGCGGCGGAGGGGCGCGGCTCCGCATCAGTTTCGCGCCGCTCTGAAACCCCGCTCCGGAGCGGCGCCGAACCTGCCGCCGCCGGCGGATCTGCGAACATGTCGCAGCTGATTTTCTTCTGCCTGTTGCCGGGATCTGCTATGGTCTTGGCGGGGGGGGGGAAGGAAGGGAATCATGGCGCGGTCGTTCTGCCCCGGTTTCGTGACCCGAGTGTCACCTTCTATCGCTGCCGACCTGGTCGCTGCCGGTCATGCGGTGCAGCCCCCGTGTCCGGTGAGTCGGTTTTTTCTTTTATAGATCAATGATATGCTGGCCGGCATGCTCGTCTTCCGGCGTGCGTTCCGGCCAAGGCTGAAGCCGTGGGCTGCACGCCCCGGGCCCCCGCCTGCACGGTCAGGCAAGATGTGAGTAAAGGAGCAATTATTCATGGCCAAGATGATGAAAGCCGCCGTGGTGCGCGAATTCGGCAAACCGCTGGTGATCGAGGACGCCCCGGTTCCTGAGCCCGGTCCCGGGCAGATCCAGGTCAAGATCGAAGCCTGCGGGGTTTGCCATACCGACCTGCATGCCGCCCATGGCGACTGGCCGGTCAAGCCGAACCCGCCCTTCATTCCGGGCCATGAGGGCGTTGGCTATGTCTCGGGCGTTGGTGCGGGTGTGAGGAATGTGAAGGAAGGCGACCGGGTCGGGGTGCCCTGGCTCTATACCGCCTGCGGACATTGCGAGCATTGCCTTGGCGGCTGGGAAACCCTGTGCGAGAGCCAGCAGAACACCGGCTATTCGGTCAATGGCAGCTTTGCCGATTATGTCGTCGCTGATCCGAACTATGTCGGGCACCTGCCGGGCAATGTCGGCTTTGTGGAAATCGCGCCGGTGCTTTGCGCCGGGGTGACGGTCTATAAGGGGCTGAAGGTGACCGATACCAAGCCCGGCGACTGGGTGGCGATTTCCGGGGTTGGCGGGCTTGGCCATATGGCGGTGCAATATGCCAGGGCGATGGGGCTGCGGGTGGTTGCGGTCGATATCGACCCCTCGAAGCTGAAGCTGGCTGAACAGCTTGGCGCCGAGCTGAGCGTGAACGCGCGTGAGGTCGATCCGGGCGAGTTCCTGAAAAAGGAAATCGGCGGGGCGCATGGGGTTCTGGTCACCGCGGTCTCGAACACGGCGTTTTCGCAGGCGCTTGCCATGGCGCGGCGCGGCGGGACGATTTCGCTGAACGGGCTGCCGCCCGGAGATTTCCCGCTGCCGATCTTCGGCACGGTGCTGAATGGGCTGACCATTCGCGGCTCCATCGTCGGCACAAGGTTGGATCTTCAGGAATCGCTCGATTTTGCCGGGGCCGGACTGGTCCATGCCCATACCGCGACGGCGAATCTCGACGACATCAACGGTGTGTTCGACAAAATGCTGGCCGGCAAGATCGACGGGCGCGTCGTTCTCGACATGTCAGCCTGAGACGCGTCCCCGGCAGCGAGGCGCCCTTGCTGCCGGGGCGAAGACCGAAATGCATGACCCCCGTCGGCGGAGCTGTGGATGATGTGGCGGAACGATTCGTTCCTAAACTACCGCTTGACGGAAGTAAGAACTTTTCTATTCGCCAAAAAGCTGCATCGCATGGTTAATTGTTAGTCCATTCGGATCGATGCTAACCCGTTTTCTATTTTCACCATACGAAACGGCTGTGGTTTTAGCCAAAATATTTCCCTAAAATCAATTAATTACGGATATAGCGCGCCCACCCTGCGGCGCAGGGAGTAATGCGAGTGTCATCATCAGACGTCAACTCATGCCTTCAGGATTGCGGCAGGACGTGCGGACAGACCATGCGCTGCCGCAATGGTGAAGCCTGAACAAGCTCCTTTCGGGACCAACCGATAAGCGAGAACCCCGGGCAATTTCTGGAGGCAGCGCAAGCCTGTCGCGCTGCTAAGTAAGAATTGCATAATGTGCTTGGTTGAGAATAGAATAGACACCGTCGTATCTGGGGCAGGGCGAATGATCGGATCCGCGATCTTTCGCCGCCCGTTGGCCCAAGTGCCCCCGGTCGCGTTTCGCGATCCGGACAACGCTGGTGAGCTGTCCGAGCAGAACGACATTTCACGAGTTGCTCACATGCAAATTAAGCAGTTCTCCACAGTGCTGCTGTCTTGGCCCCTTCATGCTGTAGAATGGGGTCGTCCGAATGTAGGAATGATGATGTCGGGGCGCGGAGCCTATCTGGATGACATGCTGTCGGGGCAGGCGGCAGACGATTTGTCGGAACGGCCTTCTCATGCCGCGCGAACCAGGACAAATCGCCTGACCGATATGCAATACCGGCTGTCCGAGCTGATCGACGATCTGCTCGATGCCGGTCCGCAGGATCTGGATACCGTCATCGAACGGACCTTTGCGTATCTTGGCGGGCTGATGCTGGCCGGCCGGGTTTCGGTGCATCTTCTCGGGCCGCAGGCCGACCGGCTGGCCGGGTGCCATGAATGGCGCGACCCGCGCGGCACCCGGCTTGCCGATGATCCGGCGCCGATCTCGGCGGAATGTCTGACCCGGGCCGGCTGGCTGGACCGGTTCCGGGCCGGGGATAACGTTCTGATCCGCAATCTATCGATCCTGCCGCCGGATTCGGCCGAACGCCAGCTGCTGGAGGCGCGCGGGGCCGGTTCCTTTCTGGCGGTTCCGCTGCAGCTGGCCGGGAAATTGTGCGGTTTCATCGGCTTCGAGATGGTCCGGGCAAATCGTGCCAGCATGCGCGGCGAGATCGACCTCATCCGCCCGCTGGCGACGGTGCTTTGCCGGGTGCTGGTGCGCCGTGATGACCAACAATGTCTGGCGCGGTCCCATGCGGCCGCTCTCGACAAGCAGCGCGACCGTATGAATGCGGTGCTTAAGGCCATGCCCGATCTGGTGATGGAGGTCAGCAGCGAGGGCCGGTTCATCGCTTGGCATTCCGATCCGAAAAACATCCCTCCACAGCTGGCCGGGTTGAAGCCGGGCCGGCCGCTGGCCGAGCAGTTGTCGCCCGATCTCGCTTGCAGCTTTCATCATTCGCTCACCGCGATGCTCGCGAAGGGCAGCGATCTCTCGCATATGAATATCTGGCTTGGTCAGGGCACGGAGTGGCGCGGATTTGAGGTATTCTGCTCGCTCATCGACGATGCTGGTTGCTTCTTCATCCTGCGTGATATCAGCGAAATGCAGAAGCAATACCAGCAGATCCAGACTCTGTCAGAAATTGTCCGGCGCACGACCAACATGGTGCTGGTTGCCGACCGCGAACGGTGCGTCGAATGGGTTAACGACGCCTTCGTGCAGCTGACCGGCTGGCATCTCGGAGACGTACGCGGCGAGCGTCCGCTGGATTTTCTCGGAATCGGTCGGCACAACCCCAAGACGGCGGCGCATATTGCCAGCAGCCTGGATGCGGGTCAGGCGGTTCAGGCCGAGGTGCGGGTGAATACCCGCTTCGGTCAGGAGCTCTGGCTGTCGCTCGATATTCAGCCGATGCGCGGTTCGAGCGGCGAGGTGCACGGATTCGTCGTAGTCGGCAACGATATCACCGAGCTGCGCAATTATGCGGCAGCGCTAGAAGAGGCGGCCAGCAATGCCGCCCATGCCCGCGCCGTCCTGGAGGCGGCGGTCAATGCACTGGAGGATGGCTTTGTGCTGTTCGATGCAGATGACCGGCTGGTCATCTGCAATGAGCGTTACCGCAAGATCAACGCCAATGCCCGTGAGATCCTGAAGCCGGGGGTGAGCTTTGACGAAATCGTGGAGTATCAGGTTGCCCAAAGCGATTTTCCGGCCGAACGCATCGAGAAATGGGCAGAGGAGCGCCTGGCACAGCGTCGCCTTCCCTATGTCGATTTCGAAATGCAGACGTCTGATGGCCGATGGCTGCGGGTGTTCGACAGAGCTCTGCCCGATGGCGGCCGGGTCGGGCTGCGAATCGACATCACCAGTCTTAAACGGGCCGAAGAACAGGCCAAGGCCGACCGTATAGCGGCGCTCGATGCCAGTCAGGACGGTATTGCCTTTACCGATGGCGATGGCCGGATCGTCTATATGAACCGGGCCTATCTGGAGATGTTCGGCTATGACACCGAAAGCGAGGTGCTGGGCCAACCTTGGGAAATCCTCTATGACGCCGAGACCCGCGACTGGATTGACGCCCATGCCGCACCTCAGGTCGCCGCGCTCGGCCATTGGTCGGGCGAGTTGGACGGGCTCGACCGTGACGGCCAGCCGGTCGAGCAGGAAGTGTCGCTGACCCGCCAGCCCAATGGCGGCCTCATGAGCATCGGCCGCGATGTCGCCCTGCGCCACCGCGAGGAGGCAGAGCGCAACCGGCTGCGCGAGGAATTGCAGATGTCGCGCCGGCGCGAGATCATCAGCCAGATGGCGGCTGGTCTTGCCCATGATTTCAGCAATGTGCTGGCAACGATATCCGGGGGTGCCTCGCTGATCGAGCGTTCGGCCGAGCCGGGCAGCCAGACCCAGAACAATGCGCAGCGGCTTCTGGCGGCCTCGCAGCAGGCCGAATCGCTGGTGCGCCGCTTGCTCAGGCTGGGTGCCAGCCGAGCCGAACCGATGCTGCTCGATCTGCGCGAACCGGTGCGCGAAGCGGTCGATCTGGTGCGGGTCGGGCTGCGCAAGCCGACCAACCTGCGTCTGGAAACTGCCGATCAGGCAATGAATGTGGTTGTCGATCCGACCGATGTGCTGCAGGTGGTCCTAAATCTGGCGATCAATGCCCGGGATTCGTTGCCGTCGCGCTCGGGCGAGATCACGGTCACACTGCGCCCGGCCCTGCCGGAAGATCTGACCGGGCCGGTTTCGGTCGGTAAGCTAGAACAGCATTGCATCTATTATTGCATGATTATTCATGATAGTGGTGGCGGAATGCCCCCCGATGTGGCGGCCCGGGTGTTCAACCCCTATTTCAGCACCAAGGGCAGTGCCGGAACCGGACTTGGCCTGTCGGTGGTCGCTTCAATCCTGCGGGCTCATGGCGGAGTGGCGCGCGTGGAATCGATTGAGGGCCGTGGCTCGACCTTCACGATTTTCTGGCGGGGCGGCTGTCAGGCCGATATGAGCGCTCAGATCGACGACGATCTGAAGGGCCTGCTGAAGGGCCGGCTGGACGGCCGGCTGGTTCTGCTGGTCGATGACCTTCCCGAGGTTCTGAACGTGATGGCCCAGGTTCTCGAACTTGCCGGGGCCGAGGTCGCAACCACCGATGTGCCCCAGGATGCACTCAATGCCATTCGGGAAAATCCCGAGGTTTGGGATGCTGTTATTACCGATTATGACATGCCGGGTATGAACGGTACTGAACTTGCCGGAGAGATCCGCAAGATGCTGCCTCAGATCCCGATTTTGCTGATCTCGTCGCATGGCCGCCTGCATGAGGCCGGCAACGGAAACTTCGATGTGGTTCTGGATAAGCCAGCCAGGCCAAGCCAACTTGTACGGATCGTTGAAGAACAGATCCAAAAACCGAAGGGATCCGAGAATGCGCCATAGCGCCCGGCTCGCCATCCCCCGAAGGAATACTCGATGCATATTCTGATTGCCGATGATCACAGTCTGTTGCGTGACACACTGAATCTGTGGTTTCAGCAGGAAAAAATCGACGTGACCAGCGTCGGTGATCTGAATGCGGCGCTGGCGGCGCTGGCAGCAGATGAGACGATGAATCTGGTCCTGCTCGATTACGGCATGCCCGGGATGAACGGGCTGGAAGGGCTGTCCCGGGTTCTGTCCGAAAGCGGAGGAGCGCATGTCGCCTTGATGTCGGGGATTGCGCAGCGCGACGTCGTTCAGCGTGCGCTCGACATGGGGGCGATCGGCTTTCTGCCCAAATCGCTGCCGGCCAGAACCTTTGTGAACGCGGTGCGCTTCATGGCCATGGGCGAGCAATATCTGCCGCTCGATTTCATGACCTCCGATGAGCCGCTGGTGTCGGACCATCCGCTGCTTCAGAAGCTCTCCAAGCGTGAGCTTGAGGTGCTTCGCCTGCTGGCGGCTGGCGGCTCCAACAAGGAAATCGCCCGCGAGCTGGGCCTGCAGGAGCCGACAGTCAAGCTGCATGTCACCTCGATTTACCGCAAGCTTGGCTCGCGCAACCGGGCGCAGGCGGCTGTCATTGCCAATGAAGCCGGCCTTTGCTGACATGCGCGGGGCGCCGATTGCTCAGCGCAGCCAGACCCGGGCATAGGGGGGCAGCGCGATGGTATTGCCGCTGTCCTCAATCACGGTGTCGGATAGAAGCTCCCGCATCTGTCCGGCGCTGTGGCGCATTGCCCAGTCCGCCGGAACCGAGGTCCAGTTTTCGGTGAAATTGTAAAGGCACAGCACATCGCCGGTCGGCGCCTGCCGGGCGAAGGCGAAGATGGCGGGATTGCCGCTTTGCAGGATCACCGTCGGATTGTTGGCGTGAAACTCGGAAATGGCGGCGCGCCGGGCCAGGATCTGGCGCAGTCCGCCCAGCACCCGGCCGGTCGGGCTGGCGGGATTGCGCCGCGCCGCAGCCGCGCGGTCCCAGTCCATGCGCGGGCGGTGCAGCCAGCGACTGTCATGGGCATATTCGGGCAGGTTGTGATAATTGTAATCGTTCAGCAATGCGATTTCATCGCCCATGTAAATCAGCGGGATGCCCCCGAAGGCGGCGATCAGCGCATGGCCCATCAGGATCCGGTCAATGGCGAGGCTGGTG
Organism: Paracoccus sp. (in: a-proteobacteria); assembly: GCA_047973065.1. Taxonomy (GTDB): domain Bacteria; phylum Pseudomonadota; class Alphaproteobacteria; order Rhodobacterales; family Rhodobacteraceae; genus Paracoccus. The sequence goes on along the minus strand of JBKEBH010000056.1, from coordinate 2,336 downwards.
CCGGTCTCGTCCTCGGCCTCTAGCGCGCGCTCCAGCCCGCAGAGCGAAGCCCCCGTGCCGCTGATCCGCTTGTCGCCGGTTTCAGGGTTGAACTGGAACAGCTCGCCCCTGGCGAAGCTTCCCGGGAAGACACCTTCATAGAAATCCGACAGGAAGGCCCGGTGCATCCGACCATCCGCGCCAACGGCGGCGGCGTCTTCATCGGTGACCGCCCAGCCGATATCGTCATGGCAGCGCAGATAGGTCGCATAGGTGGCATTGGTCAGGCGCGTCGGGAAATGCGTGGCCATGACATGGGTCATCAGCGTGGTATCGCGTGCGGCAAGCGCCGACCAGAACTGCACCATCAGCGAGTTGTGATAGGCGAGATTGCCTTCCTTGCCGTCATGCTCGCCCCGTCCCAGATAGGGCAGCATCTCGGCCGGGCCGACGATGGCTTCCTCCAGGTGGATGACCGATGGCGCGACGATCCGGCAGGCGGCGCGCAGGGCCTGAAGCAGCATATGGCATTCGGGCTCGGACTGGCAGCGGGTGCCCATGCGTTTCCACATGAAGGCCACCGCGTCGAGGCGCAGCACATCGACCCCGCGATTGGCCAGTGACAGCATGACCCGGGTCATTTCCAGAAAGACCATGGGGTTGGCCCAGTTCAGATCCCATTGATGTTCATTGAAGGTGGTCCAGACCCAACGCTGGCAGTCTTCATACCAGGTGAAATTGCCCGGGGCATTGTCTGGGAAGACCTCGACCAGGGTCTTTTCATATTCCTTCGGCTGCTCATCGGAGGCGAACATCAGGTAATAGCCTGAATATCGCGAATTGCCCCGACGGGCGCGTCTCGCCCATTCATGTTCCCTGGCGGTATGGTTCAGCACCAGGTCGATGCAGACATTGATGCCGCGGGCGTGGCAGGCGCGGGTTGCGGCCTCGAAATCTTCCATGGTGCCGAAGGCTGGGTTGATAGCGTCATAATCCATCACCGAATAGCCGCCATCGCTGTCACCGGGGCGCGGCTTGAGGCAAGGCATGAAATGGACGTAGCTGATCCCGAGATCCTTCAGGTAATCGAGCCGATCGGGCACGCCCTTCAGATCGTCGCAGAACCGGTCGATATAGAAGGCATAGCCCGCCATGTCGGAACGCTGGAACCAGTCCGGCTCCAGATCGCGCTTGAGGTCGCGCAGCCGCAGGTCGTTCGGGCGGGTGTCCCAGAATTTGTAGAGCATCTGGTTCAGCGAACGGCGAAACGAAGAATATTTCGGGTGGTTGCCGTAAAGCCGGTCCAGCATCGTCCAGAGATCGTTGCGGCTTCGTTGGTAGCGAAGTCTGAACAGGGCTTCCTGAAAGTTCTGTCCTGAAGAAGCCGAAATACTCATGCACCCTTCCCTTGCGTAATAACAATGATCCCATCATATCGCAGTTGAGGGGAGTGGGGAATATCTCGCGCAACTCTTAGGTATATGATTGGTTAACTACGTAGCTCATTTGTCAGAGGTCGGCGGAGTGCGGCGGCGGTCGGGATCAAGGCCACGACAAGGGCAAGGCTGAGGTAGGCGGCGACCAGGTGCAGCTCGGCCCAGCCCGGATGCGGGGTGATCAGCAGTCCGCTGCGCGCTGACAGCACCGCTGAGAGCAGCCTGACCGCGATCAGCGCCGCGCCAAGGCCAAGCGCCGCCCCGAGCCCGAGCAGGATCGCCGCATAGGACCAGACGAGCGCGAAGATCATCCGCGCCGGCGCGCCAAGCGCCTGCAGCAGTGCGAGCCGGCGCGAGAACAGCCGCGACAGCACGATCAGCCCGGTCATCACCGCCGCCGCAACCAGGATCTGGGTGCCGACCGACATGACCGACATGATCTCGCGCAGGTTCCCCATCAGCGCATGGAGCCGGACCAGAACCGTGCCCGGGAAGAAGGCCATGCTGCGGTCGTTCGAAAACTGCGCCCGAAGCCCGTAAGCGGTCGGCAGATCGCGGGTCGTGACCAGCACGGCCGGCGTGCCGGGGAAATGGGCCGGATCGAAGGGTGGGCCGATCTGCGCGCTTAAAGCGTTTTGATGTTAACCTTCGACATATCCGGCGGCCTTGAAGTAGTTCCAGCACTCGGCTGGGTCGTAAAGACCGCAGATTGCTCCGATGGCCTCAAAGATCTCGGTGAAGGTTCTGGCCCCGATTTTTCGAAGGTGAGCTTTCAGTTTCGAGAAGGCTTGTTCGATGGGGTTGGACTTGTCTCGGAAAAGTGCCGGTTTCTTTGCTCTTTCATGCGGCCTTTTTCTCGAAGGCCACGGGGCTTTTCCCGGCAAGGGCTGAATGCCGCCGTCTGGGATTGTAGAAGCCGTT
>JBKEBH010000055.1:0-8203 GCA_047973065.1 Paracoccus sp. (in: a-proteobacteria) | reverse complement strand
ACGGCTTCTACAATCCCAGACGGCGGCATTCAGCCCTTGCCGGGAAAAGCCCCGTGGCCTTCGAGAAAAAGGCCGCATGAAAGAGCAAAGAAACCGGCACTTTTCCGAGACAAGTCCAAGGCTCGCTCCGGCTCTCACTCAGAAGCCTCATTAAGGTCAGAACAGCGGCGGCAGCCCGGTATAGGGATCGGAGCCGCCGGGCATCTTGGCGACGATGGTCGAGCCAGCACCGCCAAGAACCGCGATCTGTTCGGCCAGACGGGTCAGCGCCACGGAAGCCGCGCCGGCCACCGAATTCGGGTCTTTGGCATCGACCGGCACCTGAATGTCGAATTCCCGGATGTAATGCGATCCGGCGCCGCCGCCTTCGGCTGAAACGAAATAGCGGCCCTTCAGCTCATAGATGCCATCGCTGTTCGCCAGGGCCTTTTCGACCCGGACATCCAGCTTGTGCTGGGGCGGGGAGGCCAGCGGCCAGGGCTCGGGGATGACCGATGCGCTGGAAATTTCCGAAATTGCCCGGGCCAGGGTGATGGTGAAGGCGCGCTCGGGCTTGTCGGCCCACAGAACCTCTTTGCTCGACCGGATCGCGCCATCCCGCCCCTGGGTGGGGATCCGGTCAGAGCCGGCGTAATCGGGCAGCGAGACCAGCTTCAGCTCGGTCGTGCCAAGCTGATCGCCGGTGACCTGAGGCGAGGTCGGCGGGTCGATCGCATAGCGGGCGGTTCCGGTCCCGTCGCCGCAGGCGGTCAGGCCGAAGGCGGTGGCGGAAAGGGCGATGATAAGGCTGAAACGCGGCATGTCACTATCGTCCCGTGATGAAGGCGGTTGGGTTGCGCTCGATGGTGCGCGCGAGCGATCCGACGGCAAGGGCCGAGCGGCTGAGCTCCTGCATCATTGCCCGCGCCTGGGTGTTGAACGCGCCATTGCTGCCATAGGAGGCGATGACGCCGTCCATGCGCTTGGCGAGATCCTCGATCTGCTTGGCGAGATCGGGCAGAGAGGCGGCCGCCACGGCGATTTCATCGGCAGCCGTGCGGGTCGATTCCAGCGTGGCGTTGAGATTGCCGACGGCATTGCCATCGCCAAGCTTGGTCAGCAGGCCGGTTGCGGCCCTGAGCGTATCGGAAAGGTTGCGCGGCAGCTGGGCGGCGTCCTCGGTGCCCAGCATGGCGCGTAGATCGCCGAGAATGCCAGAGGCCTGATCCGAGACCCTGGCGAAGTCGAATTCTTCGATGGCGGCGGCGGCGCGGTCCATCTTGTCAACCATATCCGGGACATTGGCGACGGCGGTCGAGACCGCTTCGGCGGCTTTCCCGGCCTTGTCGAGTGCATTGGTCAGGTTGCCGGTGGCATCGCCTTCCCGCAGTTGCTGGGTGACCGTCCGCAGATCGGCGACGGCGGCGCGGGTGTCTTCCAGCGTCTCGCGCAGGGCTTTCGGGATGGCGCGGGTCTCGGGCGAGCCGGCAATCTGGGTCACGGCATCCATCATATTGGTGGCCGATTGCACGACCTCTTCCAGCTTGAGCCCGCCGATCCGGCTCAACAGTCCCTCGGCGGTGCCACCGAGATCGGAGATATTGGGCGCCACCGTCGGCATGATCGGGTGACCTTCGGTCACGTCCTTCAGCTGATCGGGCGGGGAAAGCGCCTCTTCCAGCAGCTCGATACCGAGCGCGTTGCCTAGAAAGCCCGAGGAGGCGACGCGGGCACGCAGCCCGGCAGCAACCCGGTCCTTGAGGAAGGTGAGCGCCTTCTCCGGCGTGGCATCCCCTTCCAGTCCAAGCCGGCTGGGCGAGAGCACGAAGGTGATGCGCTGCTTGATTTCTTCGCCGAGCGGGCGGCTTTCGTCGATATCGACGCCGAGATCGGTGACCCGGCCAACCGGCAGGCCCTTGTAGGTGACGTCGGAATCGGTGTTCAGCCCGACAATGTCGTTATCGGTCAGGATGCTGAGCCGCAGATCGTCCTTGGACGAACCAAAGAGGCTGGTACGGGCGGCCTCTTCATCGGGTTGCAGGCGGAAGATATGGCCGGGCTCGACGGGTTCGCCGCCGGTGGACATGGTGGCAAAGGCAACGCCGCCCTGAACCAGCTTGGTCAGCGAATCGACATTCAGGCTGAGCCCCTTGGAGCTGAGCGAGACCGAAAAGCCCGATGTATCCCAGAAGGCCGAGGCAGTGCTCAGCCGCTCGTCATGGGGGGCTTCGATGAAGACATCGGCCAGCACCGTCTCATCGTCTTCGGACAGGCGCAGGGTCTGCAGTCGCCCGACTTCCAGCCCGCGGAAGGTGACCGGCGCGCCTTCGGACAAGCCCTTGGCGCCGGGCGAGGACAGCACCACCCAGGTGCCATCGCCGCCGGTCCGGGCTTGAGTCGGGCGGTCCAGGGCCACGAAATGACGTTCTGACCGGCCCTTTTCGGCATCCCAGAAGCCCTCGATGAAGACCCCGGACAGCACGGTATCGAGCCGCGAAATCCCCTGTGCCGACACCACCGGCCGCACCATCCAGAATTCCGCATCCGCATCGATATAGGGGGCGACATCGGGCTCGACCCGGATATCGACCACGACATTGCGCAGATCGGCGGTGAAGCGCACGGCCTCGACCTCGCCGACGGTGATTTCGCGGAATTTCAGGGCGGTTTCACCCGGGGTGATGCCGGTCGCATCCTGGAAGACCACCGAGATCAGCTCGCCGCGGCTGGAATAGGCATTCCAGGCCAGTCCCAGCACGACGACCAGGGCAATGATCGGAACCAGCCAGATAAGCGAAAATCCGGCACGCGCGGCACGGCCTGCAGTGCGCCGGACCGGGCTGGCTGGGCTGGGTTGGGGCGTATCATTCATCTCTGTTTCTTCCGGCGATGGAGCGGCAGGCCGCGCCAGATAAGGCGCGGGTCGAAGCTTTGCGCCGAGAGCATAGTAAATGCAACCGACAGGGCAAAGGAAGCGGCGGCCGGACCCGGGCTGATCGAGACAACAAAGCCCAGCTGAACCAGCGCCGACAGGATGGCGACGACGAAGACGTCGATCATCGACCAGCGGCCAATGAATTCGACCACCTCATAGATCTGCAGCCGGACATGGGCTTCTTCGTCCGTTGCCGGCTTGCCGGCGATCAGCGCCAGCCAGGTGATGGCGATGAATTTTCCGACCGGCACCATGACTGAGGCCACGAAGACGACGATCGCGATGAACCAGTCGCCATGTTTGACCAGCTCGACAACGCCGCCGACGATGGTTGCTTCGGCGCTGCCGGCCAGCCCCCCCAATGCCTGGGTCTTCATCATCGGCAGGATATTGGCCGGGATATAGAAGATCATGCCGGCCAGCAGCCAGGCCCAGACCGGCTGAAGGCTGCGCCGGTCGGGCGGGACCAGCTCGGCGCCGCAGCGTGCGCAGGTTTCGGTTTCTGCGGGCCAGACCCGGCCGCAGCTGCGGCATCCCAGCAGACCGGCACGATGGGCGGTCAGGATCGGCCCGTCATGGCTGTGATCTGCCGGCTGGGCATGATCGCGTGCAATGTCATCATCGGCGCGGGGCGGTGTGATCTCGGGGGTCAGCGGAAAGTCGGTCATTTTGCTTCGACCTTTTCTCGCCCGTCGGTCCTGCCGTCGGCATCCTCGATGGCATCCCAGATCGTTGTCGAGCACATGAAGCCGCGATTGGCCAGGCTGACGAAGATCAGCACACAAAAGGCCCAGAAGGCCGGGCCGAAGCTGATGGTGGCCAGGCCCCCGACCTTCACCATGGCAACGGCTGTGCCGATGATGAAGATCTCGGCCATTGACCAGGGTTTCATCTGCTCCGACATGCGAAATGCCCATGCGGCCCTAGGGTAAGCCGGCCGGCCCCGTGCCAGCGGCCAGAGCGTATAGACCAGCAGCATGGCCCGGACGGCGGGCAAGGCGACGATCAGGCCAAGGATCGCCACGGTCAGCGGTGCCAGGAACCCGTCCGAAAACGCCATGGCCACGCCGAAAAGCGAGGTGCCATGCCCGAGCCCGAGTCTCGATATTTCCAGAAACGGAAAGAAGACCGCTGCGACCATCAGCACCATGGTGGTGAAGGCCAGAGCAATGATCTGGGTAAAGGCCCCCGCTTGGGGACGCGCCAGAACCCCGCCGCAGCGGATGCAGCGGGCGGTTTCTCCGGCTGTCAATTCTTCCTCGATATGAAGGGTATCGCAGCGTGGGCAGGCAATCAGCCCCTCGCCAGTACTCATGTCGAACTGATCATCATTTAACATCCGGCTAAGATACGTTTGCGCGGGGGGGTATCAAGGGCGGAATGCGCAGATAGGCACATCAATTCATACCGGATTCCGCGGCCCGGGGGTTTCCGCCCATGAAAGAACCGGCGATCCGGCAAAAACCGGCGGATCCCGCCCTGCAGGGGACGCAGGTGAAAGCGACCGGATCGTTGCGGCACGGAGATTCGACACGCCCGGCGGATCATGACGGCCGGCCCGATGCTCGGTTATCGGGCCGAGGAATTCCGTTCTGGCCCCGGGTGATGATCGTGACGAGGCATTGGCCTCGGCCTCCGGCCGGGTCGGCACCACGATCGCCTATCCGCTTGGGGCCTTCGGATGGGGCGGGTGCGGCGGCGAGTTATTAAGCTTTTTAAAATAAAATCAGTGCATTGTGCATGGGGTTGCCTTGATGATGTTGCGTATCCCTCGGGCAATACAAACCTTCTGATTATCGTCATTGCTGAACAGGCTGCAGATCTGATCCGTGAGGAAATATGGAGCATTTGATCTGTTAACTTGGATTTAGGCGGCAATCGGTAAAGCTCGGCTCGGATCTGTTCCAGCGAGGTGGCGATATGGCGTCCAATGGAATGCGACGATTATGATCAAGCGCATTACCGTCGAAGAAGGCGGCGGGCATCATGGTGGTGCGTGGAAGGTCGCCTATGCTGATTTTGTCACCGCGATGATGGCCTTCTTTCTGCTGATGTGGCTGCTGAATGCGACCACGGAAAAGCAGCGGCAGGGTCTGGCGGATTACTTCAACCCGACCCTGGTGCGGACGCTTTCTGGCTCCGGCGGGGCCGGGTCAAGCGAGGGTGACGGGCAGGGGACACCGGTTTCGGCACAGGCGGATGCTTCGCAGGATCCGGTGGCGACGTTGAACGCCCATATTCAGGATCAGCTGGCGGGGATCGGTGCCGAATCCATGCAGATGCGCAATGTCCTGCGCCATGTGGTGACCCGTGTCACCGATGAAGGTCTGGTGATCGAGCTGAGCGATCTCGTCGATGAGCCGCTGTTCACCGAGGAAAAAGCCAAGCCGACCCTGGTTCTGCGTCAGCTGACCGGGATCCTTGCCCAGGTGTTGTCGCGCACCCGCAACCAGATCGCAATTGCCGGCCATGTCCGATCTTATCCTGCGGTGCTGGCCAATTCGCCGGTCTGGGATCTGTCAAATCAGCGTGCGGATAGTGTGCGCCAGCTGTTTGAACAGACAAGCCTGCCATCCCAGCGAATCCAGAGGGTGACAGGTTATGCCGACCGATGCAGTCTGCCGGCCGACCCGGTAGCAGCATCGAACAACCGGATCGAAGTGATTTTACTGAAATAGCAGCAACCGGGGGAAGGCATTAGGGCGATCTTAAGATCTTCTGCCCTATCCTTCGCAAACGAGGCAAGCAAAGGGTAACTGGACGTCGATTTCGTCTTCGCTGAATGCAGGTGTGGCAGGTCTTGCTGCCAATGCGACACGTCTGGCCACGATTGCCGATAATATCTCCAATTCGGGGACATATGGCTACAAGCGGGTGATTGCCGACTTCGACAGCATGGTTATCAGCCAGACGTGTGGTTCCGGGGTCTATGCGGCGGGCGGGGTGCGGGCCTCGACCACGCGTCTGATAGATCAGCGCGGGACGCTGATCGGAACCTCCAATCCGACCGATCTGTCGATTTCCGGACGTGGAATGCTGCCGGTGGTTCAATCGGTCGCGCTGGACGGGTTGACCGGTGAGCTGCCAATGATGATGACGCGGACCGGGTCTTTCCGCACCGATGCCGAAGGGGTTGTGCGCACCGAAACCGGGCTGGTTCTGCTCGGCTGGCCCGCCAATGCGGATGGTACGATCCCGCTGATGGCGCGTGATACCATGACCGGACTGGAGCCGGTGGTGATCAATGCCAACCAGACTGCTGCCGACCCGACGACCAGGATGTCGCTGGGGGTCAACCTTCCGGCAACGCGCACCGAAGCGGGCGGCGCCACTGATCCGCTGATCTCGCGGATCGAATATTTCGGCAATCTCGGCAATTCCCAGTCGATGAATGTCAGCTTCACTCCTGATACTTCGCAGGCTTCGGGACTGTCCAATACCTGGACCATGGAGCTGCGCGATTCCGCGACCGAGGATGATCCGGCAACCACGGCAGATGAAAGCGTCATCGCAACTCTGAAGCTCATTTTCGCCAATGACCGGACTTTGGGCGGCGGAACCTTGGAACAGGTCTTGGGCGGCAGCGGCAATCCGCATCCGGCTTATGATCCGGCGACAGGAACGCTGGCACTGATCGTCGGAAAAACCTCCACCTATGCCGGTGATCCAATGGCGGTCACTATCGGCAAGCCAGGGGATCCGAATGGGTTGACTCAGCTGGGGGATAGCTTTGCGCCGACAAATATTTCCAAGAATGGCTCGCCAGTAGGAAACCTGACGGCCGTCGAAGTTGATGAGAAGGGTTATATCCGCGCAACCTATGATACCGGGTTCATTCGGACCATCTACCAGATTCCTCTTGTCGATGTACCGAACCCGAACGGTCTGATCTCGTTGAACAGCCAGACCTATCAGGTCTCCCCGGATTCCGGTTCCTTCTTCCTGTGGGATGCGGGTGATGGCCCAACCGGTGCCATCGCCGGCTATGCTCGCGAAGGATCGACCACTGATGTCGCAGCGGAACTGACCGAACTGATCCAGACCCAGCGTGCCTATTCGTCCAACGCCAAGGTGATCCAGACGGTCGATGAAATGCTGCAAGAAACCACTAATATCAAACGCTGAGGATAGCGATCATGAGCATCGCCAACGCACTCAGCGGGCTCACCGTAACCGCCCGCGGTACAGAGGTCATCGCGTCCAACCTCGCCAATGCCTTGACCCCGGGATATGCACGGCGAGAGCTGGAGCTGTCGCCTCGCATCACTGCGGGAAATGGCGGGGGTGTTCAGGTCGGCAGCATCAATCGCATCGTGTCAGCGACAGTCCTGTCGGAGTTTCGAACCGCCAATGCTGAGGTGGCGCGATCTGCCGTAACCCTTGATTTCTACAAATCTCTGGAAGCAAAGATTGGCCTGCCAAGTGAAGGCGGCTCACTCTCTGCTATGCTGAGTGATCTCGACGCATCGCTTATATCTGCCGCCAGTCGCCCCGACAGTGAGATACGGCTGAGAGCCGTATTTGAGGCGGCAGATCAGCTTGTCAAGAAAATCAGAACTGTCAGCACAGCCATTCAGGATAGTCGGACCGAGGCGGATCGACAAATCGGACTAAAGGTAGAGTCGCTGAACAACGACCTTGCGGAGATCGCTCGCCTCAATCGTCAGATTATAGTCGAGCAGGCAAATGGAAGAGATGCCTCTTCATTGGCCGATGCAAGGCAGGTGGTGATTGACCGGATATCCTTGACCATTCCGGTCCGGGAGGTCCCTCGTGATAACGGTCGTATTGCCTTGTTCTCGTCAGGTGGGGCTGTGCTGATCGATGGAAGCGATCCCACACGGCTCGACTTTAATCTCAGCGGTCGCATGACGCCAGAGGTTGATGAGAGCTCGACTCAGATAGGGTCTCTGATGCTCGACGGGGTAAAGGCAACACCCGCTCAGATGGATCTCTTATCAGGAGGACCTCTGTTGGAGCTATTCAAGTTGCGGGATGAGTATGGGGTCGCGGCCCAAGCCTCGGTAGATGCCATAGCACGTGAGCTGCACGATAGATTTGCCAATCCCACAATAGATCCGAGTATTGTACCCGGGGGGCTGGCATGTTTGCGGATGAGAATGGGGGCTTTGATCCAACGCGAGAACGAGGACTGGCGGCTCGTCTTATAGGCTCCAGACCCATTGATTTCGGTTGTTTGAGGTGATCCAGGCACCGTAAGGGGATCTTATGAATGAGCAATCTTTTCTGGCTGACAGAGGCGCAGATGGCGCGTCTCGAACCCTTCTT
>JBKEBH010000054.1:0-4004 GCA_047973065.1 Paracoccus sp. (in: a-proteobacteria) | reverse complement strand
AACGGCTTCTACAATCCCAGACGGCGGCATTCAGCCCTTGCCGGGAAAAGCCCCGTGGCCTTCGAGAAAAAGGCCGCATGAAAGAGCAAAGAAACCGGCACTTTTCCGAGACAAGTCCACTGATCCTGCGCAAATGCCGGGAGCGAAAGGCTCATCAGCCCGATCAGAGCCATTGTGGAAACAGATGCGCGCATGACAGGTCTCCTTGATACATCAGTCAGGAGATCAGAGGCCCCCATACCGTTCAAGCCTGCCAGCGGAGCGGCGCATCCTAGCGCCGGACCCGGCCGCCGCGCCACAGGATGAACAGGCCCGAACAGACGATCAGCGCCGAACCGATCAGCATTGCCGGGCTGAGGCTTTCGCCGAAAAACAGCACCCCGAAGGCAATCCCGAAAAGCAGCCGCGAATAGCGGAACGGGGTGACGGCAGAAACATCGCCGCTGCGCATGGCCTTCATCAGGCAGGAATAGGCGGAAATTCCGACGAAAACCGCCCCCAGCAGCCAAAGCGCCACGCGCCCTTGCGGCCAGATGAAGGGCTGCCCCTCCCATAAGGCATAACCCGCGCCAGCAGCCATGATCGCCAGAAAGCCGTAAAAGCCCAGGATCGCGGTGCCAAGCCCGGCGGGTGCCGCCCGACTGGCCAGATCGCGCCCGGCAAAGCCCAGCATGCCGATCACCGCCAGCAGCGACAGCGCCGAAAAGCTGTCGCGCCCCGGGCCGATGATGATCACCACGCCAACCAGCCCCAGCAGGATCGCCAGCCAGCGCCGGATCCCGACCTTTTCGCCGAAGACGATTGCCGCACCGGCCACCACGATCAAGGGCGTCGCCTGCAAAATCACCGTTGCCGAAGACAGCGGCGTCAGGGTAATCGCCAGCGCATAGAACAGCCGGCCGATGATCTCGAACACGACCCGCAGCCGCATCGGCCGCGACAGCACACCGGGAGAGACCAGCCGCTGCCCGCTGGCCCGGGCATAGGCGGCGAAAAGCAGCGCGCCACCCAGTCCGAACAGGACCAGAATCTCGGCCGTGGGCAGCACCTCGGCAGCCGCCTTGATGCAGACATCCTCGACCGCGAAGGCCGCCATCGAGGCGGTCCCAGATCCCGCCGATCAGATTGGCATGCTCCGGGGAACGGGCCGGCGCGGACCGGCCCGCAGCGGTGTCACGCACCTTCGAATTCGCACAGGGCATGGACATCCATGCCCATGTCTTCCAGCCGCGCCCGCCCGCCGAGTTCCGGCAGGTCGATGACAAAGGCGCAACCGACGACCTCGGCACCCAGCCGGTGGCACAGCTTGATCCCGGCCTCGGCAGTGCCGCCGGTGGCCAGCAGGTCATCGACGATCAGCACCTTGTCGCCGGGGCGCAGCGCATCGTCATGGATCTCGACCACGGCCTCGCCATATTCCAGCGTATAGGCCTCGGAGATCACCGTGCCGGGCAGCTTGCCCTTCTTGCGGACAGGAACGAAGCCGGTGGAAAGCTGATGGGCGACCGCGCCGCCCAGAATGAAGCCGCGCGCCTCCAGCCCGACCACCTGGTCGATATGCTCGCCCGCATAGGGGTTCAACAGCTGGTCGATGGCCAGCCGGAAGCCGCGCGCATCGGCGAAAAGCGTGGTCACATCGCGAAAGATGATGCCTTCATGCGGGAAGTCATAAATGCTGCGGATATAGTCCTTGACGGTCTTCGGCGTCATGACGGGCGCTCCATTTCAAAAAGATCGTGAATCGCGGCGTAGTCCTGATAGCCCATCCGGGTCAGCCAGCCGTCCCGGCTCAGATCGAAGCGACCACCGCTGATGCAATCGTCGCGCAGATGCACGCCGGTGACCGTCCCCAGCACCAGCCAGTTGGCTTCGCCCGGCAGTTGCAGGATCCGGGTCATGCGGCATTCGAGGCTGGCCGGGGCTTCTGCCACGCGCGCGCAGTCGATGGTGGTGCATTCGGCCGCAGCGATCCCGGCGGCTTCGAATTCGCTGACCCCGGCGGGCAGGGCCGCGCTTGAGGCATTCATCTGATTCTTCAGTGCGAGCGAGGCAATATTGACACAGAACACCCCGGTTTCGGCGATATGGGCCACGCTGTCCTTGGTGCCATTGCGATCCGGTTTGGTCGCGGTCGAGGCGAACATCACCTGCGGCGGCAGATAGGCGATGGCGTTGAAAAAACTGTAGGGCGCCAGATTATCGCCATCCGCGCCCCGGGTCGAGATCCAGCCGATCGGACGCGGCGCGACAATGGCGCTGAACGGATTATGCGGCAGCCCATGGCCAGCCTCGGGTCGGTAAAACATGGCATCTCCTTCTGGCTGACGCATCCCCGGCGCGGCGCATCCTGCCCCTGCCCTGCGCCGGCGTCTACCCTTTCTTGCAAACGCCGTCACGCATGTTAGGCATCGCCAAAATCATCGCGAGACGCGCATGAACAGCGGCGGCGTGAGGGGGCGGCGTGGAGATCACTGAGGAACAGCCCGAGGACTGGCATGAGATCGAGACCCTGATGGATCTGTGCTTTGCGCCCGGGCGCACGGCGCTGTCGTCGTACCGCCTGCGCGATGGCGTCGATCCGGTCCGCAGCCTCTGCCTCGTGCTGCGCGAGGCGGGCACCATCCGCGCCGCCATCCGCTATTGGCCGGTCCGGGTCGGCGACCAATCGGTGCTGCTTCTGGGCCCGATAGCCGTTCACCCGACCGCACAGGGCGAGGGTCTGGGCGGCTGGCTGATGCGCGAAAGCCTGAACCGGGCCGAGGCCGGAGGCTGGGCCCGGGTCATGCTGGTCGGGGACGACCCTTATTACCGGCGCTTCGGCTTTGCCAAGCTTCAAGATGTGGAAATGCCGCCGCCAACCAATCCCGACCGGGTGCTGGGCCTGGAGCTGCAACCCGGAGCCTGGGCCGGGCTGAGCGGGACGGTTCTGCCGGACAGATCCTGAAATCGGCCCGGATTCCGGGAGGAAATCTTGAAATTCACCCCCGGCATGACAAGATTCGTTCCAATGGGGCAACCTATGACGCCCCGTCCGTGAAAGGATGACCGCATGAGCGCCGCCCCTCAGGCCAGCCCCCAGACCGTGCTCCCCCCGATCAGCGATCCCAGTATATTGGCCGAAATCGACAAGCTGACCCGCCGCTATGTCGATGCCCGCGGTCTCGGCATGGAAGTCATCGACCGGATCGGCGGCAGCGGCGAGGAGCTGATCCAGCGCCTGCCCGAACCGGTGCGCAAGCGGATCGACGGGGCGGTCGCGGCGGCGCTCAGCAGCACGTTCAGCATCGCCTCCGCCTCGCGCGGGGTGCTGCGCGATCGCGGCGACTGGTTCAACCGACTGTCCACCACCGCCGCCGGCGCGATCGGCGGGGCCGCCGGCATCACCGGCGCGGTGATTGAGATGCCGGTGACGGTAACCTTCCTGCTGCGCGCCATTCTCGATATCGCCGGCGAACACGGCTTTGACGCCACCAGCGACGACATCCGGGCCGAGGCCCTGCGCATCTTCGCCTCGGGCGGTCCCTTGTCGGAAGATGACGGCACCGATACCGGGCTGCTGGCGGCGCGGCTGACCATGAACGGGCGCACACTTCAGGCGCTGATCAGCCGGCTGGCCCCGCAGATCGCCACGAAGCTGATGACCAAGGTCGGCGCCCAGGCGGTGCCGGTGCTCGGCGCCTTTGCCGGAGCCTCGATCAACTACACCTTCGCCCGCTATTATCAGGACATGGCCCGCGTCCAGTTCGGCCTGCTTCGCCTCGCCGAAGAAACCGACCTGCCCCGCGAAGCCCTGGTCGAGCGCTTACAAATGCGCATCGCAGCGCTCGAACGCAAACAGATCGAAAGCAAGCGCGCTTCCTAGTTGTTTGATCCGACGGTTTGATGGTGCGATCCTTTCTTTGGAATGGAGGGAAGCCCTATGGGACAAGTTCGTCACGGTAGCGCACGACCACGCACGCTGTCCGAGCAGCAATAATGAGGGCCGGCCCGCCATCGGTCCGAGG
>JBKEBH010000052.1:0-8766 GCA_047973065.1 Paracoccus sp. (in: a-proteobacteria) | reverse complement strand
GCGTGATGTCGGGGTCTTGCGCAACCAGTTCCTCAAGGAAAGCCTGATGCGGTGCCAGCTTTCCCCGGCCAGGCGGCGGGCCTTGCCGTGCGGGTTCAGCATGGCCGCTGGTCCGAACCTGTCGTCCGAACCTGACGCGCCCACCTCGCACCGGTGGCGGGCGATACCTTCAGACGCAAAGCCGCAGCACGCCCGCTTGACCCTTCTTCAATATACTTCCGAAACCGCGCCCGAAGCGCCGATGGCAAAGGTGCTGACATCATCCATCCTCCCTATAAGGATGAATCACAGACCAGACCTCAGGGGAACCCCACGCGATTCAGGTTCAGACCAAAACGCTTTAATTGCGCAGCTCCGGGCTTGACTGGTGGCGGGCTTGCGTCACTATCGGAGAAGTTGCGGGGGGCTGCCTCCGCGCTGAGCTGTCCTCAACCGGATGTCCTGATGAAGGTTCTGATCTGCGAAGACCATGATGCGGCCATCGCCCGTGCCGCCGGGCTGATTGCGGCCCATATCCGCGCCCATCCCGATGCGGTGCTGGGGCTGGCGACGGGCGGGACCATGCTGCCGCTTTACCGGCTTCTGGCCAGTGAGCATCGGGCCCGGCTGTCTTTTGCCGGGGTCACCAGCTTCAATCTCGACGAATATGTCGGGCTGGCCCCCGACCACCCGGCCTCCTATCACAGCTATATGTGCGAGGCGCTGTTTGCCCATGTCGATATCGACCCGGCCTGCACCCATCTGCCGCGCGGCGACGCCCCAGATCCGAGGAAGGAAGCCGAACGATATGAGGCGCTGATCGCCGCCGCAGGCGGGATTTCGCTGCAACTCCTCGGGATTGGCCAGAACGGCCATATCGGTTTTAATGAGCCGATCTCCTCGCTGGCCTCGCGCACCCGGGTCAAGACCCTGACTGAAAGCACGCGGTCGGCGAACCGGCCCTATTTCGGGCCGGGTGAGACCCCGCCCGAATATGCGATCACCATGGGGGTCGGCACCATTCTGGCGGCGCGCGAATGCCTGCTGCTGGCAACGGGCGCGGCCAAGGCGCCGGCGGTGGCGGCGATGATCGAAGGCCCGCTCAGCGCGGCCTGCCCGGCATCGGCGCTACAGATGCACCCGCATGCGGTGGTGGTGCTGGACCGGAAAGCGGCGGGTGATTTGCGGCTGACCGATTATTATCAGCATGTCCACCCGGACGGGGCACCGGCACGGTTTGACTGAGCCGGTTCAGTCCGGCCCGGAGCAAGGGGCGAAGCCCCGCCGGGCCAGCGACCCGCGCCCCCGGGGCGGCCGCCTTGTCGCCGGTGTCCTTCGCACCATCGTTCAGCGGAAGTGGCACCATAAAGCGTTCGACAACCGGCAGCGGCGGCCTGCGGCCGACCGCAGGCCTTCTGCCACCGACTTGCTTACCAGCTGGTCAGGACCGAGCCCTGATATTTGTCCTCGATGAACTGCTTCACCTCGGGCGAATGGTAAGCGTCGATCAGGTCCTTGGCCCAGGGCTGATCCTGATCGCCCTCACGGACCACGATGATGTTCACATAGGGGCTGTCGGCCTTTTCCATGGCGATCGCGTCGGTTTTCGGGTTCAGCCCAGCCGCCAAGGCATAATTGGTGTTGATCACCGCGATTTCGGCATCGGCCAGCGTGCGCGGCAGTTGCGCGGCGTCGAGCTCCAGGAAGCTCAGACCCTTCGCATTCTCGGTCACATCGAGCGGGCTCGGCACCAGCCCGGTGCCCTCGGCCAGCTTGATCAGACCCAGATCCTGCAGGACCAGCAGGGCGCGCCCGCCATTGGTCGGGTCATTGGGGATCGCGACCTTGGCGCCTTCAGCCAGATCGGCGATATCCTTCACCTTTTCGGAATAGATCCCCATCGGAGTGGTGATGGTGGTGCCGATTTCGACCAGTTCAAAACCGCGATCCTTGATCTGGTTTTCCAGATAGGGGCGATGCTGGAAGCTGTTGGCGTTCAGATCGCCATCGTTCAGCGCCACATTCGGTACAACATAGTCGGAAAACTCGATCACCTCGATGTTCAGCCCCTTGGGGGCGGCGATCCTGGCGACCTCTTCCATGATCTCGGCATGCTCGCCCGGCGAGACGCCGACCTTGATATCCTCGGCCATGGCGGCGGCAGCCGACAGCGCGAGGGCGGAAACCAGAGTGGTCAGACGAAGCATGATGGGACCTCTTTCGGAAAGGAAGGGATGGGGGGAAGATAGGGCATGCGCAGCCGGGTTCAATTGCCGCGATTGCGCGGGGCGCGTTTGTCCACGCGGGCCGCGATCCATTCGCCGGCGGATTGGACCAGCTGAACCATGACGATCAGGATCACCACCACCGCCAGCATGACCTCGGGCATGAAGCGCTGATAGCCGTAGCGGATACCGAGATCGCCCAGCCCCTCGCCGCCGACCGCGCCGACCATGGCCGAATAGCCGATCAGGCTGACTACGGCGAGGGTCAGGCCAAGGGCGATGCCGGGCATGGCCTCGGGCACCAGCACCTTGCGGATGATCTGGAACGGGGTGGCGCCCATGGCGCGCGCGGCCTCGATCAGGCCGGCATCGACCTCGCGGATGGCGTTTTCGACCAGGCGGGCGATGAAGGGCGTTGCGGCGATGGTCAGCGGCACGATAGCGGCGGTGGTGCCGATCGAGGTGCCGGCGATCCAGCGCGTGAAGGGGATGATCGCCACCACCAGAATGATGAACGGGATCGAACGGGCGGCATTGACCACCAGCCCCAGCACCCGGTTCAGCATCGGCGCCGACAGCAGTTCGCCGCGCTGTGAGGTGGCCAGAAACACCCCAAGCGGCAGGCCAAGGATGGTGCCGAGCACCGCCGAAACCGCGACCATGTAGATGGTCTGGAGCGTGGCTTCATAGAGCAATGCGATCAGGTTAGCGGACATATCCCAGAACCTCCGTCAGCAGCCCGTGTTGTTCCAGATAGGCCCGCGCCTGATCTCCGCGCGCCGCATCGAGCGAGAGCAGCAGATTGCCGAAGGGCCGGGTGCCGATTTCCTCGATGGCGCCGGCGAGGATATTGGCCTCGATCCCGAGTTCCGAATTCAGCTTGGCCAGCATCGGATCGGTGGCATGGGCGCCGGCGAAGGTCACCCGCAGGATTTCCTTTGCGGCGCCTTGGGGGCGGGCGGGCTCCAGCTTGCCGGCGATGAAGGCCGGCAGGGTGATGCCGGTCACCCCCGACAGGAAGGATCGCGTGGTCGGGTGTTTGGGATTGATGAAGACGTCATAGGTCGGCCCGGCCTCGACGATCCGGCCGCCGTCGATGACGGCGACATGGCTGGCAATATCGCGGATGACCGCCATTTCATGGGTGATCAGCATGATGGTCAGGCCGAGATCCCGGTTGATGTCGCACAACAGCGCCAGCACGGTCTGGGTGGTTTCGGGATCGAGCGCCGATGTCGCCTCGTCCGAAAGCAGCACCTGCGGCCGGGTTGCCAGCGCCCGGGCAATCCCGACACGCTGCTTTTGACCGCCCGACAGCTCGGCCGGGTATTGCCCGGCCTGCGCACCCAGACCGACCCGCTCGATCAGATCATGGGTGCGGGCGCGAATTTCATCGGCCGGCTGGCCGGCGATTTCCAGCGGCAGGGCGATATTGCCGTAAACCGTGCGCGAGGACAGCAGATTGAAGTGCTGAAAGATCATGCCGACATCGCGGCGGATATTGCGCAGATCGGTCCCGGTCGCGGCCCCGACATTGTGCCCGGCCACGGTCAGCCGGCCCGAGCTTGGTTTTTCCAGCCCGTTGACCATGCGCAGCAGCGTCGATTTGCCCGCGCCCGAGCGGCCGATGATGCCGCAGATCGCGCCCGGCCCGATGGTCAGCGTCACATCTTCGAGCGCGACGATTTGTCCGCCGCCTGCGGCCGCGAAGGATTTTCCGACCGCATCGAATTCGATGGCGGCGCCGGTATCGGAGGGCTGGGGCATGGGCCTTTTCCATTTGTCCTGAACCGACTGGCGGGTAGCGCGTTTTTGCCGCCAAAGGCAAGGTGACAGATCGCGCCTGCGCCAAGAAGGACAGGGTTTTGCGGGCGATCGGGCTGCCGCGACGGCTTTCCTTGCATCGACACTCTGGCGCAATGACGGCGGTGCCGGCATGCCCATTCGGGCAAATCGTTCCCTCCGCCAGCTTGATTTTCGCGGTCGGGCGGCGCAGACTGGCGATCTGCCCGATGTTTTTGCAAAGCCCTCCCGCAGGACGTGGCTTGTTCCGCATTCATACAAATGGGACTTGAGCGATCACACAAAATCAATATGTAGTGTTTTCGAAAATCTGAACCACCAAGGACAGCATCATGACCCGCTTTTCCGCCCCGATTGCCGAACAAATCTGGGAAATGAAATATCAGTTGAAAGACGGCGAGGGTCAGCCGCTGGATACATCGGTCGAAGACAGCTGGCGCCGGGTGGCGCGCGATCTGGCCCGGGTCGAAAAGGATCCGGCCAAATGGGAAGATCGCTTCTATCACGCGCTTGAGGATTTCAAGTTTCTGCCCGCTGGCCGGATCCTGGCCGGGGCCGGCACCGGGCGGACGGTGACGCTGTTCAACTGCTTCGTGATGGGCACGATTCCCGACAGCATGGCTGGGATTTTCGAGATGCTGAAGGAAGCCGCGCTGACCATGCAGCAGGGCGGCGGCATCGGCTATGATTTTTCGACCATCCGTCCCAGGGGCGCGGCGGTGAAGGGGGTGGCGGCGGATGCGTCGGGCCCGCTGACCTTCATGGATGTCTGGGATTCGATGTGCCGCACCATCATGTCGGCGGGCTCGCGCCGGGGGGCGATGATGGCGACCATGCGCTGCGATCACCCCGATATCGAACAGTTCATCGAGGCCAAGCAGGACAGCGCCCGGCTGCGCATGTTCAACCTCTCGGTGCTGATCACCGACGGTTTCATGGAAGCCGTGAAGGCCGACGGTTCCTGGGATCTGCAATTCGATGGCAAGGTCTATCACACGGTGCAGGCCCGCGATCTGTGGAACAGGATCATGCGCGCCACCTATGATTACGCCGAGCCGGGCGTGATCTTCATCGACCGGATCAACAAGGCCAACAATCTGCAATATGTCGAAACCCTCGCCGCGACCAATCCCTGCGGCGAGCAGCCGCTGCCGCCATATGGTGCCTGCCTGCTCGGTTCGATCAACCTGGCGCGGCTGGTTACCGATCCGTTCACCGCGAATGCGAAGCTGGATCAGAAGGCGCTTGACGATCTGGTGCGGACCGCCGTGCGGATGATGGATAACGTGGTCGATGCCTCGAAATTCCCGCTGCCCCAGCAGGCCGCCGAGGCCGAGGCCAAGCGCCGGATCGGACTGGGCGTCACCGGGCTTGCCGATGCGCTGCTGATGCTGGGCCTGCGTTACGGCGCGCCCGATGCGGTCGAGCAGACCCGGGCCTGGATGAAGGCGATTGCCCGCGCCGCCTATCTGGCCTCCAGCGATCTGGCCAGGGAAAAGGGGGCCTTCCCGCTGCTGGATGCCGACGAATATCTGAAGTCCGGCTTCATGGCCAGGATGGACGATGACGTACGCGACGCCATCGCCCGCAACGGCATCCGCAACGCGCTTCTGACCTCGATTGCGCCGACCGGCACGATCAGCCTTTACGCCGGCAATGTCAGCTCGGGCATCGAGCCGGTCTTCGCCTATGCCTATAAGCGCAAGGTGCTTCAGAAGGACGGCTCGCGCACGGAAGAAGAGGTCGTCGATTACGCGGTGCAGATGTGGCGCGACCTCAAGGGCGATGCGGCGCTGCCCGATTATTTCGTCAACGCCCAGACCCTTGCGCCCAAGGATCACGTTGCCATGCAGGCGGCGGCGCAGGAATGGGTGGACAGCTCGATTTCCAAGACCATCAACTGCCCCGAGGATATCGGGTTCGAGGAGTTCAAGGATGTCTACCTGTCCGCCTGGGATCTGGGCTGCAAGGGCTGCACCACCTATCGCCCCAATGACGTGACCGGCTCGGTCCTGAGCGTCAGCGAAACCACCGAAGCCGCCCCCGAGGCCGATCAGGGCGCCGATGTCGTCTATCTGACCGAACCGCTGGACCGCCCGGCGGCGCTGGAAGGGTCCACCTACAAGCTGAAATGGCCGGGCTCGGAACACGCGATCTACATCACCATCAACGATATCGTGCAGGCCGGCCATCGCCGCCCCTTCGAGATCTTCATCAACTCGAAGAACATGGAACATTACGCCTGGACCGTGGCCCTGACCCGGATGATCTCGGCGGTTTTCCGGCGCGGCGGTGATGTGTCCTTCGTGGTCGAGGAGCTGAAGGCGGTGTTCGACCCACGCGGCGGCGCCTGGATGCAGGGCACCTATGTACCCTCGATCCTTGCGGCCATCGGCGGCGTGATCGAACGCCATATGGTCGCCACCGGCTTTCTGGCCGGCGAGGGCATGGGCCTGAAATCCGACCCCCGGGCCGAGGTCATGGTGGTCGGCGAGCGCCCGCGCGGCCCGTCCTGCCCGAGCTGCGGCCAATACGGCATGCGTATGGTCGAGGGCTGCATGACCTGTCCCAGCTGCGGCCATTCGAAATGCGGCTGATCGGGGCGGCGGCTCTGGCGGGTGCGCTGTTCGGCGCCACCGCCGCCGCCGCCGAAGTCATCGCCCTGACCATGCGTGATGCTTCGGTCGGGGTCGGAATGGACGGTCAATCCGTGATCGGCTTCACCCTCGATCCCACCAGCAGCCGGCGTTTTGGGGAATTCACTTCAGGGCGGGTAGAGCGGCAGGTCTTTTTCCACGTCGGAAACCGGCTGATGGCGGCGCCGGTGATCGGGGATCCGATCCTTTCCGGCACCGGCCAATTGCTGATCCCTGACGCGCCGGGCGAGGAAAAGCCCGATGCGCAGCGGGTGATCGATGATCTGCTTTCCGGCGTGCAGATCGTGGTTTCCGACGAACGGATCCAGCCGCCGCCGCGCTAGCGGCGGCTGAACCAACGCGCTACGCGGTGTTCGCTCAGCTCTTCTTCATCGCTTCCAGCAGCGCAGCCCCGAACCCGCCCGGGGCCGAAGGAGCGGGATCACTCTGCGCTTTCCCTTTCGGCTTTCCCGCAGGCTGGGGCCGCGGCGCCGCGCCGCCCGCCGCCCGCTCGGCAGCAGTTCCGCCATCCTTGCGCATGGTCAGCCCGATACGCTTGCGGGCGATATCGACCTCGGTCACACGGACCTGAACCACATCGCCTGCCTTGACGACCTCATGGGGGTCCTTGACGAAGCGGTCGGCCAGCTGGCTGACATGGACCAGCCCGTCCTGATGCACGCCGATATCGACGAAGGCGCCGAAGGCGGCGACATTGGTGACGGTGCCTTCAAGGCGCATGCCGGGTTTGAGGTCCTTGATATCCTCGACACCGTCGGTGAAGGTCGCGGTCCTGAATTCCGGCCGGGGATCGCGGCCGGGCTTCTCCAGCTCGTGGAAGATGTCGCGTATGGTTGGCAGACCGAAGTTTCCGGTCACGAAATCCTCAGCGCGCAGGGTCTTGAGCGCGCCTGCCGCGCCGACGATCTGCCGGATATCGCGACCGCAGGCCTGAACGATCCTGCGCGCGATCTCATAGGCTTCGGGATGGACGGAGGAAGCATCCAGCGGCTCCTCGCCATCACGGATGCGCAGGAAACCGGCGCATTGCTCGAAAGCCTTCGGGCCAAGACCCGAGACCTTCATCAGCGTCCTGCGCGAGGCGAAGGAGCCATTGTGTTCGCGATGGCGGACAATGGCTTCCGCCAGCGAGGGGCCAAGCCCCGCGACCTGGGCCAGAAGCGGGGCGGAAGCCGTGTTCAGATCGACGCCGACCGCGTTCACCGCATCTTCCACGACTGCATCGAGCGCCCGCGACAAGCGGCGCTGATCGACATCGTGCTGATACTGGCCGACGCCGATTGACTGAGGCGTGATTTTCACCAGCTCGGCCAGCGGATCCTGCAGACGCCGGGCAATCGACACCGCGCCGCGCAGCGAAACGTCAAGCTCGGGGAATTCCTTCGCCGCCAGTTCGGAGGCGGAATAGACCGAGGCGCCGGCTTCGGAAACCACGACCGATTTCGGCTTTGCCATCCCCTTTGGCATCAGCCCGAGCGTGTCGGCAACCAGCTTCTCGGTCTCGCGGCTGGCGGTGCCGTTGCCAATCGCGATCAGCTCGATCCCATGGCGCGAGATCAGCTCGATCAGCTTCGCCTGTGCCCCGCGCAGATCCATCTTCGGCTGGAACGGATAGATCGTCGCGGTGTCCAGCAGCTTGCCGGTCTTGTCCACCGCCGCGCATTTCACCCCGGTTCGGATCCCCGGGTCGAGCCCCAGTGTCGCCTTGGCCCCGGCTGGCGCCGCCAGCAACAGATCCTTGAGATTGCGCGAAAAGACCGTGATGGCTTCCTCATGGGCGCGCTCGCGCAATTCGCTGAGCAGGTCGATATAGAGCGTGAGCGAGAATTTCACCCGCCAGGCCCAGCCCGCCATCTCGCGCAGCCACAGATCGCCGGGCGTATTGCCGGCCGTGTCCAGATGCGCCGCAATCGCGCCAATCGCCTGCGGCACGCCGGTTTCGGGATCGGGGGCGACCTCCATGGTGACGATTTCTTCCTTGGCTGGACTTGTCTCGGAAAAGTGCCGGTTTCTTTGCTCTTTCATGCGGCCTTTTTCTCGAAGGCCACGGGGCTTTTCCCGGCAAGGGCTGAATGCCGCCGTCTGGGATTGTAGAAGCCGTT
>JBKEBH010000050.1:0-18495 GCA_047973065.1 Paracoccus sp. (in: a-proteobacteria) | reverse complement strand
TCAAGGACTGGAGGCGCGTAGCCACCCGATACGACCGATGCCCCGAAACCTTCTTCTCCGCCATCCTCCTCGCTGCGACCGTCATCTTCTGGGTATGATCGAGAACGAGGCCTGACCCTAGGGTCTGCCTTCGGAGAGCGCGGGAATAGGTTTTTCTGAGATTTCTCGAATTTTCTCGTTCTTACCTGAGCTATTGAAAATACATGATATCGTTATATGCATTTTTCTAGGCTCCACGCCGATTTACCCCGGATTGGCGCCAGGATGACGGTTGCGGCAAGAGCGATTGCCAAGAGGAAGACTTTTGGACAGCGCTCATAGCGTAGGGCGGCAGGGCATAGAGGCCGTCGTACAGCGGCAAGAGCGCGTGGCTCCGTCAGCCTGGTTTTCATATCCTTGACCGTCATGCGCTTGCGCCACTTCGCCGCTGCCTTGGGGTTGCCAATCCCCAGCCCAACTGCGCGCGCGGCCGCCGGAATATCCCGATCTCACGACGCTCCGGATCACAGCGCAATCCTGAAACGGTGGGCTGACGGCGCAATATCCGCTCAGCGCCGCCGCATCAGCAGCGTGGACCACTCGCCCAGATCGTCGCGCCGTTCCTGATCGAAACCGGCGCGGTCATAGGCGGCGGTCACCTCATCGGCTTGCGTGGTCAGGATCCCCGACAGGATCGCCCGCCCGCCATGGGCCAGGTGACGGGCCATATCCGGCGCCAGATCGATCAGCGGCTGCTTGAGGATATTGGCCAGGACCAGATCGAAGGGCGCGGCGTCATCGAGCATCGGATGGTCAAACCCCACCGCCTCAAAGCAGACCACCCGGCCATCGAGCCCGTTCGCGATGACATTGGCCGCCGCGACATCGACCGCCACCGGGTCGATATCCGAGGCCAGCACCATCCCCGGCCAAAGCCGCGCCGCCGCCATCGCCAGAACGGCGGTGCCGCAACCGATATCAGCCACCCGGCCCGGCACCCAGCCCGCCACCGCCAGCCGGTCGAGCGCCTCAAGGCAGCCGCGCGTCGTATTGTGATGGCCGGTGCCGAAGGCCATGGCCGCCTCGATCAGCAGCGCCTCGGCCCCGTCCGGGACCTTGTCGGCATCGTGATCGCCATGGACGAAGAAGCGCCCGGCCGCGACCGGGGTCAGTTCGCGGCGCACATGGGCAACCCAATCCACCTCGGGCAGCTCGCTGACCACGAAAGGATTGGCGCCTTGCGAGGCCGCCATCAGCGCCAGTGCGATCTCGTCGGGCGCCTCGGTGAAATAGACCCCGACCTCCCAGCGATCCGATCCGTCCTCGATCTCGAAGACGCCGGTGCCGACGGGTTCGGGCTCCAGATCCTCGCAGAGCTCGGCAAGAATTTCGGCGGCCTCGCGGCCCTTGGTATGCGTCAATGCGGTCCAGGTCGGCATCAGAATCCATGTCCTTCAGGGGCCGAAGCCATTACGCCGGTGCCCCGCAACCCACAATAGCCGTCGGGCACCTTGTGCAGATATTGCTGATGCGACAGCTCCTGCGCCGGATAGAACGGGCCCAGAGGCAGGATCTGCGTGGTGATCGGCCCGCGCCCGGCCACGGCAAGGCGGTTGTCGTAATCGGTTTTCGACGCCTCGGCCTGAATGTGCTGGGTGTCGGTATAATACATGATCATCGAGCGATACTGATCGCCGATATCGTTCCATTGCCGGTTGCCCTGGGTCGGGTCGTGATTTTCCCAGAAGACCTGCAGCAGGTGTTCATAGCTGATGCGGGCCGGATCGAAGACCAGATGCACGACTTCGGCATGGCCGGTGCCGCCGGCGCAGACCTGAGCGTAGGTCGGGTTGGGCACGGCGCCGCCAGCAAAGCCGACCTGGGTCATCCAGATGCCGGGCAATTGCCAGAACAGCTGCTCGACGCCCCAATAGCAGCCCATGCCAAAGATTGCCTGCTCGAACCCTTTGGGGACCGGCCCGTCCATCGGCCGGTCGAAAATCGCGTGATTGGCCATGCCTTGCCTCCTGCTTCGCCCGCATCTTGCGGTGTGAAATCTGTCTTAACCATTAAGGGACAGTCGCAGGGAATTGCCAGAGCAGCCCGGCCCTCCTGCGCAGAATTCCCGCACGGGGCCCCTTTCCGACCGGCACATATGCCGGCAACACATGGGGCAGATCGGCAATATGTCAGACATGCAGGCCAAGCCGGCAAGACAAAACCCCGGCCGCGACACGCGGGACCGGGGTTGCCTCACTCAGTGCTTGCCTTGCGTAATCAGATCCCGATCAGGCGGCGGCTTTCGCAATCTGGTCGATATCGGTGTTTTTCACCACATCTTCGATATCCGCGCGGCAAAGACCGATATCGGTCAGCTCGCGTTCTGACAGGCGCTCCAGCTGGGCGCGGGTACCGCGGTGGTGCAGCCAGGCATTCAGGCTGTCGATCATGCGGGCTACCGGGTGCACTTGGGTCATGGTCATCGTGGTCATATCTTCATCCTCACTTCGTTCGGCGCCAGGATTGGCGCTGCCTCGTCTGATGAGTTGAAGATAGGACCATGCTGCGCGTGCAACCAGTCCCAATGTTTGCAAATCCGCTATGCATGGACGGAATAAATCCCTGCATTTACTGACGCATTCTCACATTAGCGTTAACGAATTCCATATATTCCAGTGATTTCGTGACCGCTAACGCCGCGCAGCAGCATCACCAGTCGCCAAGCCAGGTCTGTGCCAGGGTCAAAAGCGCCACCGCCGCCGTGTCCGCCCGCAGGATTCGCGGCCCGAGACTGACCGGATGCACGAAATCCGCCCGGGCCAGCTGCACCCGCTCGGCCGGAGAAAAGCCCCCTTCCGGTCCGATCAGCACCGCCCATTTGCCGCGCGCAAGCCCGGCCAGCCCATCGGCCGGCCCCACCCGCGATTCGTCGGCCCAGAGTATCCGCCGCTCCGCGTCCCAATCCGCCAGCAGCCGCGACAGCGGTGTCAGCTCGGCCACCTCGGGCACGCAAGTGCCGCCGCATTGCTCGGCGGCTTCGACGGCATGAGCCTGAAGACGGTCGCGGCGAATCCGTTCGGAATTGGTGAAATCGGTCTGCACCGGCAGGATCCGGGCCGCACCAAGCTCCGCCGCCTTTTCAACGATGAAATCGGTGCGGGCCTTCTTGATCGGCGCAAACAGCAGCCAGATATCGGGCGACCCCCGCTGCGGAGCCACCTGCCCGATCAGCGCCAGCTCGCCGCCGCGCTTGCTGGCTGCGACGATTTGCGCATCCCAGGCGCCGTCACGTCCGTTGAATACCTCGATCACCGTGCCCGGCGCCAAACGCATGACAGCTGACAGATAATGAGCCTGCTCGGCCGCCAGCGCTACGGCTTGCCCTGACGCAAGCGGGTGATCTATGAACAGTCTGACTTTTGACATGAGATGTTCCTATGAAACCCGCCCTGCAAATACCAGAGGCCGTGCGCGATGCCGCCAATGGAAACTGGGTCGATAACGATGCACCCCTGACCTGGCGGCCCTGGCTGCGGCTGAGCCGGCTCGACCGGCCGATCGGCACCTGGCTTTTGCTGCTGCCCTGCTGGTGGGGCGTCGGGCTGGCGATGATGGCGGACCGGCCGCGCTGGTTCGATCTGTGGATCGTGATCGCCTGCACGATTGGCGCGGCGGTGATGCGCGGCACCGGCTGCACCTGGAACGACATCACCGACCGCGATATCGACGGTGCCGTGGACCGGACCCGCAACCGGCCGATCCCGTCCGGGCAGGTCACATTGCGCGGCGCCTATCTTTGGCTGGCCCTGCAATTGCTGATCGGGCTTGCGGTCCTGCTGACCCTTGGCGGGGCCGCGATCTGGCTGGGCATTCTCAGCCTGCTGCCGGTGGCGGTCTATCCCTTTGCCAAGCGCTTCACCTGGTGGCCGCAGGTGTTTCTGGGCATTGCCTTCAACTGGGGCGTCATGCTGGCCTATGCCGCCCATCGCGGCGGACTGGATCTGGCGCCGATCATCGCCTGGCTGGGCGGCATCGCCTGGACGGTTTTCTATGACACCATCTATGCCCATCAGGATGCCGAGGACGATGCGCTGATCGGGGTGAAGTCCACCGCACGGCTGTTTGGCACGCAAAGCCGGCGCTGGCTGGCCGGCTTTGCGATCCTCAGCACCGCGCTTCTGGCCGTGGCGATTTCGGCCACGGGTGCGGGCGGGCTGTCCTGGCTGATCGCCATGGCCGGCCTTGCCGGCTTCGGCGCCCATCTTCTGTGGCAGCTCAACCGCTTTGATCTGCACAACAACCAGGTCCAGCTGACCCTGTTTCGCTCGAATCGGGATGCCGGATTAATACTTGCCGTGTTTCTTGGACTTGCCGGGATCATGTAGCCGGTAATGATTTACAACATTGTGGCGTCTGGATAATTCAAGCCCATGGAAGAAAAACCGATAGAACCGGAAATCAGATATTATCCGCGTCGCCGGGGACGCTTCGCCGCCTTCTCGCTGGCTGCATTCGTCCTGGCCGCGGCCGGCAGCTGGTTTGCGGCTGGTCGCATCGCCGACATTATCGAGGCCCGGACCGAAGATGAGGTCCGCACCGCCCTGGCAAGCGAGAAGCAGAACTGGGTCTCGGTCTCGGTCGATGGGCTCATGGTGAATCTTTCGGGATCGGCCCCGGGCGAGGTTGATCGTTTTCGTGTTCTCACCCTTGCCAGCACCGTAGTCGATAGCCGTCGGATCCAAGATCAGATCAAGCTTGACGGCCGCGATTTTCTGGAACCGCCGGATTTCAAGCTGGACCTGATGCGGCAGGGCAATGCCACCTCGCTGATCGGGCTGCTGCCCGAGCGCACCGACCGCAAGGCGCTGGCAACCGGGCTCGGCAGCAATGGCAACAAGGTCACCGATCTGACCACCACCGCCGCCTTCCCGCCGCCCCCCGAATGGCAGAACGTGCTCGATTTCGCGGTCAAGGCCGCCGGAATGTTCGATCAGGTCACGATCTCGGCCACACCGAACGAAGTGAGGGTGAAGGCCAATGCCCCCTCGGTCGAGGAAAAGGGCCGGCTCGAAGCCGCGCTGCAATCCTCCGCACCCAAGGATGTCAGGGTGACGATCGCGGTATCGGCGCCGCTGCCGGTCATATCGCCCTATCGGCTGCGCTTCACCCGCGGCGCGGAAGGCGCGGCGCTGGAAAACTGTTCGGCCGAGAGCGATGCCGCCCGGCAGGCAATCCTGACCGCCGCCGCCAAGGCCGGCGCTTCGGACGAACTCGACTGCGCCATAGGCATCGGCGCACCGACCGGCTGGACCGATGCCGTCCGCGCCGGGCTGGAAACGGTTGCCCGACTGGGCGATGGCACGCTGGAAATCAGCGATGACAAGATGCGCCTTGTCGTGCCCGCCAGCACGTCAGAAGCCGACCAGAAGGCCGAGACCGAACGCCTGACCGAAGCCCTGCCGGAGAAGTTTTCGCTGCGGGTCGAACGTGCCGAGCCGCCTCAGATCGAAGGCCCGGCCCGCTTCACCGCACATCTGCCCGCGCAGGGCCCGGCGGAAATTTCGGGCGTGGTGCATGATCAGACCATGCGCCAGACCGTGCAATCGCTGGCGCGCGCCCAGCTTGGTCCCTATGAGGGCGAATTGACGCTGGATCCGGGGCTGCGCGACGACTGGGCGCTCAGGATCATGGCCGGGCTGGACACGATAGGGCTGCTCGATCTTGGCGATGTCGAAGTCACGCCGAGCCTGATCGGGGTCAAGGGGGTCAGCGGCGACCGGTTCGCCAATGAGAAAGCCCTGATCGCCCTGGCAAACCGGCTTGGCGAGGGCGCCGATTATTCGCTGGCGATCGCTTACGATCCCCGGCTCGATCCTGAAATCGTTCAGCCCGATGGCACCGCCTGTGTGGACCGGCTGAATGCGGTCATGCTGCAATCGCGCATCGGCTTCGAGCCGGGCGGCGCCAAGATCGCCGGCGATATCGGTCCAGTCATCGAACAGCTGCGCCCGATCATGGCCGAATGCAGCGCCTTCCAGATCGAGCTGGCCGGCCATACCGATTCGCAGGGCGGCGACGATGCCAATATGGCGCTTTCGCTGGAACGGGCCGAAGCGGTTCTGACCGCGCTGCGCGAGGCTGAGCTGGCGATCCAGAACATGACGGCGCAGGGTTACGGCGAGACCCGCCCCATCGCGGAAAATGACACTCAGGAGGGCCGCGAGGCCAACCGGAGGATCGAAATGACGCTGATTTCCCCCGATCCCGTCGCCGCCCCCGAACCCGTCGCCGAAGTCATGACCGGCAAGACACCGAGCCCGGAAGCGGCCAGTGAGGCTCTGTTGAGCCTCTTGCCGCCGGTATCGGATCCTGAGACTGAAACCGCAATTGTTTCCGGGCCGCCGCTGCCGCCCTTCATGCAGGACGAGCCAGGCGGCGCAACCGTGATCGAGCCGCCCGCGGAGGTCCTGATCGCCGGGCCCGATACGCCTCGCCCGCAAGCCCGGCCACAATCCGCCGAAGCAGACGCAGACGGTAGCGAGCCCCCGGAGGTTGAAAGTGCCGATGCCGGGGCGAGCACCGATCCTGAGGCCGTTGTGACCGAGATCGCGCAGACCGGGGCCGCACAGACCGGGGCCGCGCCCAATCCCGAGGCCAAAATGGAACCGACCGAAGACATATCCGCCAATCCCGGCGAGGAGGCGCAGCAATGACCCGCGAGAACTTTATCCTTGCCACCGCCCTGATCCTGCTGGCAGCCTTCATCCTCGGCTGGCTGATCAGCTGGATGATAAACCGGCTGTCCGGGCCAGTGCCGATCGCGCCGGGCAGCGCCGATCAGCTGGCCATCGACCTGCATGAGGCTGAAGAGGCCCGGGATCGGGCGATTGCCGAAGGCAATGCCCGCGAAGCCGCGCTGCATGAACGTCTCGCCTTTATGAATACCGAGCTCACCGATGCCCGCAAAGCACTTCAGGAAGCCAGCGAGGAAATCGAGGAGCTGCGCGAATATATCGACCGCCATCTGAGCCAGCTCGGTCAGGCGTGATCGCAGGGCATCAAAAAGCCGCGCCGGGTCGGTCCTGCGCGGCTTGATCGAAGGATGGCGGGGCAGCCTGGCCCCGCCATTTCACATATCAGACCCCGGCTTCGACAATCGCGCGGGCCAGAACCGGCACGGTGTCGCTGTTCAGACCGGCAATGTTCAGGCGCGAATCGCCGACCATGTAGATCCCGGCTTCCTGCTTCATCTTCTCGACCTGCTCGGGCGTGGCGCCAAGGCGCGAGAACATGCCGCGATGGCGGGCGATGAAGTCGAACTTGTCGGTGCCGGTCAGGTTGCGCAGCTCTGCGGCTAGCTGATTGCGCAGGCCGAGCATGGTCTGGCGCACCTCCTCCAGCTCGGCTTTCCAATCGGCACTCAGCGCCGGATCCTGAAGGATGGTCGAAACGATGCGCGCACCGTGATCGGGCGGGAAGCTGTAATTCTGGCGGTTCAGATAGGCCATGGCGCCCTGGCTGAGATCGCGGGCCTGCGCATCATTGGTCAGTGCCATCAGAATGCCGGTGCGCTCGCGATAGATGCCGAAATTCTTGCTGCAGGATGCGGCAATCAGCACCTCGGGCAGGCGCATGGCCAGCATCCGGGTCGCGGCGGCGTCTTCAAGTAGGCCATCGCCGAAACCCTGATAGGCCAAGTCGATCAGCGGCGTGGCGCCGGTCTTTTCCAGCGACTGCACAATCGCATCCCACTGCTCGGCGGTCGGGTTGGCGCCGGTCGGGTTGTGGCAGCAGCCATGCAGCAACACGACATCGCCCTTCTTGGCACGGCCGATGGCCTCCAGCATGGGTTCAAAGGCGAGGCCGCGGGTGGCATTGTCGAAATAGGGGTACATTTCATAGGACTGGCCCATGAAGTTCAGAATCGAGATATGGTTCGGCCAGGTCGGATCCGAAACATGGATCACCGCATCCGGGTTGGCCATGCGCACCAGTTCCAGCGCCTGACGGATGGCACCAGTGCCGCCGACGGTTCCCACCGATGCGATCCGGCCAGCTGCCACATCGCCCAGAACCAGACCGGCCATGGCAGCCCGATATTCCTCGGTCCCGGCCAGTGCGGTATAGCTCTTGCTGTCCTGGGTTTCCCAGATTTGCTTTTCCGCCGCCTTGACCGCGCGCATGACCGGGGTCAGCCCGTTCGGATCCTTGTAGACCCCGACGCCAAGGTCGATCTTGCCCTGACGGGTGTCGGCCTTGAATTCGGCCATCAGCGACAGGATCTTGTCGGGTGCTTGCGGTTTGAGATTGCCCAGCATCATTGCTCTCCGGTTGCGATTTTCATGTCTGGATGGGCGCCCCATTCGGTCCAGGACCCGTCATAGAGCGCGTGATTGCGATGCCCGGCCCGTTCCAGCGCCAGGCTGAGCGAGGCGGCGGAAATGCCGGACCCGCAACTGGTGATGACAGGGCGCGACAGATCGACGCCGGCTTGCGTGAACAGCGCGCTCAGCGTCACCGCGTCCTTCATGGTGCCATCGGCATGGTAAAGCCGGTCAAAGGGCAGATTGCGCGATCCGGGGATATGGCCCGATCTCAGACCCGGGCGCGGCTCGGCGGCTTCGCCGCGAAAACGCTCGGCGCTGCGCGCGTCAACGATCACGGCATCGGTGCCGTCCGAGACCGCCGCGACCTGCGTCATATCGCGCAGCAGATCCGGTACCGGCCGGGCATTCAGCTGCGCCGGCAGCGGCTCGGCCCGTTCGGATGTGACCGGCCGGCCCTCGGCCCGCCATTTGCCCAGACCGCCATCCAGCACGGCAACCGGGGCGATGCCCATCAGCCGGAAATTCCACCAGACCCGGCTCGCACTGCGGGTCGCGGCATTGTCATAGACCACCACCTGATCGCCATCGCCGATCCCAAGCGCCCCGACCATTTCGGTAAATTGCACGGCTGGTGCCACCATATGCGGCAGGTCGGTGCCCCGGGCGGCAATCGCGTCGATGTCGAAAAATTGCGCGCCGGGAATATGCGCGGCCTCGTATTCCGCACGCGCGTCGCGCCCTGCTGCCGGCATATGCCAACTGGCGTCCAGAATGCGGATGCGCGGATCGTCCAGCCTTGCAGCCAGCCATCCGGTCGAAACCAGCAGATTCGGATCGTCAGACACCTGAGCCTCTCGCGCGTCGTTCCGTTCCCGTCTCTAGCGCTGCCTTGCTGGTGGGGCAATGGCAGATCCCTGCCGAAGCCAATGCCGGCTTTACCTTTTGCCCCTTCGATGCCTAATCTGCGCGCCATGAGCACACCATCGGTTCTTTTCGTCTGCATGGGCAATATCTGCCGCTCGCCGCTGGCCGAGGGGGCGATGCGCGATACCGCCGCCCGCGCCGGGGTCGGGCTGGAAACCGATTCCGCCGGCACCGGCAACTGGCATGCCGGCGATCCGCCCGATCCGCGCGCCCGGGCTGTCGCCGCGCGCCACGGTTGCGATATCTCGGACCTGCGCGCCCGGCAGGTCAGGGCCGAGGATTTTCACCGCTTCGATCACATCATTGCCATGGATACCGACAATCTGGCCGATCTGCGCCGGCTCGATCCGGGCGATGGCAAGGCCGTGCTGTCCTTGATGCTGGATCATGCGCCGGGGCGGGAAGGCCGATCTGTGGCCGATCCCTATTACGGCGGCACGGATGGTTTCGAGACCACCTGGCGCGATGTCAGCGCTGCGGCCGAGGGGCTGCTTGGCAAGCTGCGCTGAGCGCACAGCCTGCCGAACAATGCGGATGATCCCACCAGTTACTTTATGCCGAGCTGCTCCATCTGCTCGCGTGCGAAGCGGCAGGGGGCGGCTTCGGATTTCGAGCTGCTGCTTTCCTTGCTGATGGCGCAGGCCCGTTTGAGGCGGGACAGCGCCCGCGTGCGATCAAGCGCCACCCCTTCGCCGCGACGCAGCGCCTGCCCCTCCATCGCGCAGCCCCAGGCATCGCCTGCCGAACAAGCCTTGGAGAAACTGCGGACCAGACAGGACCGATATTCGGGCTGATCGCGCTGAACATAAGGATCGTCCGAGCCCGGATAGTTGCGGATCCCGGCCGCCCGGTTGGTGCAGCCCGCCGGATCGCCAAACGCGCAGGCCAGGGAAAACGCCTAATCCTGATATAGATCCAGCCCCGACAGGCCGGAGGTCTGCATGACACGGGCGACGGCGAAACAGGCCGTGCCATTTTCCCGCACCGTGCAGGCCTGGCTGCAGCCCTGAATATCGGTGCGGCAGGCCCGCGTGCTCCAATCCTTCTGCTTGCTCCGGGGGGACCTCCAGATATCGGCCGGACATGCCGCCGTCAGCCGGCCGATCCCCTGCACCGCCTGAAGCTACTCGGCAAGAAAGCGATAATCTTCCGTGCCCGGCTCATCGGCAGCGGCAAGGCCAAGGCCGGCAAAAAGGACGAAAGCCACCAAGAGGCAGGCGCGGGTAAAAACTGACATCATGAACCACCCTCTTTCCGATTAGCGACGCCCGCCTATCGTCACCATTCTGAGGATGGATGCAAACTCTTCCCGCGCCCGCTCAGCCCGGCGCAGCGGCTGCGCCAGTAGTGGTCCTTTCAGTCACTCCTCGGCCTGACGGCTTCGAACCAGCGGGTGAACGCGTCTTCACGCCCGGACCTGAGCCGCACCAGTTCCGCGCCGGTTCGAGGCATTGGCCGGCCATAACGGGCCCTGAGATATTGCGCAAAAACCGCGGGGGGCTGGAATGGACCCTGGTTTCCGGCCGAAATGCGCGCAGCGCGGTCCGTCGGCCCGCCCTCCTTTGCCAGATGTGCCTCTTCGGGTGTGCGTGCTTCGCACCGGTAGCCATCTTCGCCGGGATAGGCCATGGCGAGCAGATACAGGAAATCGACCGGATCGTCGGTCAGAATGCCAAGCGCCTCATCATCCCCAGAAATCCATCATGACGAAATACTGCCGGCCATCATCGCCACGCCACAGGCCCACCGAACCGCCCGACATATTGATGAAGCGATAGAGCCGCGATTGTACCCCGGCCCATTTGCCTGAAGCCGCGCGGGCCTCAGGCGGTGCCTCGAATGGTCCGATGGGAACGAAGGTCGGAGAGGCGGACCGGCTCTCATATTCCAGAGCATGCGGGAACAGGGTCAGCTCAAAATCATTGCATTATCCCCAATGGCTCCCCGATCCTCCAGCCAGGACATCGCCTCGACAATCTCGGGCGGCATCGTCAGGGTAGCAGGCAAGGCCGAAAGTATTTGCCGGGGAATATCCTCCTCACCAAAGTGATGGATATACATGGGCAGCACATCCGGTGGCTATGTGGGCATACAGGCCGCAAGGGCAACAGAAACCAGAACCCATCCGGGAAAACCCCCGAACCGCATCGCAATCACCCCTCTTTGCAGACAATCCGGCGCACCCGCCCATCAAGCGCAAGTGCCCCGTCTTTACTTCGCCGCGCCCCGCCCCTATCTCAGCCCGATCATGGCCCAGAAATCAGATCCGAATTACAAGATCATTGCCGAGAACCGCCGGGCGCGTTTCGATTACTTCATCGAAAGCGATCTGGAGGTCGGCATCATGCTGACCGGCTCCGAGGTGAAGTCCCTGCGGACCGGACAGTCCAATATTGCCGAAAGCTATGCCAGCATCGAGAATGGCGAGCTGTGGCTGATCAATGGCTATATCGCCGCCTATAAGCAGGCCGGCGTCTTCGGGCATGACGAACGCCGGCGCCGCAAATTGCTGGTGTCAAAGCGTGAACTGGCCCGGTTCTGGGCCGCTGTCGGGCGCGAGGGCATGACGCTGGTGCCGCTGGTGATGTATTTCAACCATCGCGGGCTGGTGAAGCTGAAGATCGGCATCGCCAAGGGCAAGAAGGTCGCCGACAAGCGCGAGACCTCCGCCAAGCGCGACTGGAACCGCCAGAAGCAGCGTCTGCTGAAACAGAACCAGTAACCCTGCGACAATGAAACCCCGGCCCCCACAACGGGACCGGGGCCCTGTTCAATTGCCGGAATGGCGCGCGGTCCGAATGCGCAGGGTGATGCGCTGGCGGGTGTCGTCGGGCTCCTCGGCCAGAGCGGCCATCAGAAGCTGCATCTCGCCGCGCAGCCCGTGCATTTCGTCGAGGATCGACATTACCATGTGCAGCGCGTCGTCGTTCAGGCCGTAATCGGTGGTCAGGTCCGACAGCAGCTGAACCCGGGCCCGGTCGATTTCCCGGTAAGCATGGCTGCCACCATCGGACAGAACCGGCTGGACCAGCTCCATCTCGATATAGCGGGTCAGACGTGGGGCGGTCAGCTCTTCGATTGCGTCGATCAGATCATCAGCGGTGTAATATGTCATCTCAGCCTCCCATCTGCCCACGCGGATCATAGGCATGATCGGCGCGCCATTCTTCCATGAATGCCGCCAGCATGTCGTCGATGCGCGCCGGCATGACGATCCTGAGCGAGACATACTGATCGCCGCCCCTGATCCCCTTGCCCTTGAGCCGCAGCTTCTGGCCGCTGCTGGCCCCGCGCGGCAGGTTCATCGCCACCGAGCCCCCCAGCGTCGGCACGATGACCTTGCCGCCCAGAACCGCCTCATCAATGGTGATCGGCAGGGTGATGGTCACATCATTGCCATCGCGCGTCCAATCGGGGTCGTCGTCGATATGCAGGGTCAGATAGGCATCGCCCAGCCCACCCTGTCCATGACCCTCACCGCCCTTGCCGCGCAGCCGGATGACCTGCCCCTCCGAGGCACCCTCGGGGATTTTCACATCCAGCGTATTGCCGCCGGGCAGGGTGATGCGGGTCGAGCCGCCTCTGGCTGCGGTCATGAAGTCGATCTCGACCTCAAAGCGCAGATCCTGGCCGCGCAGGTCAAACCCGCGTCCGGCCCCACCGCCACCGCCGGGCCGGCGGAAGCCCGACGAGAAACCGCCGCCATAGCCGCCGCGATCCCCGAAGAGATCCTCGAACATATCGGAGAAATCGCCGAAGCCGGCGCTGGAATGCTGGCGATAGGGATTGTCGCCGCGCTCAGCGAAGTCGCGATAATATTGCTGCTGCGGGCGCTCCTGCCCCTGCGCATCGATTTCACCCGCATCATAGCGCTTGCGCTGTTCGGGATCCTTCAGCAGGTCATAGGCCTGCGAGGCCGCCTTGAAGCGTTCCGCCGCCGCCGGATCGGGATTGAGATCGGGGTGATCGGTCTTGGCAATCTTGCGATAGGCCTTCTTGATTTCGTCCTGACTGGCGGATTTCGCTACGCCGAGCGCCTTGTATGGATCGTCCATATACCCTGCCTTCGTTTAAACCTGCCGCACCGTTGACACCCGTTCTTGCCCGCAGGCGGCGGCCCCGTCAACGGAAGCGGGCCGCTTCGTTTCAGTCCCGGAAATATCCCGCCAATGGTTCAGGAATGGCGAAATCCGTCAGGGCGCGCGCCCGTGCCATGGCCGACATCTTGCGCGCTGTGCGGTCCACGATCCGGGTCATGTCCTCGGATGTCTGGGTTTGGGCAAACGGTGCCATATAGTGACGCATGAAGGTAAAGCAGGCGACATCTTCAAGGGCCTGCACCTCATCGTCGCGCTTTATCCCCTCCTTGCGGAGCATTTTTTCGGCGCGCGCGACATCTTCCGCGCCATAACCGGCCTCAGCCATGATTTCCGCCACCCGGGCGGCATGGCGGCGGCCCTGTTCGACACGCCAGCTCAGATAGCCGGTGCGGCCTTCGGGAAAATCGGCGCGCGGCAACAGCCAGCGTTCGATATGCTGGCCCCGGCAGGCGATCCGCAGGGGCGCGGAGGCAGCCGGATAAAGCGCCTGCTGTTCGGCGCTCATCCGCTGGCCGTAAAGCAGTTCGACCGGCTGGCCGTCCTCTTGCCGGGGGTCATTCGCATTGGCGGCGTCGATCAGGGCGAAAGCTTGGGAGAGTCTGTTTTCCATGCCGCCATCTTGCCGTGCAGATCCGATCATGTCATGCCCAATTCATGCTGAGCAATGCCGATATCACCGAATTGACCGCGCTGCGCCGCGCACTTCATGGCGCACCCGAGCTATCGGGCGCGGAAAGTGCCACCGCCGCCCGGATTGCCGCGATCATGTCCGATCTTGGTGCCGACGAGATCCAGGCCGGGATCGGCGGCACCGGCATCATTGCGGGCTTTCGCGGGGCGGAGCCCGGCCCCTCCGTCATGATCCGCGCCGAGCTGGATGCCCTGCCCATTCTTGAGGCGCCGGGACCCGAGCACCGCTCTCGGCAGGATGGGATCGCCCATCTGTGCGGTCATGACGGCCATATGACCGCACTGATCGGGCTGGGCCGGCAGCTCTCGCGCCGCCGCCCCCTGCGCGGCACCATCTGGCTGCTGTTCCAGCCGGCCGAAGAAACCGGCGCGGGCGCGGGCGCCATGCTGGCCGACCCTAACCTGCCCGGTTTCGATTACGGCTTCGCCATTCACAATTTCCCGGGTCTGGCCGAGGGCCGCGCCCTGATCACCCCCGGCGCGATGAGCTGCGCCTCGGTCGGGATGCGGGTCCGGCTAATTGGCGCCACCGCGCATGCATCCGAGCCGGAAAAGGCCCGCACCCCCAGCCTCGCCATTGCCGAAATCCTGCCGGCGCTGCTGGCGCTGGCGCAAGGCACCCAGCAGGACGAGGATTTCCGCCTGGTGACAATCACCCATCTGTCGATGGGAGAACCGGCCTTCGGCATCACCCCCGGCGCGGGCGAGATCTGGGTGACGCTGCGCACCCGCTCGGATCGGGCCATGGCCGGGCTACGTCAGGATGCCATGTCGATTGCCCAAGGCGCGGCCAGATCGCACGGGCTGGAAGCCGGCTTCGACTGGCAGGACGAATTCGCAGCATCAGTCAATGATCCTGACGCCGCCGCGATCCTGATCCGCGCCGCCGAAGCCGTCGGGATCGAGACCGGCCCGGAAGGCCTGCCGATGCGCCCTTCCGAGGATTTCGGCCGCTTTGGCGCCGTCGCCCGAACCGCGATGATCTTCATTGGCGCGGGCGAGGATCACCCGCCGCTCCATGCCGAGAATTACGACTTCCCCGACACGCTGATCGCACCCTCGGTCCGGCTGCTGGAGGCGGCGGCGCGCAGCCTTACCGGCTGAGCGCGTCTTTGAACATCAGATAGGATCCTTTGGGCGTCCTGACCTGGCTGTCGTAATCGACATGGACGATCCCGAAGCGCGGCCCGTATCCGAGCGACCATTCGTAATTGTCCAGCAGCGACCACTGAAAGAAGCCGCGCAGATCAACGCCGTCCCGCATCGCCCGCAAGGCTGCATCCAGATGGTCGCGGATATATTGCTGGCGCACGGTATCGGCAACCTCGCCCCCTATCACCCGGTCATCCCAGGCCATGCCGTTTTCGGTCACATAGACCGGCAGATCCGGGGCCTGACGCGAGATGCGCATGAGGAATTCATACAGCCCTTCGGGCCGGATCTCCCAGCCGATCTGGGTCTTGGGCAGCGGGCCGGGCACCTGCTCCATGGCCGGCCAGGCACCGTCGCTCGCGCGGTAGATCCCGCGGGTGTAATGGTTCATCCCGATCCAGTCGAGCGGGGTGGAGATCGTCGCCATATCGGCTTCCCAGCCCGCCGGCATATGCGGGCCGAACCCTTCCAGCGCCGCCGCCGGATAACCCGCGCCGGTCACCGCTTCCAAGAACCAGCGGTTATAGATCGCGTCCTGACGCGCAGCAGCGGCCATATCGTCGGCGCTGCGGGTTGCCGGGTGCGAGGTCTCGAAATTCAGCACGATCCCCAGATTGTCATGCCCATCGGCACGCAGCGCCTGAACGGCGGTGCCATGGGCGAGCAGGATATGATGCATGGCATGGGCCGCGGCCCGGATATCGCGCAGACCGGGGGCGTGGATGCCCAGGAAATGCGACAGGTAGGACACGCACCACGGCTCGTTGATGGTCGCGGTCATCTGCACCCGGTCGCCCAGCCGGGCCATGACCGCGCGGCTGTAATCGGCAAAGCGCGCCGCAATGTCGCGATCGGTCCAGCCGCCCTGCATGGCAAGCGCGGCCGGCAGATCCCAATGGTAAAGCGTCATCACCGGGCGAATCCCGCGCTCAACCATGCCATCGACCAGACGGTCATAGAAATCGAGCCCCTCGGGGTTCACGGTGACCCCATCCGGCATGATCCGCGCCCAGCTGGTCGAAAAGCGGTAGGCGTCGAAATTGCCGTCCCGGATCAGGTCGAGATCCTCGGGCCAGCGGTGATAATGATCACAGGCAACCCCGCCGCGTTCGGCATTGACGACATTGCCGGGGGTCTGGGCGAAGGTGTCCCAGTGGCTGGGGCCGGCCCCGCCGAAATCGCTGCCTTCGATCTGATAGGCGGCGGTGGCGACACCAAAAATGAAATCTTCGGGAAAATCACTGCGCTCGAACATCGGGGCACCTCCTTGCCTGCCCTTCCTACGCCGCGGCGCAGCCCGCGCCAATCCCCGCATTGATCCCACCGCCCCCGCGCGCTAACTCCCTTGTCAAAGACGGGAGAAACGCATGAGCAGAATCGACGCCACCTTCGCCCGGCTGCGGGCCGCAAACCGCAAGGCTTTCGTGGCCTATGTCATGGCCAGCGATCCCGACCCCGCCATTTCGGCTGAAATCCTCGCCGGGCTTCCGGCTGCCGGGGTCGATATCATCGAGCTGGGCATGCCCTTCACTGATCCCATGGCCGATGGCCCCACCCTCGAGGCCGCCGCACACCGCGCGCTTGCCGCCGGCGGCAGCGTGACCGAGACCCTGTCGATGGTGCGCCAGTTCCGCCAGAGCGATCCCGACACCCCGATCGTGCTGATGGGCTATTACAACCCGATCTATGCCCGGCCCGGCGGGGTCAGCCGGTTCCTGAAAGACGCGGTGGAGGCCGGGATCGACGGGCTGATCGTCGTCGATCTGCCGCCCGAAGAAGATGCCGAGCTCTGCCTGCCCGCGCAGACCGCCGGGCTGAATTTCATCCGTCTGGCCACACCCACCACCGACGACCGGCGTCTGCCGGCCGTTCTCGCCAACACTTCGGGCTTCGTCTATTACGTCTCGGTCACCGGCATCACCGGCGGGGCCGCTGCCAATGCCGAAACCGTCGCCCCCGAAGTTGCCCGCATCAGCAAGGCCGCCGGCCTGCCGGTGGTTGTCGGTTTCGGGATCTCGACGCCCAAGGCCGCCGAAGCGATTGCCTCGGTCTCCGATGGCTGCGTCGTCGGCTCTGCCATCGTCAAACGGATCGGCGAGGGCCAGCCCGTTGCTGAAGTGCTCGATTTCGTCCGCAGTCTGGCGGACGGCGCGCATCGGGGCTGAACGATGGCGCTGGAGATCGACCATATCGTCGTCGGTGCCGAAACCCTGGCCGAGGGCGAAGCCTTTCTGAGCGATCTGCTGGGTGCCCCCGCCGAGTCCGGCGGCAAGCATGCGCTGATGGGCACGCATAACCGGCTCTGGCGGCTCTGCCCGCGCGAATATATCGAGCTGATCGCGATTGATCGCGAGGCCGATGCCCCGCCCCATCCACGCTGGTTCGGGCTGGACACATTTCAGGGCCCGCCCCGGCTCATCGCCTGGGTCTGCCGGATGAACCGGCTGGCAGCGCCAACAGGCAGCAGGATCACGAAGGCCGCGCGCGGCGATCTGAGCTGGCGCATCACCATCCCCGATAGCGGCATCAGCGATTGCGGCGGGCTCGACCCCTTGCGCATCGACTGGGGCGAGGGGGGCCATCCGACAGATAGCATGCCAGATCGCGGCTTGCGCCTGCTGCGGCTGGATCTGAGCCATCCCAAACCGCCCCGGCTGGATCTAAAAGATCCGCGCCTGGCAATTGCCAAGGGCAATCCGGGGCTTAAGGCCCATATCTCAACCATGAACGGCAAGGTCACGCTGTGATCCGCGACGCCGATCCCAGAGCCGACGCCGCTGCGGTTGCCGCGATCTGGAACCCGGTGATCCGCGACACCGCGATCACCTTCTGGCCGAATGAGCGATCCGAGGCCGAGATCGGCGATTACATCGCCACCCGCCAGCAGGGCGGGCACGGCTTCTTCGTCTGGGAAGAGGCCGGCCGGGTCATCGGTTTCGCCGGCTATGCCCAGTTCCGCGCTGGCGGCGGCTATGCCCGCTCGATGGAGCACACCATTTATACCGCGCCCGAAATCCGCTCCAGAGGATTGGGCACGCGGCTGCTGGCTCATGTCGAGAACCACGCGAAGATGCGCGGCGCGCGGCTGATGATCGGCGGGATCACCGGATCGAATTCCGGCTCCATCGCCTTTCACGCCCGCCATGGCTATGCCGAATGGGGCCGGATGCCGGCAGCCGGATACAAGTTCGGCCAATGGCATGATGGACTTGTCTCGGAAAAGTGCCGGTTTCTTTGCTCTTTCATGCGGCCTTTTTCTCGAAGGCCACGGGGCTTTTCCCGGCAAGGGCTGAATGCCGCCGTCTGGGATTGTAGAAGCCGTT
>JBKEBH010000011.1:0-14457 GCA_047973065.1 Paracoccus sp. (in: a-proteobacteria) | reverse complement strand
TCCGTGTCGCTCTCATGAACCGCTTCAATGCGCGCGGCACCGCCGAGATCGAACGCGTGGCATAAGACTACCGGGGAAAGGGGCCGGTACGCTCAGACGCTGACTTTTGCAACAACGCCGGCGTGATCATGGCCGATCGCCCAGACATAGATCAGCCAGTTCACCGAAATCAGTGCGGCGGTCAGCGCGGCCATGGCCAGCAGGCGCGGCCGGGCGATGGCGGCGCGGATATCGCTGGTGCGGCCCTGCCAGATCAGCACGCCGGCGGCGACCGGCAGCGACCAGATCACACGATGGGCGATCACCTCGGCCGGCGAGATATGCGCCAACTGCTTGAGATAAAGCGGTAAAAGCCCCCAGAGCAGATAGGCGCCGAAGGCAAAAGCGTAACCTTTGGGCGAATCGCCGGGTTGTGCGGTCCTGTTCATGGCCGGGACATTATCCTGCCTTTTGGGAAAGGGGCAGGGCAGATCGGCGGCCCTGCCATGGGCGGGGCCTTGCCCGCGGGGATTCGGCAATTGGGCAAAAATATTCCCATACCGCCTTGTCGCATTGAGTTTGAGCGGATGATCGGTCACCAATGGAGGTGGTGGTGATTGGCTGCCGGAACAGAAAATAGGTGCTAAATGTTTAAGATTTCTGCATTCGCCCTCGGGTTTGGTCTGATTGCCGGCATGGCTGGCGCGCAGACTGCGCCGACCCCCGATATGGCTGTTGCCGCTGCCAAGAACCAGCTCGGCGTTCTGGAATATTGTGTGGCCCAAGGATATATCGGCGCCGATGCCATCGAGGTTCAGGCGCGTATGCTGGACATGATGCCGCCGGTTGAAGACAAGGCCGCGCTCGATGAGGCCTATGCCAAGGGCCAGGCCGGCACGGTCAGCGCCATGGGCGTCGAGCAGGCTCTGGCCGATGCCGCTGCGGCGCAGGGAACCGACGAAAAGGCGCTGTGCGATCAGCTTTCCACCATGGTCGTGCAGGCTGGTGAGCAGCTGCCGAAATAATCGGACCTCATACCGAAGGATTGCCGTCGCCGCCCCGGGCATCGGCGGCTTTTCCTTGCCCGGCTTACCTGCCATAGGATCAATGGTGGTTGGTTGTCAGGGCAGGTGGATCATGCGTCTGGGTTTGGGTTTTTGCGCGCTCGGTCTGATGGCCGCCCTGTCAGCCACCCCGGGTGCCGCGCAGGAAAATCAGTGCCTGACCGAGGCGGTTGGGATCCTGCGCGCGGCCCATCCTGAGGCGGTGCCGGTCGATGACAGCGCCGATCTGTACCGGATCGGCGATCAGCAGCTGAGAATTTCCCGGGACCGGAGCGTTTTTACCCAGCATCCGGTCATGGTCTGCCGCTACTGGCCGGGACGCCCGGGCACGCTTTTGGTTGCAATCCCCCTGATCGACCAGGATCTTGAGGGTTCGAATGTAGCTCTGACCGGCGATGTCGAACTTTATGCGATGGAGGCGAGCTCCTGGCAGATCGAGGCGCGGTTGCTTCTGCCGGATTTCATCCAGAGTGATGCGATCAATTTCGACCGGATCTATTTCGACACGGCGCATTATGATCTGGTCGATGGCCGGCGGGCCTTTGGCCTTCGCTCGGATTATACCGGCGCCTCCCGGGTCAACCCCTATAGCCGCACCGATCTGTCGCTGTTCGATCTGCATGAGGGAAAGCTGAGCCTGATCCTGGCCGATCTGGTGGTCGCGCAAAGCAATGGAGAGTGGGACGGCAATTGCACGGGCGAACACGATCACACCGGACGGGTGCTGGATGTCGGTCCGGGCACATATAATAGCGCAAGTGA
Source organism: Paracoccus sp. (in: a-proteobacteria) (assembly GCA_047973065.1). Taxonomy (GTDB): domain Bacteria; phylum Pseudomonadota; class Alphaproteobacteria; order Rhodobacterales; family Rhodobacteraceae; genus Paracoccus. The sequence continues at coordinate 12,652 of JBKEBH010000011.1, read as the reverse complement.
TATCCGGGTCTTGACCCAGGTCTCGCATGACAGCAGTCGCGATACGGGCGACGACTGCACCACCACGACCACCGAAACCGATCTGCCCGAGACCGTGCTGAAATATAACGGGCTGCACTATCCGGTGCCCGAAGACCTGGCCGCGCCGTGGTAAGATGCCCGGCCTATCCCAGCCCTTCCTGATCGAGCAGGGTCTGGCCGGTCCGGCTTTCGATCTCGATCACCCACAGATCCGGGTCGAAGCTGGCTTCGCGGCGGATGCTCTCGTCGATCTCGCGCTCAGACCCGCCTGCGATCTGCGCCCAGGGGCGGGTGTCGGTGTCGAAATCCCAGTCGCGCCGCCAGAGCGTCGCTTGGCCGTCCAGGCTGGCGCATTTGACCAGAACGCTGCCCGCGGTGTTATCGCCGTGCCGCGTCACATAGGCGGGGATATCGGCAAGCGCCAGTCGGCGCAGGTAAGCGCCGGCCCAGACATGGGTGGCAAGGCGCGCCGTCATCGGCTCAGGCGCCGTCCTTGAAATCAAGCCCCATTTCGCTGAAGCGCTCGGCCTCTTCCAGCCAGTTCGTGCGCACCTTCACGGTCAGGAACAGATGGACCGGCCGGCCGAGGAAGTCCGCCAATTCCTCGCGGGCGGCCTTGCCGACGGCGCGGATCGCCTCGCCCTTATGGCCCAGCACGATGCCCTTATGGCCATCGCGGGCGACATAGATGATCTGGTCGATCCTGGCCGAGCCGTCCTTGCGGTCTTCCCAGTTCTCGGTCTCGACGGTCAGCTGATAGGGCAGCTCCTCATGTAGGCGCAGGGTCAGCTTTTCGCGGGTGATTTCGGCGGCGATCATCCGCATCGGCAGATCGGCGATCTGGTCTTCGGGGTAAAGCCAGGGGCCGGGCGGCAATTCCTTGGCCAGCCATTCGCGCAGATCGTCGGTGCCATAGCCCTTTTCGGCTGAGATCATGAAGGTGCGGGTGAAAGGATAGGCCTCGTTCATCTTCTGGGACAGGGCCAGCAGATGTTCGGCCTTCACCCGGTCGATCTTGTTGATCGCCAGCGCCACCGGGCGATCCCCGGCAATTTCGCGCAGCTGGGTCAGGATCGCCTCGACCCCGTCGGTCATGCCGCGATGGGCCTCGATCAGCAGGATGATGACATCGGCGTCCGACACCCCGCCCCAGGCGGCGGCGACCATGGAACGATCCAGCCGGCGGCGCGGGCGGAAGATGCCGGGCGTATCGACGAAGACGATCTGGGCGTCGCCTTCCATGGCAATGCCGCGAATGCGGGCGCGGGTGGTCTGGACCTTATGGGTCACGATCGAGATCTTGGCCCCGACCATGCGGTTCAGAAGCGTGGACTTACCGGCATTCGGCTCACCGATCAGGGCGACGAAGCCGGCGCGGGTTTCGGGTTGGTCGGTCATGGGCAGGTTCCGGTGCAAAGGATTGGTGAAATGCGGCTTGGTCCGCATGAATTGACGGTGTTGTTCATCGGGATCAGGGTCTGCCCCATGGTATCACGCATTCGACAGGTTTGCCCGGTCCCTGAGCAGCGCGCAGAGTGCCGCCGAGCCGGTGGCAATCGGACCCGGGCCAGAACGAGCCCGGAAAGATGCTGCCCCCGATCCAGCCGATCAGCAGTCCAAGGCAAAGTATCAGGGCAATGGTTACGGGGCGTGTCAAACCCCGATGTCCTTCAGCATGGCGGCGGCCGCCGCCTGTTCGATGCTGCGCTTGGTGCCCTTGCCACGGGCGAGCGCCTTGCGGCCATTGTCGAGCGTCACCGTGATCTCGAATTCGGGGGCGTGATCGGGACCGTCGCGGCCGGTCACTTCGTATTTTGGGGGTGTCATGCCATGGGCCTGGGCCCATTCCTGAAGCGTGGTCTTGGCATCGCGGGCATCGTCATCCACGCTGTCGAGCCGATCCGCCCAAAGCCGCAGGACGATCGCCTGCGCGGTCTCGAAACCGGCATCGAGATAGACTGCCGCCAGCACTGCCTCCATCGCATCTGCCAGCAGCGCTTCCTTGCGCCGCCCACCCGACATCATTTCGGACCGCCCGAGTTTCAGCACCTCGCCCAGCCCGATCTGGCGGGCGATGCCGGCGCAGGTCTCGCCGCGCACCAGGGCATTGTAGCGCGGGGCCAGCTGGCCTTCGGAGGCGGATTTATCGGCCTTGAACAGGGCTTCGGCGATGGTCAGGCCCAGCACGCGGTCGCCGAGAAATTCCAGCCGCTGATTGTCGGGCCGGGTCACGGAGCCGGTCGAGCCATGGGTCAGGGCGCGCACCAGCAGCTCGGGATGCGTGAAGTCGTGCCCAAGCCGGGCCATGAAGTCGCGCAATTCCACAGATACCTTCAATGCGGCAGTATCCTCAGTTGATGGCCTTGAAGAAGCGGTCACTGCGCCAGGTCCAGAAATAGAGCAGCGAACGGCCGGCCGAGGAGAACATGATCCGGTCGGCGCGGCCGATCAGATATTTCGCCGGCACATAGCCAAGCCCGCCCTGGACCGCCGGGAAGCGCGAATCTTCCGAATTGTCGCGGTTGTCGCCCATGAAGAAATAGTTGCCCTCAGGCACCACGAAGACCGGGGTGTTATCGGCGATCCAGCCCTCCATGATGTTCAGCACGTCATGGCTGACCCCGTTCGGCAGGATCTCGGTGGTGCGTTGCTTGTGGCATTCGCCGCCATCGGGCACCGGGTCGTTGCTGCACCGTGGCATCAACTGCTGGCTGCCCTGCGGGGCCTTGACCTCGACGAAATCGGGCTGAGTCTCGTATTTCACCGGCGCGTCATTGATGAACAGCTTGCCGTCCTTCATCTGGATGCGGTCGCCCGGCAGGCCGATGACGCGCTTGATGAAATCGACGCCCCGGGTCGGGTGGCGGAAGACCACGACATCGCCGCGTTCTGGGTCTGAACCCAGAATGCGGTCCGAGATCGGGCATATCGAAAACGGGCAGGAGACGGCGGAATAGCCATAGGCCATCTTGTTGACGAACAGGAAATCGCCGATCAGTAAGGTGTCCTTCATCGAGCCCGAAGGGATCCAGAACGGCTGGAAGAACAGGGTGCGGAAGATCCCGGCCAGAACCAGAGCCCAGAAAATGGTCTTCACCGTTTCCCAGATGCCTTCCTTCTTCTCTGCCTTCGCCATGATCTATCCTTCGGCTTGCGATGCCTCGGTTGAATGGTGCCGGAGCCGGGGAAAGTCAAGCGATGCCCGTGAAATGCAGGGATTTCGGGCGGGCGCATCGCGGGGACGGGCAAGGCAAAGGCCCGGACCGATGAAACCGATCCGGGCCTGTCGCTGTGTCAAATCAGATCGGCGGTTCAGAGCCCGAGCGAGCCATAGACATTGGCGATCCGGCGGATGGCAACGACATAGGCCGCAGTGCGCAGGTCATTGACGTTGTTGTCCTTGAACCAGACCTCCTGCATCTTCATGTAGCTTTCGCGCATGGTGTCATCGAGACCCGAGCGGACCAGCTCCAGCTCATCGGCGCCGCGCATATAGGCGTCCTTGAAGCCGTCCGACAGCGTCCATTTGACCCCGGAATCGGCCGAAAGCCGTTCGATTTCGGAAATCAGCATCTGGTTGCGGGCTTCCTCGTGCCGGCGCTCCAGGCGGCCGAGGCTGATCTGGCTGAGATTCTTGACCCATTCGAAATAGGACACGGTCACACCGCCGGCATTGGCGTACATGTCGGGAATGACGACGATACCGCGCTGCTTGAGGACTTCATCCGCATTGGCGGTCACCGGGCCGTTCGCAGCCTCGATGATCAGCTTGGCCTTGATGCGCGGCGCGTTGTCCTCGGTGATGACGCTTTCGACGGCGGCCGGGATCAGGATATCACAGTCGTCCTCCAGCCCTTCCAGACCGGCCGGGCGGAAACTGGCGCCGGGGAAGCCTTCGACCCCGCCGGTTTCGCGGATATGGGCCCGCAGGGCTTCGATATCGAGCCCGTTCGGATTGTGGACGGTGCCGTTATATTCGACCACGGTGATAATCTCGCAGCCGTCTTCTTCCTGAAGGAATTTGGCGGCGTGATACCCCACATTCCCCAGACCCTGCACAACCACGCGCTTGCCCGAAAGCGTTCCGGTCAGGCCGGCCCGCTTGAGCGCATCGGGGTGGCGGAAGAATTCGCGCACCGCATATTGCACGCCGCGCCCGGTGGCCTCGACCCGGCCGCGGATCCCGCCGATGGTGACCGGCTTGCCGGTGACGCAGGCCTTGGCGTTGATGTCATCGGGATGCAGGCGCTTATAGGCATCGGCCATCCAGGCCATTTCGCGCTCGCCCGTGCCCATATCCGGGGCCGGAACGTTCTGCGAGGGCGAGATCAGCGAGCGGCGGGAAAGTTCATAGGTGAAGCGGCGGGTGATTCGCTCCAGCTCGTCCTCATTCCATTCGCGCGGGTTGATCCGCAGCCCGCCCTTGGAGCCGCCGAAGGGCACTTCGACCAGGGCGCATTTATAGGTCATCAGCGCGGCAAGCGCCTCGACCTCATCCTGGTTCACCGCCATCGCATAGCGGATACCGCCCTTGACCGGCTCCATATGTTCGGAATGGACCGAGCGATAGCCGGTGAAAGTATGAATGGCGCCGCGCAGGCGCACACCGAAGCGGACCGTATAGGTCGAGTTGCAGACCCGGATCTTTTCTTCCAGCCCGGGCGGAAGGTCCATCAGCGATGCTGCATGGCTGAACATGCGATCGACTGAGTCGCGGAATGAAGGATGGGGATTCGACATATTGTCCTCGTTGCTGCGCGTTTATCAGGCAATCATCTTCCTTGTGGCGGATTTTCGCAATGGCCTTCGCAACTCGGCATACGGGCTTGTCGTTACCTTTCCTTTCAGATTAATCTGTCAAGATAGATTTAAGTTTAAAGATAACGCGCATGGTTGATGAGGCTCGACTCGTTACTCGAGGCCGTAAATATGGACAGGTACTTGAAGGGGCACGTCGCGTATTCATGCGCGATGGCTTTGCCGGTGCCAGCGTTGATGACATCGCCCGTGAAGCGGCGGTGTCAAAAGCAACGCTTTATAGTTATTTTTCTGACAAGAAACTGATGTTCGACGCGGTGTTCCGCGATGAGCTGGAGCGGGGAAGGCTGGACGGCAAGACCCTGTTCGGCCTTGATCTGCCGGTCGATCAGGTGCTGCGCTTTACCGGACATCTGATTGCCAACCATGCGGTCTCGGAATTCGGCTCGCGCACCTTGCGGCTGGCGATTGCCGAGGCGGAGCGTTTCCCTTCGCTGTCGGCGGAGTATTACTAGATCGGCCCGGAGGCACTGCTGACCGCGCTTGAGCGGCAATTGCAGAACTGGCAGCGCGACGGCTCGCTGCGCCGCGACATTCCCGATCTGGTGCTGGCAGCGGACAGTTTCGTCCAGCTCTGCGGAGCGCGGGTGCGTGATCGGGTGATGCTGATGGGGCGGGGCTCGGTCGATGACGCGATGATCCGGCGCACCGTCGATAATGCGGTCGAAACCTTCCTGCGCGCCTATGGCACCGAGGTTTCTCAGCGCCTGATCGCCAATTGAGGCAGGGGCCGCGGCCGTTTTGCTGATGTCAATGTGATGGCGATGTCTGGTAATGGGCTTAACAGCCGCAACCGGGATGCGTATAGCTGTTCCAAGCCTGCCCCGCGAGGTGGCAGGCGTGACAGCGATATCTCACAGGGACAGTTCACAGCATGAAGACGACACATATCATTGCGCCCCTGGTCATCGGGCTTGCGCTTGCCGGCTGCGTGCGGGCGCCGGCCAACGATCTGCCGGTTCAGCCGCCCGGGATCGAGCCGCTGCCGACCGCCGCCGAAGATGGTCTGGCCGAGCGCAAACCCGATCTGTGCAAGGCTGGCACCTATGCCGCCTATATTGGCCAGCCGGGCAGCGTGATCCCGACGCTGGGTATCTCGAAAGCTTACCGCGTCGTCGAATATCGCGGGATCGAGCCGCAGGAATACAACCCGAACCGCATCGCCTTCCAGTTGGATGACGCGGGCAATATTTCCGGCGTGGATTGCGGCTGATGCGGCTGCGTGCGCTGACGGCGCTGGCTGGGCTTACCCTGCTCGGCGCCTGCTTCTGGTCCGGTCGGGAAACGCCGCCGGCTGTCCCGCCAGCCCCGTCGGATGCTTGCGAGGCCTCGCAGCTTCAGGGGCTGGTCGGCCATGACAAGGCGGTGCTGAATGTCTCGAAGCTCGACAAGCCGGTGCGGATGATCGGGCCGGCGATGGCGGTGAGCGATGACTATCGCCCGGACCGGGTGAATGTCGAATATGATGCCAAGGGTGTCATCACCAGGATTTCCTGCTACTGAACCCGGCGGCGGGGGTGCTGGCGCGCCCGCGCCGATCTTTGCCGTTGAACGCGGCGCGGCTTGTTGGCACCATCCGCCCATGCACAAGTCGCCCCATCCTTTCGTCTCGCAGACTGATCGTATCGCTTTTGACCGTGCCGAGCTGGGGGCGATCCTGTCGGTCTATGGCCGCATGGTGGCGGCTGGCGAATGGCGCGATTACGCGATGGCCTTCCTGCAGGAGGTTGCGGTGTTTTCCATCTTCCGCCATGCCGCCGAGACCCCGATCTACCGGATCGAAAAGCGCCCGAAGCTGCGCAATGCCCAGGGCATGTATGCGGTGATCGCCATGGACGGGCGCATTCTCAAGCGTGGACAGGATCTGAAACAGGTGCTGCGGGTCTTCGATCGCAAGCTGATTCGCCCTGTTGGCTAAGGCTGCCGATGCGGGCTTCAGCCGAGATAGGCCGCCAGCCCTGGCGGCGGGTTGTCCAGCATCGGCCCGGTCGGCATCGGCCCATGGGCTGCGCCATCCATGACCAGCACGGTTTCGGGCGCAAAGGCGCGGGCGTCGTTCGGATCATGGGTGACCATCAGCACCGTGGCTTCGTTTTCGGTGGCGATTCGGGTCAGCAGCTCCAGCATCTCGGTCTTCAGCGCCGGACCGAGCGCCGAGAAGGCTTCATCGAGCAACAGGATCGGTCGGGCCCGCAGCAGGGCGCGGGCCAGCGTGACCCGGCTCTGCTGACCGCCCGAGAGCTGGGCGGGGAGGCGATTTTCCAGCCCGGCCAGCCCGACCTCGGTCAGGGCATGGCTGGCGGCGGCGCGCTGATCGGCCGAAAGGTGCAGATCGGGGCGGATCCCCAGCCCGATATTCTGTGCCACGCTCAGATGCGGAAACAGGTTCTGATCCTGAAACAGGATTGAGACCGGCCGCGCGCCGGGCGCCAGCGGGCCAAGATCCTGCCCGCCCCAGCTGACCTTGCCGGCAGTGAGCGGGGTGAAGCCCGAGACCATGCCGAGCAGCGTCGATTTCCCGGCACCCGAGGGGCCAATGACCGCAACGCGGCTGCCGCGCGCAACCCCGAAATCGGCCGAGAGGGTGAAGCTGCCGATGCGGACCCTGGCCTGGTCAAAGCGCAGCATTCATTCGCCCTCCCCGGTCGAACAGCCAGAGCAGCGAGAAGCTGATCAGCATCAGCAGCACCGCGCAGGCACTCGCATCATCCATGCGATAGCTACCCATCAACTGATAGATCTTCAGCGGCAATGTGGCATTCTGACTATTGGCGAAAAGTGTGATGACGCCGAGATCACCCATCGCCAGCGCCGCCGAAAGCCCGCCGGCAAAGCCGAGCGGGCGGGCCAGTCGCGGCAGGGTCAGAAGGCGCAGCCTCGCCCAGCCGGTCATGTTCAGCGATTCCGCCAGCCGGCCGTAATCGGCGCGCAGCACGCGTGCCGCCGGGATCAGGATGCGCAGCGCGAAGGGCAGGGCCATCACCGCATTGATGAGCACGGTCAGCGGCAGCGCCATCTGCATCGGACTCGCGAGCGGGCGCAGGATCAGATAAAGCCCGGTCCCCAGCACCAGGGGCGAGGCGACCAGCGGCAGCATGCCGGCGAACTCGATCCAGCGCCGCCCGCGCGCCACGGCAAGAGCGAGGGCCAGCGACAGGCTCAGCGCCAGGATGGCGGATATTATCGCCATGGCGACGGAGCGGGCGGCCGCTGCCCAGATCGGGGCGGGCAGCGAGGCGATACGCGGAATGCCCTGCCAGGCGACGAAGATCATCGGCAGCAGCAGAAAGCCCGCTGCAAGGGTGATGATCAGCAGATCAATGACGCGAAGCCAGCCGGATGGGCCGGGCAGGGGCGCCTCGCGGTCCATGCCGGCGCCGAAGCCTGCGGGGGCGGCAACCCGCCCGGCGGCCAGCAGTGCAGTCAGGCAGAGCCCGACTTGGATCAGCGCCAGCGTTGCCGCCTTGCCCATGTCGTAATCGAAACGGAAGGCCTGATAGATCGCCAGCTCGACCGTGGTGGCCTTGGGGCCGCCGCCCAGGGTCAGCGCTACGGCAAATGAGGTCAGGCAGACCAGAAATACCGCCAGCCAGGCTCCGGGCAGAACTTCGCGCAGCATCGGGCGTTCCAGATGCCGGCCGATATCGCGGGGGGCGAAATCCAGCGATGCGGCAAGGCGGAAGCGCTCTGCCGGGATCGCCTGCCAGCCGTGCAGGATCATGCGCACGCAAAGCGGCAGGTTGAAGAAGACATGGGCGAGGATCACCCCCTGCCAGCCATAGATCGAAACTGGCCCGATCCCGAAGGGGATCAGCGCCCCGTTGACCAGCCCGGACCGCCCAAAGACCGAGATCAGCCCGATCACAGCGACAATCACCGGCAGGATGAAGGGCGCGCCCAGCAGGGTGATCAGGAACCTGCGACCCCGGAAACGCCGGCGGGCGAGTGCGCGGGCGATCGGGACCGCGAGCAGTGCCGAGAGGCTCGCCGACAGCGCCGCCTGCCAGATGGTGAACCAGACCGCGCGTTTGTCCCAGGGGCCAAGCGCCGACAGTCCGCCCGCCGCAAAGGCAACGGCAATCAGCGTGCCGATAACCAGTGCAGTCAGGCCGATCGCCGCCAGCGACCCGAACGGATCGCGGATGCGGCGGGATGGGGGGCTCAATTGGCGAAGACTTGCAGCCATTCATCCAGCGCCGGCTTGCGCAGGGCTTCCGCCTCGTCCTCGTTGAGGAAGATGGTGCGGTCAGGCAGCGGCAGCGCTGCGAAATAGGCCGGCAGCTGATCGCGTGGCAGTTTGACCGGATAGGACCAGTTCGCCTCGGCGATCATGCCCTGAAACTCCGGCGACAGGACGTAATCCATGAATTTCTGCGCCAGCTCGGGCTGATCGGTGGTTTTCAGCTGGGCGGCCAGCTCGGTCATGAAATAATGGCCCTCGGGGAAGATGGCGGCGCGCTTGGTCGTGTCGCCCTCGGCACCGATGTGATAGGCGGGCGAGGTGGTATAGCTCAGAACCATATCGGCCTCGCCATCGGTGAACATGCCATAGCTTTCCGACCAGCCCGGGGTCACGGTCAGGATCTTCGGCTTGAGTTTTTCCCAGGCTTCGGGGGTCTTGTCGCCATAGACCGTCTCGACCCAGAGCAGCAGCGCCAGCCCCGAAATTGAGCTGCGCGGATCCTGAATGACGATCTTCAGATCGTCGGGTGCGTCGAGCAGCTCGGCAAAGCTTTTGGGCGGGTTCTTCAGCCTGGTTTCGTCATAGATGAAGGCGGTGTCGGACCAGTTGAAGGGCAGGAACACCTCGTCCGTCCATTTGATCGGCATGGTCAGATCCGAGATGTTCTGACCATGCGGGGCAAACAGCCCGGTCTCGCGGGCGCGTTTGGTGACATCGGTGTTCAGCCCGATCACCACATCGGCCTCGGTCCTGTCGCCTTCCAGCATGATCCGGGGCAGCAGATCGCCGGTGACGAATTTCAGATCGCATGCGCAGCTGGCCTCGAATCCGGCTTCGATCTTGGGGCCGGGGCCCCATTCCGAGGCGAAATATTCCGGGGCATAGACGGTGAATTCGGGCTTGTCCGCCAGGGCAGGGGCAGCGGATATCAACAATGCGGCGATGGTATGTTTCATTGCATCCTCTCATGCGCATAGGGAGATGAAGGGGCAATGACACCTTCCCTCCGCCGGTATTGACCGGATCAGGTTCAACGGGTCCGCAAGATGCGTCTCAGCCCGAAGGCCCCCCGAGGTATTGGCGCAAGATGGGCAATGCGGGAACATTACGCAAGCCTTATCTTTATGCTCAGGCGCTTGCCGTGTCGGAATCTGCCCGCTAGTCAGGAGCGCAAAGGAGATCCGCGATGAGCCTCAACAGCTTCGGTCATGTTTTCCGCGTCACCACCTGGGGCGAAAGCCATGGACCGGCGCTTGGTGCCGTCATTGATGGCTGCCCGCCCGGGGTCGCTCTGGACGAGGCCTGGATCCAGCCCTTTATGGATCGGCGCCGGCCCGGCACATCGAAAAACACCACCCAGCGGCAGGAGGCCGATCAGGTGCGGATCATGTCCGGGGTGTTCGAGGGCAAGACCACCGGCACCTCGATCATGCTGATGATCGAAAACACCGATCAGCGGTCCCGGGATTACGGCGAGATCGCGAAATCCTTCCGTCCGGGCCATGCCGATATCACCTATCACCAGAAATACGGTCTGCGCGATTATCGCGGCGGCGGGCGTTCTTCGGCGCGCGAAACCGCGGCGCGGGTTGCGGCGGGTGCGGTGGCCCATGCGGTGCTGCGCGATCTGGCACCGCAGGTGCAGGTGCTGGGCTATATGGTCCAGATGGGTGCGCTGCATCTGAACCGCGACGCCTTCGACGAAGCCGCCATCCGCCAGAACCCGTTCTTCCTGCCCGATGCCTCGGCCGCGCAGGAATGGGAGGATTACCTGAGCGCGATCCGCAAGGATCACAACAGCGTCGGCGCGGCGGTCGAGCTGCTGGTGCGGGGCTGCCCGGTCGGGCTTGGCGCGCCGGTTTACGGCAAGTTCGACACCGATCTGGCGGCGGCGATGATGTCGATCAATGCGGTGAAGGGCGTCGAGATCGGCGAGGGTATGGCGGCTGCCGCCCTGACCGGCGTCGACAATGCCGATGAAATCCGCATGGGGCCGGATGGGCCGGTTTACCTGTCGAACCATGCCGGCGGTATCTTGGGCGGTATCTCGACCGGGCAGGATATTGTCGTGCGCTTTTCGGTCAAGCCGACCAGCTCGATCCTGACCCCGCGTCGGACCATCACCACCGAGGGCGAGGAAGTCGAGCTGATCACCAAGGGCCGCCATGACCCTTGCGTCGGGATCCGCGCGGTGCCGGTGGCCGAGGCCATGGCGGCTTGCGTCGTGCTCGATCACCTGCTGCTCGACCGGGCCCAGACCGGCGGGCGGCGCGGCGAGATCGGCTGATGAAAACGACGAAGGATCAGGCCGGGGCAATCGCCGCAAAGCTGGCCCCGGCCGGCGAGGTGTTGGCCCGGCCGATGTTCGGCGAATACGGGCTCTATCTCGACGGGGTGTTCATCGGGGTGATATGCGGCGGCCTGCTCTATCTCAAGCCGACCGAGGCCGCCCGAGCTCTTTTGCGCGCCCCGGCCGAAGCTGCGCCCTATCCCGGTGCCCGCCCGCATCTGCAGATCGCCGACGAGGATCTGAACGATCCCGCCCATATGGCCGAGGTCATCGCGCTGACCATCGCCAACCTGCCGAAAAGGCCGGCCAGAAAGAAGCGTGTCTCGCCCGGTTGACCGGGCCTTTTCCAGATTTTGCCGCAATCGTATCCGGCTGTCGTAAAACCGTCATACTCCCGTCGCATAAGCGTCGCATTCCCGGTTTAGGGAAGGCGCAGGCCAATCCGTGCCCGTCTGAAGCGTTCAGGAGTGATCCTATGAAATCCGTCAAGCTTACCGTCTCGGCCCTTGCCGTCATTGCCGCCTCGGCTTCCGCCGCCAACGCGCGTGACCAGATCCAGGTCGCCGGTTCCTCGACCGTGCTGCCCTATGCCACCATCGTGGCCGAGGCCTTCGCCGAAAATACCGATTTTACCGCGCCGGTGGTCGAAGGCGGCGGTTCTTCGGCCGGGCTGAAGCAGTTCTGCGAAGGCGTGGGCGAAAACACCATCGACGTGGCCAATGCCAGCCGTCCGATCAAGGCGGCGGAAATCGAGGTCTGCCGGGCCAATGGTGTCGACGATATCATCGAGATCCGCTTCGGCTATGACGGTATCGTCTTCGCCAGCGACATTGATGGTGCCGATTTCGCGCTGACACCGAAGGATATCTTCCTTGCTCTGGCCCGGGATGTGGTGGTTGACGGTAAGGTCGTGACCAATACCGCGGTGAAATGGTCGGATGTGAATCCCGATCTGCCGGCGCAGGATATTCTGGCCTTCGTTCCGGGAACGAAACACGGGACCCGTGAGGTTTTCGAGGAAAAGGTACTGATTGCCGGTTGCGAGGAAGCCGGTGCGAAGGAAGTTTTCGCGGCGGCCAGCGGTGGCGATGAGGATAAGGCCGAGACGGCCTGCAAGAATATCCGCAGCGACGGAAGATCGGTCGATATCGACGGCGATTATTCCGAAACCCTGTCGCGCATGGCATCGAGCCCGAACGGGATCGGGATTTTCGGTCTGTCCTTCTATGAAAGCAATACCGACAGGCTGAAGGTTGCCACGATCGACGGTGTGACCCCATCGCTCGAAACCGTTGCCTCGGGCGATTACCCGGTGTCGCGACCGCTGTTCTTCTACGTCA
>JBKEBH010000006.1:0-26417 GCA_047973065.1 Paracoccus sp. (in: a-proteobacteria) | reverse complement strand
CATGGCGGCCAGCCGCCTGCCGTGGTCTACTTCAACAGCATCGAAACCGATCAGCAGGCGCAGGCAGTAGCTTAAATTACCCCGGAATCTGTCCAAGAGTTGGGGAGTAGCTCAGTCTGCCGGGTTCATCCGCTCGATGCAGGCGGCGGCATAAGCCTTGATCTCGTTCCGGCTGGCCCATGAGGCCCAGAACCGGGCCTCGTCCATGTATCCCATCAGCGGCGGGATCGGCTGACCGGCGCGATAGTGATCGATGGCCAGTTCCAGCAGCGGCAACCGATCTTGGCGCGGCAGGTTCGTTACCGCGTTGACGAAGGCCGTTGCGTATTCCGGCAGTTCCGGGGTATTGTCGTCGGTGAGAGTAGTGCTCTGCACAACAGCCCCGATAGCGCCCGCCAGCGCGTCGGGGTTTTTCTTTGCGGCGTCGCCAGCGCGGAAATGTGCGAGGGTATCAGGTTCACCCGCCGTTCTGGCTTTGTCCTGATACTTTTTCGGGCTTACTTGGTTGTTGTCGTTGGATTCTTCACTGGATTGAAAATCCGCGTGTCGGCGGTTCAAACCCATCTCCGGGCACCATTTCTTCTTCCTGCGATGATCTTCCATGTGGCTTGGCAGGATATTCCGCTGACCTGACAGTTCGGTTTCTTCGGTTCAGCGATGGATGCCGCGCGTTCCATGGCCTTTGATCGGGTTGAACCGGGCAGGAATTCAATGACTTAGCCTATGAGAGCAGGGCAGTTTAGATCATCCGCAGGATGTGCCGCGCTGCCGCATTGGTCTCAACTGGGTAGGAGAATGCCCATGAGAGGAAGGCACCATGGACGATACGCCCAAAGCTCCTGATGACGGCGAGCTCGATCAGGTTTCGGAAGGTAGACTCAGGCTTTCGATCCTTGTCACCAGATGATGACAGGGGCTTTACCGGCACTATTTCTAAGTCCGGGGCCGTGGGGGTAGCCGTCCCGAGGCGGGATATCCCGGTCTCGGGACCGCAATCATGATTCGGCATGTGATTCGCCCGGTCCCGAATCACGTGGCCGGGCCGACCCAGGCTAGGACAGGTGGAGGCAGATTGTTGCAGATTGAAATTTTTTGGATAGTACGGCGCAAGTTCTTGGAGAATCTGGAAAATTCCAAGTAACTATTAAAAATCAGGAGGTTAATTCTGTTTTGTCTGCCTCTGCGAGGCCCGGGAGGCAGAAGCTATGCTGCGATGCGGCATCAAGTCAGGACCAGCAGGCGCACGAAATCCATGCGCAGTCGCAGCAATCCTGGGGAGTTTGGCAAATCGGGTCAGCCTTGATGACTATTTGACAATCCCGTTCATTCGCGCAGAAGTTTGACGGGAATCCCGGATGCGGGAACGCCAACAGACGGAGGAGAAGACGTGAAATACAGCCTCATGACATCGGTTGCGATGATAGCGCTCACGGCAAGCGTCGCGAATGCCGATATGATGTATCAACCGGGCGAGGACGACCGCTTCAACTGGGCCAGTCTGGACGAGTTCAAGGCGGCGCATTCCGGTCTCGAAGGACAGAAGATCGTCATCAGCGGCCCCTGGCTGGGCGGCGACAAGGACCTGTTCGAATCGATCATCCCCTATTTCGAGGAAGCCACTGGCGCCGAAGTCGAATATGCGGGCTCCGACAGTTTCGAGCAGCAGATCGTCATCGACACCGAAGCCGGCTCTCCGCCCGATATCGCCGTCTTCCCGCAGCCGGGTCTGGCCGCCGGCCTGGCCGCCAAGGGTTTCCTGAAGCCGCTGCCGGACGAGACAGCCAAATGGCTTGAAGAAAACTATTCCGCCGGTGCGGACTGGGCCAAGCTGGTCACCTATCCGGGTCCTGACGGGGCCGAGCATATCTATGCCTTCCCGTTCAAGGCCGATGTGAAATCGCTGGTCTGGTATGTGCCGGAAAACCTTGAGGATGCCGGCTATGAAGTGCCGACCACCTATGAAGAGCTGAAGGCGCTGACCGAGCAGATCGCCGCAGAAGGCGAAAAGCCCTGGTGCATCGGTCTGGGTTCGGGCGGCGCGACCGGCTGGCCGGCGACCGATTGGGTCGAAGACCTCATGCTGCGCATGAACAGCCCGGAAGATTACGACGCCTGGACCACCAATGAGCTGAAATTCAACGATCCGAAAGTGGTTGCGGTCATCGAAGAATTCGGCTCCTTCGCCAAGAACGACGATTACGTCGCCGGCGGAGCCAGCTCGGTTGCCGCGACCGATTTCCGCGACAGCCCCAAGGGTCTGTTTGAAAGCCCGCCGGCCTGCTACCTGCACCGCCAGGCCAGCTTTATTCCGACCTTCTTCCCGGAAGGCACCGAAATCGGTCAGGATGTGGACTTCTTCTACTTCCCGGCACCGGCCTCGGGCGATCTGGGCAACCCGGTTCTGGGCGGCGGCACCATTTTCTCGGTGCTCAGCGACAATCCGGCGGCGATGGCCTTCATCGACTATCTGGAAACCCCGATCGCGCATGAGATCTGGATGTCGCAGAGCGGCTTCCTGACCCCGTATCAGGGCGTCAATATCGATGCTTATGGCAATGATGTGCTCAAGCGTCAGGGGCAGATCCTGCTCGATGCGACCACGTTCCGCTTTGACGGCTCGGACCTGATGCCCGGCGCGATTGGTGCGGGGGCCTTCTGGACCGGCATGGTCGATTTCGCCGGCGGCAAGTCGGCGCAGGAAGCGGCCGACGGGATCCAGGGTACCTGGGACACGCTGAAGTAATTCTGAAACGGTAACGGTCGGCCCGGATTTCGGGCCGGCTACATTGAATGGGAGGGGGACACGGATATGGAGCTTCTCTGGCTTGCTGTCAGTACCATTGCCATCGGCGTATTCGGCTGTGTTGCATGGTTCTGGGGATCGAACTTTCTGCTGGATACGATATTTCCGCCGCGCGGAGAGAATGCCGGCGACAATATCCGCCGCGCGAGCATGATCCGCCCCTGGTTGTTTCTGGGCCCGGCGGTTTTCTTCCTGACGGTCTATCTGGTTTATCCGGTGATCAACTCCTTCTGGCTGTCGCTGTATAATGCGTCGGGTCAGGAATATGTCGGGCTTTCCAACTACACTTGGTTGGTGAATGACGGAAAATTCCAGGAATCGCTGGTCAATAACCTGTTCTGGCTGCTGGTCGTGCCGGCGCTTTCGACGCTCTTTGGGCTGCTCGCCGCCCAGCTGACCGACCGCATCCGCTGGGGCAATATCGGCAAGTCGCTGATCTTCATGCCGATGGCGATTTCCTTCGTTGGTGCCGGCGTCATCTGGAAGCTGATCTATGAATATCGCGAACCGGGCGCCGAACAGATCGGCCTGCTCAATGCGATCTGGCAGGGTCTTGGCGGAACCGCGCAGACCTGGCTGACCATTCAGCCCTGGAACAATTTCTTCCTGATGATCGTGCTGGTCTGGATCCAGACCGGCTTTGCCATGGTCATCCTGTCTGCCGCACTGCGCGGCATCCCTGAAGAAACCATCGAGGCCGCCGTGCTGGACGGAGCTAGCCCCTGGCAGATCTTCTTCAAGATCAAGGTGCCGCAGATCATGGGCACGATTGCCGTGGTCTGGACCACGATTACCATCACCGTGCTGAAGGTGTTCGATATCGTTTTCGTCATGACCAACGGCCAATGGGGCACCCAGGTTCTGGCGAACTACATGTATGACTGGATGTTCCGCGGGACCCCGGATTACGGGCGTGGTTCGGCGGTTGCCATCGTGCTGATGATCATGGTGCTGCCGATCATGATCTGGAACATTCGCAACGTGCGGAAGGAGATGCGCTGATGGAAGGCATGGCCGGACAAAAATCCTCCCTGACTTGGGCGGTAAACCTTGCAGCGCTGCTTCTCGTCGTGCTGTGGACCATTCCGACGGCGGGGCTTTTCGTCTCGTCCTTCCGCGACCGCGATCAGATTTCCACCACCGGGTGGTGGAAATCCCTGTCCGCGTCCGAACAGACCGGATTTGTCCGGACAGGCACGGCGGCCGATCAGAAGGAAGAGGGCGGTCTTTATGTGCTGGACGGCTCCGTGCTGGACGGCGAGGAATCGCTGGTCGCCTGGGGCACCAGTTCGCGGGCACCGGCCGAATATCAGCCGGATGAGACCGTCGATGTCGATGGCGCAGAGCTGACCGTGAATGCGAACGGCACCTACCGCCTGCAATCGTCCACGCCCTTCGAGATGACCCGGGGCGAGAGGATCTTCGTGACCACCTCGACCCCGCCGAGCTTTACGACGGCGAATTACAGCAAGGTGCTGAAGGGCGATGGCATGGGCCGGGCCTTCATGAACACGCTGACCGTGACCATCCCGGCGACGATCATCCCGATCCTGATTGCGGCCTTCGCGGCCTATGCGCTGGCCTGGATGGACTTTCCGGGGCGGGCGCTGCTGACGGCGGCGGTGGTCGGTCTGCTGGTCGTGCCCTTGCAGCTGGCGCTGATCCCGCTGCTGCAGCTGCATAATGCGATTGGCATCGGCAAGGGCTATCTGGGGATCTGGCTGGCGCATACCGGCTTCGGTCTGCCATTGGCGATCTATCTGCTGCGCAACTACATGGCGGGTCTTCCGCGCGAAGTGATCGAATCGGCCCGCGTCGATGGCGCGACCGAGTTCCAGATCTTCCGCAAGATCATCCTGCCGCTGTCCTTCCCGGCGCTGGCATCCTTCGCGATCTTCCAGTTCCTCTGGGTGTGGAACGACCTGCTGATCGCCACCGTTTTCCTGGGCAACTCGCCTGACGAGCTGGTCATGACCGGGGTCCTGCGCGAGATGATGGGCTCGAAAGGCGGCGAGTGGGAAATCCTGGCAACCTCGGCCTTCATCTCGATCGCCGTGCCGCTGCTTGTGTTCTTCTCGATGCAGAAATATCTGGTCCGCGGCCTCCTGGCCGGATCTGTAAAAGGTGGATGATGAACAAACTTGAGAAGGCGAAAGACTGGTGGAAGGGTGCGGTGATCTATCAGATCTATCCGCGCAGCTATCAGGATACGACGGGCGACGGGACGGGGGATCTGCCGGGCATTACGCAGCGGCTGGATTACATCGCTAGGCTCGGGGCAGATGCCATCTGGATTTCGCCTTTTTTCCGCTCGCCGATGAAGGATTTCGGCTATGATGTCAGCGATTATCGGGACGTTGACCCGATCTTCGGGACCATGGCTGATTTCGACGCGCTGATCGCGCGGGCGCATGAGCTGAACCTGAAGGTCATGATCGACCTGGTGCTGTCGCATACTTCGGATATTCACCCTTGGTTCGTCGAAAGCCGCGCCAGCCGCGACAACCCGAAGGCGGATTGGTATGTCTGGTCGGACCCCAAGCCCGACGGGACGCCGCCCAATAACTGGCTGTCGATCTTCGGCGGTCCGGCCTGGCAGTGGGATTCGCGGCGCGAGCAGTATTATCTGCACAACTTCCTGACCTCGCAGCCCGATCTGAACTTCCACAATATGGAAGTGCAGCAGGCGCTGCTGGATGTGGCGCATTTCTGGCTGGAACGCGGCGTGGACGGCTTCCGTCTGGACACGATCAACTTCTACACCCATGACGCCGAGCTGCGCGACAACCCGGCCCTGCCGCCCGAAGAGCGCAACGACCAGACAGCGCCGAAGGTGAACCCCTATAACCATCAGCTGCATGTCTATGACAAGTCGCGCCCCGAGAACCTGATCTTCCTGGAAAAATTCCGGGCGGTGATGGAGCCCTACAACGCCGCCGCCGTCGGCGAGATCGGCGACAGTCAGCGCGGGCTGGAACTGCTGGGCGAATATACCAGCGGCGACAAGCGCATGAACATGTCCTATGCGTTCGAATTCCTCTCGGGCAGCGATCTGACCGCGCAGCGCGTCGTCGAGGTCTTCGACGAGGTCGCGCAGAAGGCGCCGAATGGCTGGCCGTGCTGGGCGTTTTCCAACCACGACGTGGTGCGCCATGCCACCCGCTGGGGGCTGAGCGAGCCGGCGACCAATGCCTATGTCACGGTGATGATGTTCCTGCGTGGCTCGGTCTGCCTCTATCAGGGCGAGGAGCTGGGCCTGCACGAGGCCGATGTGCCCTATGAGGCGTTGCAGGATCCCTATGGCATCCAGTTCTGGCCCGAATTCAAGGGCCGCGACGGCTGCCGCACCCCGATGGTCTGGGAAGCCCACAGCAATACGCAGGGCGGGTTCACCACCGGGGTTCCGTGGTTGCCCGTCTCGCATGAGCACCTGCCCCATGCTGTGTCCGAACAGGACCTGCAGGCCGGTTCGGTGCTGAACCATTACCGTTGGGCAATCGCCCTGCGCCACAAGCACCGTGCCTTGCAGGTCGGTGATCAGAGCATCCGTGCCGAAGGTGACGTCCTGTTCATCGAACGCCGTTTTGCCGATGATCAGGTGACCCTGCGCATCAACCTCTCGGATGAAGAGGCGGGTGGGCTCGGTCCGTGGCAGTCTGAAATTAATGAAGCATAGCCGGATATAGCCCGGGGGGAGTTTAACCATGGCCGATCTGAAGCTGACCAATGTCGCGAAATCCTACGGGGATGTGAATGTTCTCAGGAACATCAATCTCGACATCAAATCGGGCGAGTTCATCGTCTTCGTTGGTCCGTCGGGCTGCGGTAAATCCACGCTGCTGCGCATGATTGCGGGGCTTGAGCGGATTACCGGCGGCGAATTCGAGATTGACGCAGCGCGGATGAACGACATCCCGCCCAGTCAGCGGGGGATCGCCATGGTCTTCCAATCCTACGCGCTCTATCCGCATATGACCGTGCGCGACAATATGGCCTTCGCCCTGAAGATCGCCGGCAAATCCGCCGCTGAGATCAAGGAAGCCACCGACCGCGCCGGCAAGATGCTGCATCTGACCCCCTATCTGGATCGTCTGCCCAAGGCGCTTTCGGGTGGTCAGCGTCAGCGGGTGGCCATCGGCCGCGCCATTGTGCGCGATCCGAAGGTCTATCTGTTCGACGAGCCGCTTTCGAACCTCGATGCGGCGCTGCGCGTCGCGACCCGGATCGAGATCGCGCAGATGAAGGAATCGATGCCCGACCGCACGATGATCTACGTGACCCACGATCAGACCGAGGCCATGACCTTGGCCGATCGCATCGTCGTTCTGGCCGGCGGCGGCATTGCCCAGGTCGGCGCGCCGCTGGAACTTTACGAGCGCCCGGTCAATGAATTCGTTGCCCAGTTCATCGGCTCTCCGGCGATGAACCTGCTGCCCGGCAAGGTCAGCCGGGTCGGCGAGATCACTCAGGTTCAGCTTCATGACGGCTGCGTCGCCGAGGTCGCGATTCCGACCCGTGCCGGCGATGAGGGCATGGAGGTCAAGGTCGGCGTGCGCCCCGAAGACATGCGCGTGGTCACCGATGGCGGCCCGGCCGTCTTCGAAGGCAAGGTCGATCTGACCGAAGCTCTGGGCGAGGTGACGTTGCTTTACTTCGGCACCGGCCTTGAGGCCGAGCCGGTCATTGCCAAGCTGCCCGGTGTGCATGTCGGCCTGAACCATCAGACCGTGCGCCTGACCGCCGATCCTGAGGCGATGCACCTGTTCCATGAGGGCAATTCGCTGCTGTATCGCGACGGCCCGCCCATGGCACCGCTGCGTCATCAGCAGTTGCCCCCCCAGCATGAGCAGTTCGAGCCGATCATCAAGCCCGAACCCCTCGGCTGATCGACACCGGGCTTCATTGACCGGCTGGGGCGGAGCGCCTAAACCTGCCGCAAAGGCGAAGAGGTCGGAATGAAGATCATCATCTGCGGGGCAGGACAGGTTGGCTGGCAGATCGCCCGCCACCTGTCGGGCGAGCGCAATGACATCACCATCATCGACAATAACGGTGAACTGGTGCGCCGGGCGACCGAATCTCTCGACGTGCAGGGGGTGGCCGGTTTCGCCAGCCATCCCGACATTCTCGACCGGGCCGGGGCGCGCGATGCCGATCTGATCATTGCCGCCACCCAGTCGGACGAGGTGAACATGGTCACCTGTCAGGTCGCGCATTCGGTCTTTCAGGTGCCGCGCAAGATCTCCCGGCTGCGCAGCTCGGCCTATCTCGACGCGATCTATTCCGATCTCTACCGCACTGATCATCTGCCCATCGATGTGGTGATCAGTCCCGAACGCGAAGTGGCGCAGGCGGCTCTGGCCCGTCTCAAGGCGCCCTCGACCTTCGAGGTCGAGGATTTCATCGAAGGGCGCGTGCGTCTGCTCGGGTTGGTGCTGGATGAAGACTGCCCGGCGCTGAACACGCCGCTGCGCCAGCTCAACGAGCTGTTTTCCAGTCTGCGCGCCATCGTTGTCGGCGTGCGCCGCGATGGCCGGCTGTTCGCGCCCGATGCCAATGACCAGCTGTTTGTGGACGATCAGGTCTATATCTTCTGCGACCGCGAGGATGCCGGACGCACCTTGGAAATCTTTGGCAAGCAGACCAGCCAGCCGGAGAGGGTGATCATCATCGGCGGCGGCAATGTCGGGCTGGCGGTGGCGCGGGCGCTGGAAACCGGGCCGACCCGGGTGCGCACCAAGATCATTGAGCGCAACCGCGAAAAGGCCGAACAGGCCGCCGATGTGCTGGAGCGGACCATTGTCCTGCATGGCGACGGGCTGTCCTCTGAACTGCTGGAAGAGGCATCCATCAGCAAGGCCGATGCGGTGCTGACCCTGACCGATGACGACAAGGTCAATATTCTGGCCGCGGTGCGCGCCAAGCAGGCCGGCGCGAAGCTGGTGGTCAGCCTGGTCAACGACCCCACCCTGGTTTCGCTGATGGGGCCGCTCGATATCGACGCCTATGTCAATCCGCGCTCGACCACGGTTTCGACCATCCTGCGCCATGTCCGGCCCGGCCGGGTGCGCGATATCTATTCGATCGGCGATGCCGAGGCCGAGGTGATCGAGGCGCAGATCCTGCCGACCTCGTCGATGGCCGGGCATACGATCCGCGATATCGACCTGCCGGAAGGGGCGCTGATCGGGATGATCCTGAAGGGTGACAAGATCATCAAGCCGACCCCCGATACCCGCATCAGCGAGGGCGATATCGTCTGTATTTTTGCCCTGACCGAGGATGTGCCCGAGGTGGAGCGGCTGTTGCAGGTCGCCATCGACTTCTTCTGATGCGTGTGCTTGGCCGCCTGCCGCTGATCGTTCTGCTGACCGGAATGGCCGGGCTGCTGATGCTGGTGCCGGCTGTCTATGCCCTGGTCATCGGCGAGAACGCCATCGCCAGTAATTTCGCCTTCAGCGCCGCGCTGGTTCTGGTGCTGACCACGCTCACCGGCATCGCGACCTGGGGGCGCAAGGCGACATCCGGGACCAGCGGGCTGACCGTGCTGGCAACGATGCTGGCAGTGTTCGGGCTGCTGCCGGCGGTGCTGGGTCTGCCGCTTGCCATGTCTTTGCCCGATACGGGCCATTTCAATGCCTGGTGGGAAATGGTCAGCTGCCTGACCACCACCGGCGCTACGCTTTATGCCGCCGATATGCTGGCGCCGCCCTTGCATCTGTGGCGGGCGCTGGTGGGCTGGATGGGCGGGCTGTTCATTCTGGTGACCGCCATCGCCGTGCTGGCGCCGCTGAAGGTTGGCGGCTTCGAGATCCTTGCCACACCCTATGGCCGCGATGAACGTTTCGAGCGGCTGCCGGAAAGTGCCGGCCATCACCGCCAGCCCCGACTGGTGCCGGCCGGTGCCTGGGCCGAGCGCCCGACCCCGAGCGCGCGCACCCTGCGCACATTGCGCGATGTCGGGCCCTTCTATGCCGGGCTGACCCTTCTGCTCTGGGTGCTGCTTCTGCTGGCCGGCGATCCCGGGCTTGTGGCGA
Source organism: Paracoccus sp. (in: a-proteobacteria) (assembly GCA_047973065.1). GTDB lineage: Bacteria > Pseudomonadota > Alphaproteobacteria > Rhodobacterales > Rhodobacteraceae > Paracoccus. The sequence goes on along the minus strand of JBKEBH010000006.1, from coordinate 16,577 downwards.
TTTGCCGGGCGATGGGCACGCTGTCGACCTCGGGGATCTCGCCGGTGGCGGGTGCGGCCGGGCTCCATTCGGGGATCCTTGGCGAGTTCTTTGTGTTCTGCTTCCTGTTTCTCGCGCTGTCGCGCCGTTTCTGGCCGGGCGGGAATGCCCTGCGCGCCAGCGATTCGCTTTACCGCGATCCCGAGCTGCGGCTGGGGCTCGGCGTCGTATTTCTGGTCATGGCTGCGCTTTTCGCGCGCCATTTCATTGCCAATATCGACCAGGTCAAGGCGGCCGGGGTGTTGAATGGCGGGCTTTTGATCGGCCTGAAACACGCGGCCATTGCCACCTGGGGCGGGCTTTTCAATGCGCTGTCCTTCCTGACGACAACCGGCTGGAACTCGGTGGACTGGCAGGGGGTGCGCAGCTGGTCGGGACTGCAATCGCCCGGGCTTTTGCTGGCCGGGCTGGCGATCATGGGCGGGGGCGTGGCGACCACGGCCGGCGGGGTCAAGCTTTTGCGCGTCCACGCCCTTGGCATGCAGAGCCAGCGCGAGCTGGAACGGATCATTCACCCGGCATCCATCGGCGGCGGCGGCCGCATTGGCCGGCGTCTGCGCGGCGAGGGGGCCTATCTTGCCTTCATCTTCTTCATGCTTTTTGCGCTGTCGATTGCCGCGACCGTCATTGTGATCTCGATTCACCAGATCGAATTCGATACGGCGGTCATGCTTTCGGTCTCCGCACTGACCAATACCGGGCCGTTGGCAGGCACCATTCCGCTGACACCGAGCTTTGAAGCCAGCGCGGGCATCGCCTCGAACCCTTGGGAAGGCTGGTCCGGGCTGGCCGAATTTCCTAAATTCGTCCTTGCCGGAGCAATGATTGTTGGACGTTTGGAGACTCTCGCCATCCTTGCCCTGTTCTCGCCGGAGTTCTGGCGTCGCTGATTGGCAACAGAACGTGACGTAATATCCACACCGCTTGTCAGTGCCTGATTCGTTTCATAGGTTTTCGAAAAAGATCAGAAAGGAAGCTGACATGGCCGCTGACAAACAAAATCTCCAGGACGCCTTCCTGAATCACGTCCGTAAGGCCAAGGTTCCGGTCACGATCTTTCTGATCAACGGGGTCAAGCTGCAGGGTGTCATCACCTGGTTCGACAGCTTCTGCGTGCTGCTGCGCCGCGATGGCCAGTCGCAGCTGGTCTACAAGCACGCGATTTCGACCATCATGCCGGGTGCGCCGATCAGCCTTTATGAAGGTGACGACTGATTGTCTGATCCCCATGTCACCGAACGCGCCCCGACCCGCGCCTATGTGATCCACCCCGATATCGACGGCAGCGGCGCAAATCGCCGCCTGCCCGGGAATGCCCTGGAAGAGGCCGTCGCGCTGGCGCATGCGCTGCCGGGCACCGAAATCGTCGGCGCTCAGGTGGTGCGGCTGCGCAAACCCTCGCCGGGGCAGCTGTTTTCGACCGGCAAGCTGGATGAGATCGCCGAGGCGCTGAAGGATGCCGAAGTCGAGCTGGTCCTGATCGACGGGCCGGTCACGCCGGTTCAGCAGCGCAATCTGGAAAAGGCCTGGGACGTCAAGATACTGGACCGGACCGGGCTGATCCTGGAAATCTTCGCCGACCGGGCCCGCACCCGCGAAGGCGTGCTTCAGGTCGAACTGGCGGCGCTGTCCTATCAGCGCACCCGGCTGGTCCGGGCTTGGACCCACCTTGAACGCCAGCGCGGCGGGCTCGGCTTTGTCGGCGGTCCCGGCGAAACCCAGATCGAGGCCGACCGCCGCGCCATTGACGAACAGATGACCCGGCTGCGCCGCCAGCTCGACCGGGTGGTGAAAACCCGGACCCTGCACCGGGCCTCGCGGGCCAAGGTGCCCTATCCGATCGTGGCGCTGGTCGGCTATACCAATGCCGGCAAATCGACGCTGTTCAACCGGATGACCGGGGCAGATGTCATGGCCAGGGACATGCTGTTCGCCACGCTCGACCCGACCATGCGGGCGATCCGTCTGCCCGGCGGGCGCCAGATCATCCTGTCGGACACGGTGGGGTTCATTTCGGACCTGCCGCATGAGCTGGTCGCGGCCTTCCGCGCCACGCTGGAAGAGGTGCTGGAGGCCGACCTGATCCTGCATGTGCGCGATATCAGCCATCCAGAGACCGAGGAACAGGCCGGTGACGTGGCCGAGATCCTCGAATCGCTCGGCGTCGATGAGGACGTTGCGCTGATCGAGGTCTGGAACAAGATCGACGCGCTGTCCGACGCAACCCGCGAGGCCCTGCGACGGACCGATCAGCGCACCGAAGGCGTGCAGGCGATCAGCGCCCTGACCGGCGAGGGGCTGGACGATCTTTACGCCGCGATTGATGCGGCGCTGGACGGCGTTCTGTCTGAGCCGCGCGAAAGCGCCGAACTGCGGCTTGATTTCAGCGCAGGCCGCCGCCGCGCCTGGCTGCATGAGGCCGGGATCGTGCAGCGGGAAACCCAGACCGAAGACGGTTTCGTTCTGGATGTGCTGTGGACCGCCCGTCAGCGCGCCGCGTTTGAGGCGCTCTGATCGCGCTTACAGGTCGTTATGGGCGTTGATCAGATCGGCCGTGCGCACGGTCTTGCCGCTGGGCAGCCGGCACAGATCGGCACGCCGCCCGCGCGAGACCCGCTCGATCACCTGACCGCCGGTCCCCTGACAGTAAAGCGCCGCCGGATCGACCAGGGTGCTGGAACTGGTAGTCCGCTGGTTGTTGCCCGATCCACCACCGCAAGCGGCGAGGATCAGCACGGCGGCAAGGGTCAGACCGTATCGCATGAAGTTTTCCTCGTTCAACGTGTTCGTAACCTGCCGGTTCCGGGCGCAAAGGGCAAGGTGGTGGAGTGCTCGATAAAGATGGGTTTGCTCAGTCCGGCGGCTGCGGCAGATGGACCACAGGGACCGAGATAGACATTCTGCGGTTGTGGGCACATGTTTCAAACTGATGCTGACTGGGCATTTGGGAGCTGGAGCTATTGAATGAGCTGGTTTGAACGGCGCGAGAATTGGAATCCACAACGGGAAGATGCGCGGGACGCAGGAGATATCGACTATGCGCGGGTGATCCATTCCTCCTCCTTCCGGCGACTTCAGGGCAAGACCCAGATTCTCAACCTCGGTGACAGTGACTTTTATCGCACCCGGCTGACCCATTCGCTTGAAGTGGCGCAGATCTCCGGCGGTTTGGTCCAGCAGCTGCGAAAGAACTTTCCTGATCATGAGGTGGTCAGGCATCTGCCCGGGCGTGCCATGATCCAGGCGATTGGCTGTTCCCATGATCTGGGCCATCCGCCTTTCGGTCATGGCGGCGAGGTCGCGCTGAACTATTGCATGAGCATGCATGGCGGCTTCGAGGGCAATGGCCAGACGCTGCGGATCCTGTCGCGACTGGAAAGCTTTTCGGCCAGGGCGGGTGCCAACCTGACCCGGCGCGCTCTTCTCGGCGTCCTGAAATACCCGGTCGCCTATTCGGAGGCGTGCAATCGGGCGATCCGGCCGAGCCTGCGCGATGGACCGTCCACTCTGAGGGTGATTGACGAAGACAGCTGCAAGCCACCGAAATGCTATATGGATTGCGAACGCGATGTGGTGGACTGGATCCTGTGGCCCGTTCCCGAAGCTGAGCGCGATATCTTCCGGGGCAGCGATCCAAGGCCGGGAAAGCACCGTGCGCCCCGGCACAAATCGCTCGATTGCAGTATCATGGATCTGGCCGATGATATTGCCTATGGCGTCCATGATCTTGAGGATGCCATTGCGCTTGGCCTGATTGACCAGAAATGTTTCGCTGCGGCAATACGCGACAGCTCCGGGTGCTTTCTCGATGCGCTTAAGGCGAAGTACCCCGAGGAGAGCGAGAACGACGTTTTCGGGCGGCTGGCAGCTGACCTGTTTGGCAATAGCGGCACCCGAAAACACAGCATCAGCAGGTTGGTCTTTCATTTTATTACAGCGGTTGAGGTTGCCGAAGATCCGGCATTTTCCGAACCTTTGTTGCGTTACCGGGTGAAGCTGCCATCCGACAGGCGGGCCTTTCTGGATGCGCTTCAGAAGCTGGTGGCCGATGAGGTCATCTTCAGCCCCAATGTTCAGCATCTGGAATTCAAGGGGCAGACCATGGTGATTTCGGTCTTCGAGGCGTTGCAGGCAGAGCCGCAGCGTCTTCTGCCGCGTGACACGCTGGATCGCTTCACTGCGGCCGATGGAGATCCCCGGATCATATGCGATTACGTTGCCGGTATGACCGATACCTATCTGCTGCGCACCTATGAGCGGTTGTTCAGCCCGCGCATGGGATCCGTTTTCGACAGGCTCTGAATAACTGTTGCTATAGCAGCCCCTCGCGCCGGAAGCTGATTTCTTCGCCGGCACCGATCACCAGATGGTCGTGAATGGTAATGCCCATGATCTCGGCCCCGGTCTGGATGCGATGGGTCATGGTGATGTCGGCCTCGGACGGGGTCGGATCGCCCGAGGGGTGGTTGTGGACCAGGATCAAGGCCGAAGCGCCCAGCTCCAGAGCGCGGCGCAGAATCTCGCGCGGATAGACCGGGACGTGATCGACGGTGCCGCGCCCCTGTGCCTCATCCGCGATCAAGGTATTCTTGCGGTCGAGAAACAGGACCCGGAATTCCTCGGTTTCCTCATGGGCCATGGTGGTATGGCAGTAATCCAGCAGCGCGTCCCAGCCCGACAGGACCGGGCGGTGCATGACCTTGCTGCGCGCCAGGCGCTGAGCCGAGGCGGCGACGATTTTCAGTTCCGCGATCACCGCTGGGCCGACGCCCTCGGTTTCGGCCAGTCGGGCGGGCGAGGCGGTCAGCACCCGGGCGAAATCCCCGAACCTGTCGATCAGCCGGCGGGCGAGGGGTTTGACATCCTGACGCGGAATCGCCCGGAACAGCACCAGTTCCAGCAATTCGTAATCGGGCATGGCGCCTGCGCCCCCGGCCATGAAACGTTCGCGCAGCCGGGCGCGATGGTCGGCCAGATAGGAGGGCGGCTTTGCCACGGGTATAAGCGCCGCAGGCACGGCCTCGTCCGGTTCAGACGAAAAAAGCGGTAGCGGCGCCTCCTGAAAGGCGCTTTTCTTGTTCATGACCCTGAAACTGGCATGAGGGGGTAAAGAATGGGTTAAGGAACCTGCACGGCGGGGCATTTCGGCAGCAATTACCCGCCAGAGCCTGCGCGGCTGGCCGGCGGCTTTTGGTGAGATTTCATGGATATGGGCATGCTTGGGGCCATTGCGACTTGTCCAGCGGCGGGGAATGGGTGAGAAACTGCCTTGACCGCCTGCCTGGCTTTCGCCCTAAACTTGAATCCGTACCCGGGCAGAATCGCCCGCTCGAAACAAGAGGCTGACATGACCCTGATGAAATCCGTTCTCGCTTCGGCTGCGACGCTTGCCCTGATGTCGGGCGCCGCGCTTGCCGACCCCGCGCTGATCTTCGATCTCGGCGGTAAGTTCGACAAATCCTTCAACGAGGCCGCATATCAGGGTGCCGAACGCTGGAAGGCCGAAACCGGCGGCAGCTACAAGGATCTGGAAATGCAGTCCGAAGCGCAGCGCGAGCAGGCTCTGCGCCGCTTGGCCGAAACCGGCGCCAACCCGATTGTCATGACCGGCTTCGCCTTTGGCGAGGTGTTGAATAAGATCGCGCCCGACTACCCGGATACCAAATTCGTCATCATCGATGCGGTGGTCGATCAGCCCAATATCCAGTCGAATGTCTTCAATGAAGGCGAGGGTTCCTATCTGGCCGGCGTGATGGCTGCGATGGCTTCGAAAACCGGGACGGCCGGGTTCATCGGCGGCATGGATATCCCGCTGATCCATAAGTTTGAATGCGGCTATCGCCAGGGTTTCCTGGCCACCAAGCCCGATGGCAAGGTGGTGATCAACTATACCGGCACCACGCCGACCGCATGGAACGACCCGGTGAAGGGGGGCGAGCTGGCCCGTGCCCAGAAATCGCAGGGCGCCGACGTGATCTATGCCGCTGCCGGCGGCACCGGGATCGGGGTTCTGCAGGCCGCCGCTGACGAGGGCATTCTGGGGATCGGCGTCGATTCCAACCAGAACCACCTGCATCCGGGCAAGATTCTGACCTCGGTCGTCAAGCGCGTGGACAACGCCGTCTTCGACGCGTTCTCGGCCGGCGAGGCGGTGGAGCCGGGCGTCAAGGTCTGGGACGTGAAATCGGATGGCGTCGTCGTCGCCATGGACGACAATAACGCGCCGCTGGTCACCCCGGAGATGGCTGCCGCCGTGGACGAGGCCAAGGCCAAGATCGCCTCGGGCGAGATCGTCGTTCATGACTACATGACCGATAACAGCTGCCCGGTGGATTGATGGCCGGACCGGCGATGACAGAAGGGGGGCCGGCCAAGGCCCCCCGGATCCCCTCCGCCGATGTGCCGCCGGCCATCGAGTTGCGCGGCATTTCCAAGGCATTCGGGCCGGTTCAGGCGAACAAGGATATCAACCTGACCGTCGCCAAGGGCTCGATCCACGGGATTATCGGCGAAAACGGGGCCGGGAAATCGACCTTGATGTCGATCCTTTACGGTTTCTACAAGCCCGACAGCGGCGAGATCCGCGTCAATGGGCAGCCGCTTCAGATTACCGATTCCATGACCGCGATCCGTGCGGGCATCGGCATGGTGTTTCAGCATTTCAAACTGGTGCGGAATTTTACCGTGCTGGAAAATATCATTCTGGGTGCCGAGGACGGCCCGCTTCTGCGCCCCTCGCTGGCGCGCGCCCGGACCCGGCTGCGCGAGCTGGCCGAGGAATACGAACTCCAGGTCGATCCTGATGAGACCATCGACGAGCTTTCGGTCGGTCACCAGCAGCGGGTCGAGATCCTCAAGGCGCTGTACCGCCAGGCCGATATCCTGATCCTGGATGAGCCCACCGGGGTACTGACCCCGGCAGAGGCCGATCACCTGTTCCGCATTCTCAAGGGGCTGCGCGACGAGGGCAAGACCGTCATCCTGATCACCCATAAGCTGCGCGAGATCATGGAGATCACCGATACGGTCTCGGTCATGCATCGGGGCCAGATGGTCGCCGTCGTCAGGACCGCCGAAACCTCGCCCGAAGAGTTGGCCGAGCTGATGGTCGGGCGCAAGGTTCTGCTGGAAGTGGACAAGACTCCGGCCGAGCCGGGCCGGCCGATCCTTCAGGTTCGCGATCTGCGTCTGGTCGATACCGACAAGGTCGAACGGATCCGCAGCATCAATTTCGACATCCGCGCTGGCGAGATCGTCGGGATCGCCGGCGTTTCCGGCAATGGCCAGACCCAGCTTCTGGAACTGCTCGGTGGCTTCCCGGAAAAGGGGGCGAAGGTCTCGGGCGAGATCCTGATGAATGGTGAAAGCATCGACCTGACCGGTCGCAAATCTGACGCCGCCACCCGGCGCGCGCGCAGCATCGGCCATGTGCCGGAGGACCGCCAGGACGAAGGCCTGATCATGGATTTCGCCGCTTGGGAAAACGTGTCTTTCGGCTATCACCGGGCACCGGAATATTCCAAGGGCATCTTCATCGACCGGGCGGCGATCCGCGCCGATGCGGAGGGCAAGATCAAGCGTTTCGATGTCCGCCCGCCGAACCCGGATCTGGCGGCGCGCAATTTCTCGGGCGGCAACCAGCAGAAGATCGTGGTCGCCCGCGAGGTCGAGCGCAATCCCGACCTCTTGCTGATCGGCCAGCCCACACGCGGCGTCGATATCGGTGCCATCGAGTTCATCCACAAACGCATTGTCGAACTGCGCGATGCCGGCAAGGCGGTTCTGCTGGTCTCGGTGGAACTGGATGAGATCATGTCGCTTTCGGATCGCATTCTGGTCATGTTCGATGGCATGATCATGGGCGAGCGCGACCCCGAAACTACCACGGCAGGGGAGCTGGGCCTGCTGATGGCCGGGGTGACGGATAGCGATAGCGCCGGTCCGCAGGCCGGTATCCCGCCGGAGCGGGGCCATCCCGATGACGATCCCAGAGAGCCATCGGTGCGGCCGGAGGGAATGGCGTGACGAAGACCATTATGCCCCACAGGGCAAATCCAGGCGAGTGAGGGGGATCTGATGGACAAGATGCCGAAATGGGCGGATGTGATCCTGACGCCGCTGATCTCGCTGTTTCTGGCCTTCGCGATTTCGGGGCTGGTGATCCTGGCCATCGGGGAAAACCCCTGGGAAGCGCTGAAGATCATGGTGACCGGGGCGCTCGGTTCCAGCTATGGCTGGGGGTTCACGCTTTATTACACCACCAATTTTATCTTTACCGGGCTGGCGGTGGCCGTGGCTTACCACGCGGCGCTGTTCAATATCGGCGGTGAAGGCCAGGCGACTTTGGGCGGTCTCGGCGTGGCTCTGGTCTGTCTGTTCATCCCCTGGCCGCATTGGTCGCTGGCGCTGCTTGGCGCCATGGTCGGCGGCGCGCTGTTCGGGGCGGCCTGGGCGTTTATTCCGGCGATCCTGCAGGCCAGGCGCGGCAGCCATATCGTCATCACGACGATCATGTTCAACTTCATCGCCTTTTCGCTTCTGAACTGGGTTCTGGTCAATCTGCTGCGCCCGGTGGGCAGCATGGATCCGGCCACCGCCAATTTCCCGCCTTCGACCCATCTGCCGAAGATCAGCGATATCTTTGCCGGCATGGGCATCGAATGGGGGCAGCATACCCCGGCCAATGTCACCTTCCTGGTCGCGCTTCTGGCCTGCGCTGCGGTCTGGCTTCTGATCTGGCGCACCAAGCTTGGATATGAGATCCGCGCTTTCGGCAAATCCGAAACTGCTGCCCGCTATGCCGGGATCTCGCCGACGCGCATCATCGTCATCACCATGCTGATTTCCGGCGGGCTGGCCGGGATGATGGCCATCAACAATGTCATGGGCGAGGCCGAACGGCTGGTTCTGAACAATGTCGAAGGCGCCGGCTTCATCGGGATCGCCGTGGCGCTGATGGGCCGCAATCATCCGGTCGGCGTTCTGCTGGCCGCGTTTCTGTTCGGCTTTCTCTATCAGGGCGGGGGCGAGCTTGCGCTCTGGACCACGATCCCGCGTGAGCTGATCATCGTCATTCAGGCTCTGGTCATCCTGTTCACCGGCGCTTTGGACAATATGGTCCGCATGCCGCTGGAAGCCTTCTTCATGGCCCGGAGGCGCAAGGCATGATCGGTCGTTTAGCTATGCACCTGGCCGGGATGAGGGGTTGAACCATGGATTTTGCAACCGTCATCCAGATCCTCGACAGCTCGGTGCGCCTGATGACGCCCTTGCTGCTGGCCTGTCTGGCCGGGCTTTATTCCGAGCGCTCGGGGGTTTTTGATATCGGGCTGGAAGGCAAGATGCTGATGGCGGCCTTCGCGGCGGCCGCGGTCGCGGCGTTGACCGGCAATGTCTGGCTGGGGCTCTGCGCCGGGGTGCTGGGCTCGGTGCTGATGTCCCTGATCCATGGGGTTGCCTCGATCACCTTCCGGGGCAATCAGCTGATTTCCGGGGTGGCGATCAACTTTCTGGCCTCGGGCCTGACGGTCCTGCTGGGGCAGAAGATCTTCGGTCTGGGCGGGCGAACCCCGGGCCTGACCCCGGGCGCCGAGCTGGACAGCTATAGCGCACCTTTCCGGGGCTGGCTGGAAAGCTTCATGGGCCCGGAAACCGTCGCCTGGCTGACCAATCACCCACGTTTCGACTCTCTCACCCTGCCTTTCGCCGATGATCTGAGCGGCGTGCCGGTGATTGGGCCGATCTATGGCGAACTGATTTCGGGCCATTCGATTCTGGTCTATGTCGCATTCCTCTGCGTGCCGGCGACCTGGTGGCTGCTTTATCGTACCCGCTTCGGGCTGAGGTTGCGGGCGGTGGGCGAAAATCCGGCCTCGGTCGATACGGCGGGCGTGTCGGTGACCCGGCTGCGCTATGATGCGGTGCTGATCTGCGGGGTTCTGTGCGGGCTGGCCGGGGCTTACCTGGCCACCGGACTTGGTGCCGGCTTCGTCAAGGAAATGACCGCCGGGCGCGGGTTTATCGCGCTGGCGGCGCTGATCTTCGCCAAATGGCGGCCCTGGGGGGCGCTTGGCGCGACCTTCCTGTTCGCGCTGTTCGAGGCCATCGCCAATAATTATTCCACCGTCAGTATAGGACCGATCACCATCCCGTCGATGTTCATGAACGCGCTGCCCTATATCCTGACCGTCATCATCCTGGCCGGTTTCGTCGGCCGTGCGATTCCGCCGCGCGCGGGAGGAGAGCCCTATGTCAAAGAGCGCTGAGCTTGCCGATCTGATCCGTGCCCGTGCCGGCGATGAAGCCCCCGGATACGGGCTGATCCTCGGATCGGGGCTGGGCCATCTTTCGGGCGCCGTCGAGGGCGTCTCGATCCCCTATGACGATCTTCCGGGCTTTCCCCATGCCGGGGTGTCGGGCCATGTGCCGGCGCTGGTGATCGGTCAGCTCGAAGGGGTGCGGGTCGCGGTCTTCGGCGGGCGCTCGCATTATTACGAATCCGGCAGGCCCGACATCATGCGTCTGCCGCTGGAAACCCTGGCGGCGCTTGGCACGAAGAAGCTGATCCTGACCAATGCCGCGGGTGCGGTGAATGCCGTTCTGGCGCCGGGCGGGCTGATGCTTCTGAACGATCACATCGCCTTCGCCGGGACCAACCCGCTGATCGGCGAGGCGACCGATGCCCGCTTTGTTCCGATGACCGATGCCCATGACCTTGAGCTGCGCACCCGCCTGCGCGCCGCCGCCGCCGAGGAAGGCATTGACCTGCCCGAGGGCGTTTATGGCTGGTTCTCCGGCCCGAGCTTTGAAACCCCGGCCGAGATCCGCGCCGCCCGGGTGCTGGGCATGGATGCGGTCGGCATGTCGACTGTGCCAGAGATCATCCTTGGCCGTTTCCTCGGCCTGTGCTGCGCGGCGGTTTCGGTGATCACCAATATGGGCGCGGGGATGAGCGACGAATCGATCAGCCATGATCACACCAAGCAGATGGCGCCCCTGGGTGCGGCCAAGCTGGAAAAGGTGCTGCGCCGCTTCCTGCGCGGCTGAGGCTCAGTTCAGCCGGGTGACATGACCGCTCAGCAGCCAGCGGACGGAGCGCCGCTGCCCGGGATCGCCCCAACGGTTGGCCAGCTTTGCACGGGCGGCGTCAAAGATGTCGCCCTCGCCGGCCTTTTGTGCCTGCCGGGTTGCCGACCAGGTGTCGATATAGCCGCTCAGCTCATGAAAGGACCACTCGCGCCGGATCCATAGCTCGGGCATGGTAAGCTGCATGAACGGAAAATCGAGGCTGCGGTAACCCTGTTCGACATGAACACGGTCGGCGGGCCAGTAGCGATGGATGTCGTGCCAATAGAACTGGTTGAAGCTCTGTGAGAAATCGTCCGAAAACTCCGGAACGCCATAAGACACCAGTGCCAGAATGGCACCCGGCCGGGCGATGCGACGGGCTTCGGCATAAAACTGGTCGAGATTGAACCAATGGGCGGCCTGGGCGGCGGTGATCAGATCGGCGCAACCGTCATCGAGCCCGCTCGCCTCGCTGCTGGCGATGCGATAGCTGATCCCTGGGCCGTGCGCGGCGCTTTCGATCTGCGATGCCGAAGGGTCGATCCCGGTGACCTGGCCGAATTTTCCGGCCAGAAGCGAAGTCAACTGGCCGGTGCCGCAGCCGACATCCACCGCGTGATCATGTCGCATGCAGAGCGTGGCCAGGGCCTCGGCAAGCTCGCGGGGATAGTCCGGGCGGTGCTGTGCATAGCCGTTGCCGCCTTCGTTGAAATGCCGGCGGGGATACATGGCTGCTCCGTTCGTTGAACACGCATGTATCTTTAGGCGAGGTTTGATGTTGAAACAATTATGTGTCGCCGCTGCGCAGGTGGGCAGCAGACGGCCGAGAGCCAAAACGCCACACCTGCGGCCATTTGGCTGCTTTGATACGCGGAGCCCCGCTGGACTGACGGGAATTTGATCGCTAGAGATGAGGGCGCCGCGGTCACGATTCAAGTGGCCCGAGACAACATTGCTGGTCCGCGCTGGCGGGCCTGAACCGGAGATAAGCCGTGACCCACGCAGAAGAACACGAAGGCACGCGGAGAGATTTTCTCTTCTACGCCACCGCCGGGGCCGGAACGGTCGCGACGGGCGCCGCCGCCTGGACATTGATCAACCAGATGAACCCCTCGGCCGATGTGCAGGCGCTGTCCTCGATCCAGGTTGACGTGAGCGGGATTGAAACCGGCACCCAGCTGACGGTCAAATGGCTCGGCAAGCCCGTCTTCATCCGCCGCCGCACTCCCGAGGAAATCGAATCCGGCCGCGCGGTCAGCCTTGATGATCTGATCGACAAGAGTGCCGAGAATGCGAACAAGCCGCAGGCCGAGGCAACGGATGAGAACCGGACACTGGACGAGGCTGGTGAATGGCTGGTCCAGATCGGTGTCTGCACCCATCTGGGCTGCGTGCCGATCGGTGACGGCGCGGGCGATTTCGGGGGCTGGTTCTGCCCCTGCCACGGCAGCCATTACGATACGGCCGGCCGTATCCGTAAGGGTCCGGCGCCGCGCAACCTTGATATTCCTGTGGCGTCCTTCGTTGACGACACGACGCTGAAGCTCGGCTGAGGAGGCGCGCATGTCCGGAATTCCGCACGATCATTACGAACCCAAGACCGGGATCGAGCGCTGGCTGCACCGCCGGCTGCCCGTGATCAGCCTGGTCTATGACACGCTGATGATCCCGACCCCGAAAAACCTGAACTGGTGGTGGATCTGGGGCATCGTCCTGGCCTTCTGTCTGGTGCTTCAGATCATCACCGGCATCGTGCTGGCGATGCATTACACCCCGCATGTCAGCCTGGCCTTCCGCAGTGTCGAGCACATCATGCGCGACGTGAATGGCGGGCATATGCTGCGCTATATCCACGCCAATGGCGCGTCGTTGTTCTTCTTTGCCGTCTATGTCCACATCTTCCGCGGCCTCTTCTACGGTTCCTACAAGGCCCCGCGCGAAGTGACCTGGATCATCGGCATGCTGATCTATCTGTGCATGATGGGCACCGCCTTCATGGGCTATGTGCTGCCCTGGGGTCAGATGTCCTTCTGGGGCGCGACCGTGATTACCGGCCTGTTTGGTGCCATTCCCGGCATCGGGCCGTCGATCCAGACCTGGCTTCTGGGCGGGCCGGCTGTCGATAACGCGACGCTGAACCGTTTCTTCTCGCTGCACTATCTGCTGCCCTTCGTCATCGTGGCTCTGGTCGCGATCCACATCTGGGCCTTCCACACCACCGGCAACAACAACCCGACCGGGATCGAAGTGCGCCGTGGCTCGAAAGAGGAAGCCGAAAAGGACACGCTGCCCTTCTGGCCCTATTTCGTGATGAAGGACCTGTTCGCCCTGGCCGTCGTGCTGGTCGTCTTCTTCGCGGTGGTCGGCTTCATGCCGAACTTCCTTGGCCACCCCGACAACTATGTCGAAGCCAACCCGCTGGCGACGCCTGCGCATATCGTGCCCGAATGGTACTTCCTGCCCTTCTACGCGATCCTGCGCGCCTTCACGGCCGATGTCTGGGTGGTGATGTTCACCAACTGGATCACCTTCGGGATTGTCGATGCCAAGTTCTTCGGTGTCATCGCCATGTTCGCGGCGATCGTGGTCATGGCGCTGGTGCCTTGGCTGGATCCCTCGCGCGTGCGTTCGGGCCGGTTCCGTCCGATGTTCAAGTGGTGGTTCTGGCTGGTCTGCGCTGACTTCATCATCCTGATGTGGGTGGGTGCGATGCCGGCCGAAGGGATCTACCCCTATATTGCTCTGGTCGGTGCGGCTTACTGGTTCGCCTATTTCCTGGTGATCCTGCCGGTGCTCGGCCTGATCGAGAAACCCACCGCGATGCCGGCGACCATCGAAGAAGACTTCGATGCGCATTACGGCACCAACACCCATCCTGCCGAGTAAGGAGAGGCAAGCATGACCCTGAGAATCAAGACCCTCACGGCCTTTGCCGCGCTGAGCCTCGGCGCGGCGGCCTGGGCGCAGGATGCACAGGACGGCATGGCCGCCCCGGCTCTGGCTGAACAGGCGGCGGATGCCGTCAACGCTGCAACCGATGTACCTGACGCGGCGGGTGCCGCGGCAGAGCAGGTAATGGATGCCACCACCGATGCGGCGCAGGCTGCGACCGACACCGAAGCGGCCACCGCCGCCGAGGATGCCACCATCGAAGCCAGCGCTGCTGAACCCGCTCCGGCCGAGGAAGCGGCGGCGGCCGATGCCGCGCCTGCCGAAACCGCGGTCGAAGTCACCGATGCGCAGGAAGATGCCGTCGATGGCAGCGTTGCTGAAACCGCTGGCGAAATGGAAAGCGCCGCCGAACCGGAAGTCGCGGTTGCCGATCCCGCAACCGAGGCCGAGCTGGCCGGCGAAGAAGCCGCCGAGCATGGCACCGAGGAAGATGGGCATGGCGAGGAAGAAGCCGGCTCGTCCCATGCCGAACAGCATATCGAAGACATCGCGTTCAGCTTCGAAGGTCCGTTCGGCAAGTTCGACCAGTTCCAGCTTCAGCGCGGCCTTCAGGTCTATACCGAGGTCTGTGCGTCGTGCCACGGGCTCAAGCAGGTGGCGTTGCGCACCCTCGGCGACAAGGGCGGGCCGGAGCTGCCGGAAGATCAGGTCCGCGCCTATGCCGCGCAATTCGACATCACCGACCCCGAAACCGAGGAAGACCGCCCGCGCGAGCCGACCGACTTCTTCCCGACGGTGTCGGGCGAAGGCATGGGGCCGGACCTGTCGCTGATGGCCAAGGCGCGCGCCGGTTTCCACGGCCCTTATGGGACCGGGATCAACCAGCTGTTCCGCGGCATCGGCGGGCCGGAATATATCCATGCGGTCCTGACCGGCTATGACGGCGAAGAAAAGGAGCAGGCCGGTTCGGTCCTCTATCACAACGCTGCCTTTGCCGGGAACTGGATTTCCATGCCGGCGCCGCTGTCGGACGATCTGGTCACCTATGAGGACGGCACTCCGGCAACGGCCGATCAGATGGCCGAGGACGTCTCGGCCTTCCTGATGTGGACGGCAGAGCCGCATATGATGGCCCGCAAACGCAATGGCTTCGTTACGGTCATCTTTCTGGTCGGCTTCGCTTCGCTGCTTTACCTGACCAACAAGCGCCTGTGGTGGTCGGTCAAGCATGGCAAGGACAGCTGATCGCTGACCCGACTGGGACACAAAGCAACTGGCGCGCCCCTCGGGGCGCGCTTTTCATTTGCGGTTCCGCCCGGTTTGCGCTGCATTGGCGGTGGAGGTGCCCGCATGACCATCTATAATCTCGGCTCGATCAATATCGACCATGTCTACCGCCTGACCCATCAGCCGGCGCCGGGCGAAACCATTGCCGCGCTCAGCTATGGGCAGGGGCTTGGCGGTAAGGGGGCGAACCAGTCAATTGCCGTGGCCCGGGCCGGTGCGCGGGTGGTCCATATCGGGGCCATGACCGGGCAGGGCGACGATTGGGTATTGGACCGGATGAGCGAGGCCGGAGTGGACATCCGAGGCATTGTCCGGCTTCCCCATTCCGTCAGCGGCCATGCGATCATCATGGTCGATGAAGAGGGCGAGAATGCCATCGTGCTTCATGCCGGCGCCAATCGCCGCCTGGAGCTGGCCGATATCGAGGCGGCGCTTGCCGGGATCGGGCCGGACGATACGCTGCTGATCCAGAATGAGACCAACCTTCAGCTTGAGGCCGCCCGGATTGCCCGCAAGACCGGGGCCCGGGTGATCTACAGCTGCGCGCCCTTCGAGATTGAGGCGGCGCGATTGATGCTGGATGAGGTCTCGATTCTGGCGCTCAATCAGATTGAGGCCGCGCAGCTGGCAGCCGGGTTCACCGGCGATCTGCCGGTGCCGGCCTTGTTGGTGACGCTTGGCGCGAAGGGGGCCGAATATCGCGATCTGTGCAGCAGCGAGGTGACGTTCCAGCCCGCTTTCCCGGTCGATCCGGTCGATACGACCGGCGCAGGCGATTGCTTTGCCGGCTATTTCGCCGCTGGGCTCGATATGGGCCGCGATCTGGGCGAAGCGCTGCGCCATGCCTCGGCGGCGGCAGCGATTAAGGTCACCCGCCCGGGCGCGGGTGACGGCGTGCCCGAAGCCGATGAGGTGCTGGATTTTCTGGCGGCGCAGCCCGGGGGTAAGCGTTGCATCTGACCACCGAGCTTGGGCCTCCCTTTTGGGGCTATAAGGCGCTATAATGGCGCTGTGCGCCATTAGGCAATATGAATATAAAATATTGATTTAATTTAATTATTTTACCTGCCGCGAGATTATGAAGTTCCTTCTCAGCGATCTGGCTTGTGATATCTAGGGCATATTCGCGCTGACTATCGCCCGATAGCGACATGGCAAATGCGCGATCTGGTGGGCGTTGTTGCAAAAGTCAGCGTCTGAGCGTGCCGGCCCCTTTCCCCGGTAGTCTTATGCCACGCGTTCGATCTGGGCGGTGCCGAGCGCATTGAAGCGGTTCATGAGAGCGACACGGA
>JBKEBH010000004.1:0-7842 GCA_047973065.1 Paracoccus sp. (in: a-proteobacteria) | reverse complement strand
TCCGTGTCGCTCTCATGAACCGCTTCAATGCGCTCGGCACCGCCCAGATCGAACGCGTGGCATAAGACTACCGGGGAAAGGGGCCGGCACGCTCAGACGCTGACTTTTGCAACAACGCCCATCCACAGACATGTTCGATGCCCGCGCCGAAATCTGCGATCTCTATACGAGGGAGGAATGCTGGAACTACCTCACGGCTGCCGGATATGTATCAGGTTAAAGGTCAGAAGCTTTAAAAAGGGCGCCGCCACCGCGCCGCCCTTCCCATTCTTCTTCACGAAAATATCCCGGGGTAAGCGCCGCAAGGCGCGAGGGGCAGCGCCCCTCACACCCCATGGATCAACCGTCCTCCAGCTCGATCAGCAGATCCTTGGCGTCGATCTGTTGGCCCGGGCCGACATGAACCGCCTTCACCCGGCCCTCGCGGTCGGCATGAATGGCGGTTTCCATCTTCATCGCCTCGATGGTCAGCAGCATATCCCCGGCTGCGATCTTCTGACCGGGAACCACGGCGACACTGGCCACCACGCCCGGCATCGGCGCACCGACATGATCGGGATTGCCGGGATCCGCCTTGGGCCGGGCCGCGGCCACGCCGGCCGCACTGCGATTGGGCACGCGGATATTGCGGGGCTGACCGTTCAGTTCGAAGAAGACCTTCACCTCGCCCTTCTCATCGGTCTCGCCAATCGCCTGAAGCCGGATTTCCAGGGTCTTGCCCGGGGCGATCTCGACGCTGACCTGTTCACCGGAATCCATCCCATAGAAGAAATTCCGGGTCGGCAGGGTCCGCACCGGACCATAGATCCGGTGGCGACCCATGTAATCGAGAAAGACCTTCGGATACATCAGATAGCCGTTCAGGTCCTCGTCATCGACACGCTTGCCTTCCATCTGCTGCGACAGATCGGCCCGGGTGGCCTCCAGATCGACCGGGGCCATGGAAGCGCCCGGACGGGTGCTCAACGGGGCTCCGCCCTTCAGCACCTTCCTTTGCAGCGCCTCGGGCCAGCCCCCCGGCGGCTGGCCAAGATTGCCATACATCATATCGACGACACTGTCGGGGAAGGCGACCTCAATATCGGGATCCTCGACCTGGGCGCGGGTCAGGTTCTGCGCCACCATCATCAGCGCCATATCCCCGACCACTTTCGACGAGGGGGTCACCTTGACGATATCGCCAAACATCTGGTTGGCATCGGCGTAAGCCTGCGCCACCTCATGCCAACGCTCCTCTAGCCCAAGGCTGCGGGCCTGGGCCTTGAGATTGGTGAACTGACCGCCCGGCATTTCGTGCAGATAGACCTCGGAGGCCGGGGCCTGCAGCCCGGATTCGAAGGCCGCGTAATTCTCGCGCACCCGTTCCCAGTAATTGGAAATCTCGCGGATCGCCCCGATATCGAGCCCGGTATCGCGATCGGTGCGGGCCATGGCCTCGACCACCGAGCCCATGGTCGGCTGCGAGGTATTGCCCGACAGCGCATCCATCGCGCCATCGACAATATCGACCCCCGCCGCCGCCGCCGCCAGATAGGTGGCCCCGCCCATGCCGGATGTGTCATGGGTGTGGAAATGGATCGGCAGCCCGACCTCTTCCTTCAGCGCCTTGACCAGAACCGAAGCCGCCGCCGGCTTCAAAAGCCCGGCCATATCCTTGAGCCCGAGGATATGCGCACCGGCGTCGCGCAGATCTTTCCCCATGGAAACATAATATTGCAGATCGTATTTCGCGCGGGACGGATCGAGAATATCGCCGGTATAGCAGATCGCCCCCTCGCAGATCTTGCCGCTGTCGATGACGGCATCCATGGCGACGCGCATATTCTCGACCCAGTTGAGACTGTCGAAAACCCGGAAAACGTCGATCCCGGTTTGCGCGGCCTGCTTGACGAAGGCCTGCACGACATTGTCGGGATAATTGGTGTAACCCACCCCGTTCGAGGCACGCAGCAGCATCTGGGTCAGCAGGTTCGGCATGCCAGCCCGGATATCGCGCAGCCGCTGCCAGGGGCATTCCTGCAAGAAGCGATAGGCCACATCGAAGGTCGCCCCGCCCCAGCATTCGACGCTGAACAGCTGTGACAGATTGGACGCATAGGCCGGCGCCACCCGGATCATGTCGATAGAGCGCATCCTTGTCGCCAGCAGCGACTGATGCCCGTCGCGCATCGCGGTATCGGTCATCAGCAGCTTGCTTTGCGCCGCCACCCAATCGGCCACCGCCTGCGCGCCCTTGTCCTCCAGCAATTGTCGGGTCCCTAGCGGGGGCGGCTCGATGCGCGGCTTCGGCGCCACCGGCGGGCGGGCCTGCGCCGGCGGCAGCGCCCGGCCGGCGGTCTCGGGATGACCATTGACCGAAATATCGGCCAGATAGGTCAGGATCTTAGTGGCGCGGTCCTGACGGGCGCGGAACTCGAACAGCTCGGGCGTGGTGTCGATGAACTTGGTCGTATAGCTGTTCGACAGGAAGACCGGATGTTTCAGCAGGTTGATGACGAAGTCGATATTGGTCGAAACCCCGCGCACCCGGAATTCACGCAAGGCCCGGTCCATGCGGCGGATTGCCTGTTCCGGGGTCTGCGCCCAGGCGGTCACCTTGACCAACAGGGAATCGTAATAGCGGGTAATGACGCCGCCGGCATAGGCGGTGCCGCCATCCAGCCGCACCCCCATCCCGGTTGCGGTCCGATAGGCGGTGATCCGGCCATAATCGGGGATGAAATTGTTCTGCGGGTCTTCGGTGGTAACCCGGCACTGCACGGCATGACCCGACAGCGCGATATCCGCCTGCGAGGCCACCCCGGTTGCCGTGGCCAGAGGCTCACCCTCGGCCACCTTGATCTGGGCCTGCACGATATCGATGCCGGTCACCTCCTCGGTGACGGTATGCTCGACCTGGATGCGCGGATTGACCTCGATGAAATAGAACTCGCCGCTGTCCATATCCATCAGGAATTCGACCGTGCCGGCATTCTGATAGCCGACCGCCTGCCCGATCTTCAGCGCTAGCCCGCAGACCTCGGCGCGCTGCTCCTCGCTCAGATAGGGCGCGGGCGCCCGCTCGACCACTTTCTGGTTGCGTCGCTGCACGGTGCAGTCGCGCTCAAACAGATGATAGAGCCCGCCATGCGTATCGCCCAGAAGCTGCACCTCAACATGGCGGGCGCGCAGGATCATCTTTTCCAGATAGCCCTCGCCATTGCCGAAAGCAGCTTCGGCCTCGCGCCGGCCCTCGCGGACCTTCTCGATCAGCTCGTCAGGTCCGTTGATCGGACGCATCCCGCGCCCGCCGCCGCCCCAGCTGGCCTTGAGCATCAGGGGATAGCCGATCCCGGCGGCCTCAAGCTTGATCGCTTCGAAATCCTCGCCCAGCACTTCGGTCGCCGGAATGACCGGCACCCCGGCCTTGATCGCCACCCGGCGGGCCGAGGCCTTGTCGCCAAGCGCCCGCATCGTCGCCGCCCGGGGACCGATGAAAATGATCCCCTCGCGTTCGCAGGCATCGACCAGCTCGGGATTTTCCGACAAAAGCCCATAGCCGGGATGAATGGCATCTGCGCCCGAGGCCTTGGCGACGCGGATAATATCGGGGATCGAAAGATAGGCCGCAACCGGCCCCAGCCCCTCACCGATCCGATAAGCCTCATCGGCCTTGAACCGATGCAGGCTGAGCTTGTCTTCCTCGGCGTAGACGGCAACGGTCTTCTTGCCGAGCTCATTGGCGGCGCGCATCACGCGGATGGCAATCTCGCCCCGGTTGGCAATCAGGATCTTCCGAATCTCGCGCATGACACCCCCAAGTTTCTGCAACGCAGAAACCATAGCAGCGCCTCAGCCTTTGTAAATCACCTGGAAAGCTCAGGCAGCCAGATCGACCCAGACCGGCACATGATCGGAAGGCTTTTCCCGCGCCCGCATCTCCCGGTCAACACCGGCATCGACCATCAGATCGGCGGCCTGCGGGCTCAGCAGCATGTGATCGATACGGATACCATTGTCGCGCTGCCAGGCCCCGGCCTGAAAATCCCAGAAGGTGAAGGGCCCGCGGGCGCCAAAGGGATCCTTCGCGCGCAATGCATCGGTCCATCCCTGCGCCATGATGCGCTGATACGCCGCCCGGCTTTGCGGCAAAAACAAGGCATCCTCAAGCCATTGCCCGGGGCTGGCCGCATCGCGCGGCTCGGGGATGATATTGTAATCGCCCAGCATCACCACCGGCATTTCCCCGGCCAGCAGCTCGTCTGCCCGCAACCGCAACCGCTCCATCCAGGCCAGTTTGTAATCGTATTTCGGCCCCGGCACCGGATTGCCATTGGGCAGATACAGCCCGGCGATCCGCACCGCCCGTTCGCCGATCACCGTCGCCTCGATATATCGCGCCTGCTCATCTGCCTCATCTCCGGGCAGACCGCGCATCACATCTTCCAGCGGCAATTTCGACAAGATCGCCACTCCGTTGAAACTCTTCTGGCCATGGGACGCAACGTTATAGCCCATCTCCTCGAAATGGGCGGCCGGAAACCCCTCATCGACGCTCTTGATTTCCTGCAACACCGCCAGATCGGGCTGCGCCTCGCTCAGCCACTCGCTCAGCGCCCCGATCCGCGCCTTGATCCCATTGACGTTGAAACTGGCAATCTTCATCGGCTCGCTTTCACTTTGGCAGAAATATCCCGGGGGTGAGGCGCGGCACGCGCCGAGGGGGCAGCGCCCCCTTTATCAGAGCTTATCAGATCGAAAACGAGGTTCCGCAACCGCAGGAGGACGCCGCATTCGGATTGTCGATAACAAAGCGCGCCCCGATCAGCTCATCGGAAAAATCGATCACGGCTCCGGCCAGAAACGGCAGCGAGACCGGATCGACCAGCACCCGCTGCCCGGCGCCTTCCAGCACCAGATCGTCTTCGGCCGGCGCATCCAGCCGAATGTCATATTGAAACCCCGAACAGCCGCCGCCCTCGACCGCGACGCGCAACGCCTGCGGCGCGGCGGCGCCATCATTGATCTCGGCCAGCCGCGCAAAGGCGCGTTCGGTCACGGAAGGAGGCAGGTTCATGGGGCGTTCCCGTTTCGCTTGGTGCCCGGCAAATATAGGCTCCCGATCAAAGCCCTGCAAGGAACCCGCATGACCGCGCCCTATGCCTGCCAGCCTGAAGACAGCCGTGGACGGCTCTACCCCGAGGATCTCTCCAGCTTTCGCAGCCCCTGGCAGCGCGACCGCGACCGGATCATTCACTCCTCCGCCTTCCGCAGGCTCAAGCACAAGACCCAGGTCTTCGTCGAACAGGAGGGCGACGCCTATCGCGGCGATTATTTCCGCACCCGCCTGACTCATACCATCGAGGTCGCTCAGGTCGCCCGCACCATTGCCGGCACGCTCAGCCTCAATACCGATCTGGCCGAGGCTGTGGCGCTGGCGCATGATCTCGGCCATCCGCCCTTCGGCCATACTGGCGAAGACGCGCTCGCCCTGCTCATGGAACCTTATGGCGGGTTCGATCACAATGCCCAGGCCCTGCGCATCGTCACCCGGCTCGAGCGCCATTATGCCGGCTTCGACGGGCTCAACCTGACTTGGGAAACCCTGGAAGGCATTGCCAAACATAACGGCCCGGTCGAAGCGCCCTACCCCTATGCGCTGGCGGAAGTTAACGCCCAATGGGACCTGGAACTGGCCACCCATGCCAGCGCCGAGGCGCAGGTGGCGGCCGTGGCCGATGACATCGCCTATAACCATCACGATCTCCATGACGGGCTGCGGGCCGGTCTCTTCAACGAGGCCGATCTGACCGGGCTGCCGGTCGTCGGCCCGGCTTTCGCTGAGGTGGACCGGCTTCATCCCGGGCTCGATCCCGACCGCCGCCGGCACGAGGCACTGCGCCGGGTCTTCGGGGTCATGGTCGAGGATGTCATTGCGGTTGCCCAGAACCGGCTGACCGCCCTGCAGCCGCAATCGGTGGATGAAATCCGGGCCATGGACGGCCCGATCATCCGCTTTACCAAGCCGCTTTACCAGAACCTCAAGGCGATCAAATCCTTCCTGTTCACCCGGATGTATCGCGCCCCCTCGGTGGTGATCGAACGCAAGGCGGTGACCGCCATGCTGAACGAGCTTTTCCCGCTTTTCATGTCGAACCCGGCCCTGCTGCCCGAGCATTGGCACGGCGAAGCCTTCGCCGCGAACGAGACCGAGCGGGCCCGGATCGTGCTCGATTACGTCGCCGGCATGACCGACCGCTATGCCATGGCGGAATGGGAACGGCTTTGCCAACCATCAGGCCGCATCTGAGATCCACAATCCTGCGCAGCGCGAACAGATGGCTTTCGTCCGAACCCGATACGCCTGCACCGCTTCACATCGCGTGAGGACAGGGATCCAGAACAGCGCCGCTCTCATCGCATTCTTCGGCAATCACGGTGAAGTTGACCAGCCGGTGTTGGCCAAAGCTGGAAATCAGCGCCACATCCGCCGCATCACGACCATAGCCGACCGGAATGCGACCGATCCGGCGGGCATTGTTGCGCGGATCGAAATTCCACCAGCGTCCCGACAGATAGACCTGGACCGAGGCCGCAAAGTCCATCGGATCGGGCACGGCCGGCACGCCGATATCGCCGAGGTAGCTGTTCACATAGCGCGCCGGAATGTTCAGCGCACGGCAGAAGGCAATCGCCAGATGGGCGTAATCGCGACACACGCCCTTGCCCTGCCCGAACGCCTCGAAAGCGGTGCGCGTCGCATCGGCATCCATGTAATTGAAGGCGATGTGCCGGTTGACCCAGCCCATGATCGCCTCAACCCGCGTCCAGCCGGGCTGGATCTGCCCGAACAGGTCCCATGCGGTCTGGCCGAGCAGATCGGTATCGACATAGCGCGAGGCCATCAGAAAATAGAGCACGTCATCGGGCAGCGCCTCAATGGGCATTTCCTGGGCCTCAGGAAATTCCGGCTCCGGCAAGCCGCTATCCGAGATGATCGCATTCTGCTGCAACCGGAAATATCCCGGCGGTGCGCTCAGGCGGCGACAGAAATTGCCATGACGATCAACGAATGTCGAAAAAGCCACGGTCGGGCTGGTTGCAAAGGCTTCGATGCCACGCAGTTCGATCTGCCGTTCCGGGCGCGCCGACATTTGCAGGATCATCGGCAAAGGCTGCTGGCATTCAATCGTGATATCAAATCCATACCGGATGAACATGGGGGTCCCCCTCAACCTGAAACCAGACCAGCCCGTATCGGTCGGCCCGGCTCAGAACGCATGCCGGCATGATTGAACCGGCCTTGGTAAGCATTTTCCTCTAATGTAGAGCAAGGCTAGCACGTCCAGCAGGAGCCTGTTGGTCGAATCGACAGGAATCAGGCAGCTGGAGCCCGAAAACTGCCCGTTTATGAGCTCGCCGCGCTTGGAGCGGCTATTTGTTGGGCAATTTCGGGACTGATGTCGGCGACAGCCGCCGCGCAGCTCGGTGCCTTCGGCTTCAATCTCTATCGCCAGGGGCTGGTGACGCTGACGCTGGCGGTCATCGTTGGCGGCTTCGGGCTGTGGCACGGGCTGCGTGCCGGGCAGATCGGACCGCTGGCCATGTCGGGATTCATCGGGATTTTCCTGGGCGATATGATGCTGTTCATCGGCATGAACCGTATCGGCCCCCGCCGCGCCGGGGCTCTGTTCGCACTGAACGACTACCGGCTTCTTTGGTTGCCGCCCGGTATGCAAGAATTTTCTGACCATTTGGTCGTGTGATCGATGGCGGTCTTCTTTCAGGCCTTTATGTGCGGCGCTTCCAGGGGCCGCCGGCCGATATGGTGATCTGCGGATCAGGTCCAAATCTGACGCACGA
>JBKEBH010000362.1:0-21524 GCA_047973065.1 Paracoccus sp. (in: a-proteobacteria) | reverse complement strand
ATGCTGTCGCCCTATGAGTTCTGGCAGTTCTGGCGCAACACGACCGATGCCGATGTCGGCCGCTTCCTGAAGCTTTATACCGAACTGCCGGTCGATGAATGCGATCGCCTCAGCGCGCTTCAGGGATCCGAGATCAACGAGGGCAAGATCCGCCTCGCCAATGAGGTCACCACCCTGCTGCATGGCGCCGAAGCGGCGGCCTCGGCCGAGGCTACGGCCCGCGAGGTGTTTGAACAGGGCGGTGCCGGCGGCGATCTGGAAGTGGTGACGATTGCCGCCGATGCCCTGCCGGTTTCGGTCACTCAGCTTCTGGCGCAGACCGGAATTACCGCCTCGGGCAAGGAGGCCAAGCGCCTGATCGGTGAAGGCGGGCTGCGCCTGAACAACGATCCGGTCAGCGACCCGCAATTGCCGGTCGATGCCGGGCTGATCGGGGACGGGCTGAAGGTCTCGGTCGGCAAGAAGAAACACCGGATGGTGCAGATCGGATAAGCGAAGGGCCGGCCAGAACGCCGGCCCTTTCCATTACTGCAAAGAAACTCAGTAATCCGGCTGCGCCTCATCTTCGCCCCATTCCCGAAAACAGGTCGCTTCCGGCTGGTCGCCGATCATGGTCAGGTAGCACATGCCGTAATCTCCGCTATCGGGAGCACGGATCCCATTGCCCCAGGCGGCAACCGGCCTGTCATTCAATATCAGGTTCTCGCCGCTGCCGTCATCGGAATAGATCAATGTGCTGTTGCCATTGTCCCAGGTCAGCCGGATGGCCCAGGTGCCCGTGCCGCTGCCGAATTCCTGCAAACAGGGCGAGGCGCTTTTCTCGACAAAGCCGCCATCCTTGCCCGCAAGCAGATAGCTGCATCGACCCGTCTTTTCCCAGCTCGCCGCCTCGACGGCGACCGGCAACAGGGACAGGATCACCGCCGAAATCGCACCATACTTCATGCCTTCCCTCCTCATGGGTCTGAGCTTTCGCAAAGGCAGCTCAGGACAGCCGTCCATGTTCGGACAGCCATATGCACCGATTGCCGGGCCAAACCGACCCGAACCCTAGCCGGCCGAGGCGCGCTTCGCCACCGTCAGAACCCGGTCCAGCGATTGCAGGAAATATGAACGATCCGCCTTGGAAAAGCCCTTGCCCCCACCCTGATGGAAGGGATCGGCGGAACGGATATCCTGCATCAGATCGCGGGTGGCGAGGCGGGGGCCGATATTGGTCCAGTTCAGCACCTCGCCATTGTGCTGGATGACCTGCGCCCCCGCCTTGATGCAGCGATCCGCCAGCGGCAGATCCGAGGTCACGACGACATCGCCCGGCCCGCACTGCTCGGCAATCCACTTGTCGGCCTCGTCAGGGCCCTCATTCACGATCATCAGCGAGACCAGCGGGTTCTGCGGCGGACGCAGCCCGCCATTGCAGACCAGCACCATCGGCAGGCGCAGCCGGGTGGCAACCCGTTCGGCCTCGGCCTTCACCGGACAGGCATCGGCGTCGATGTAAAGCGTGGTCATGACAAGTCCTTCCCATCGGTCTGGCTACGGCATCCGCGACCGATCAGAGGTCGAGCCAACGGCGGCCCGGCGCCCCATCCATCGATATCCGAGACTTGCCCGGGAGGCCAGCATATGTCCGGTCATGGCGATCTTTCGGGGCTACGGCTCGTCGCCGATCCCCATGCGCCCTCGCCGGTATCTTTTCGCCGTCCTCATTATTGCAACTTGTCGCCGCAGCCGCCGGCAGATAAATTAGGCATTATGCATCGGTGATATTTCGAGGTCTTATTGCAGTTGAATTTTTCCGAGGCTGGCACATGCATATGCACATATCGTCAGACTTGCCTGACCTTTCGCCAGAGATGAAACGTTCGATCCATTTCAGATGTCGAGCTGCCCGGACTGCGGCATCGCATCGTCACTCATGACATGAAGACGCAGACCGACGGCTACCTGGCCGGTCCTTCTGCACCAAACGGAGATCCATAAATGACGCGTGAAATCAAGCTCAATGGCCAGACGGTCACGGTCGATGCCGAGGACGGCACCCCCCTGCTCTGGGTGATCCGCGACAAGCTGAAACTGACAGGAACCAAATTCGGCTGCGGCGTCGCCTCCTGCGGGGCCTGCACCGTGCATGTGAACGGCGAGCCGGTCCGCTCCTGCCAGACCTTTATCGAAGATCTGGACGGGGCCGAGGTCTCCACCATCGAAGCCATGTCCGACAACCATGTCGGTGCCGCTGTCCAGCAGGCATGGACCGAACTCGATGTCGTGCAATGCGGCTACTGCCAGTCGGGCCAGATCATGTCGGCGGTCGGTCTGCTCTCGCAGAACCCCAAGCCGAGCACCGATGAGATCGACGAATTCATGTCCGGCAATGTCTGCCGCTGCGCCACCTATCAACGCATCCGTGCCGGCGTTCAGCGCGCGGCCGAAATTCTGGAGGGCTGAGATGAACCTCAACGCATCCCGCCGCGGCTTTCTGAAGGGCGCAGCCGCCGCCACCGCCGTTCTGGTCATCGGGGCCCGCGCCGATGGCGTTTTGGCCGCAGCCTCGGGGACCGAAACCGTCACCGCCGATCTCAATCCCTTTGTGCAGATCGGATCGGATGGCCGGGTCACCGCCATCATCAAGCATTTCGAAATGGGTCAGGGACCGAGCACCGGCCTGACCACGCTGATCGCCGAGGAACTCGGCGTCGGCATGGATCAGATCGGCTTCGAATTCGCACCGGCCAATGCGAATATCTATAACAACCTGTTCATGGGCAAGTTTCAGGGCACCGGCGGCTCGACCGCCATGGCCAACAGCTTCCAGCAGTATCGCACCGCCGGCGCCGCCGCGCGTGAAGTGCTGATCGCGGCTGCCGCCAATGCTTGGGGCGTGGATGCCTCGACGCTGGACATTGTCGATGGGCAGATCACCGGCGACGGCAAATCCGCCCCGCTTGGCGAATTCGTTCAGGCCGCCGCCGCATTGCCGATCCCGGCCGAGCCGCGTCTGCGCACGCCGGACGAATGGCGGCTGATCGGCAAGGAAGGCGCGGTCAAGCGCAAGGACACGCCCACCAAGATCAACGGCGCCGCGCAGTTTTCCATGGACATGCAGCTCGACAATCAGCTGGTGGCTCTGGTCATCCGCGCCCCGCGCATGGGGGCAAAACTGGCCTCCTTCGATGCCAGCGGTGCCGAGGGCATCAAGGGCTTTGTCAGCGCGCAGGCCCTGCCCAATGCTTACGGCGTCGTTGTCTTTGCCGACAATACCTGGGCCGCGATCAGCGCCCGCGAAACCGTCACAGTCGAATGGGACGATACCGCCGCCGAGACGCGGTCGTCGGGTCAGATCCGCGAAGAAATCATCGCCGCGGTCAGTGCCGACAGCGCAATCGTGGCCGCGGGCAATCAGGCGGCGGCCGCGAAGCTGGTCGATGGCGCAGCGAAGGTCATCGACAAGACCTTCTACTTCCCGCTTCTCGCCCATGCTCCGATGGAGCCGTTGAGCTGCACCATCGCGGCCAACGAGGATGGCGGCGTGACCCTCTATGACGGCTCGCAATTCCCGACCGTCGCCCAGATGGTGCTGGCCCAGGTCCTTCAGGTCCCGGCCGAGAAGGTGCGGATCAAGACCGTCTTCGCCGGCGGCTCCTTCGGGCGGCGCGCCAATGCGACGGCCGATTACAATCTCGAATGCGCCATGGCCTTTGCCGTCACCGACCGCTCGCGCCCGGTGAAGCTGGTCTGGACCCGCGAAGACGATATCACCGGCGGCTATTACCGCCCAGCCTTCGGCCACCGGGTCCGCGTCGGTCTGGACGCCGATGGCAAGATCATCGGCTGGGATCACCGCATTGCCGGCCAGTCCATCGTCAAGGGCACGATGATGGAGGCAATGAGCATCAAGGATGGCATCGACGCCACCTCGGTCGAGGGCGTCGCCGATACCCCCTATGCCGTTCCCGGCATGGCGGTCGGGCTGACCGATACGCCCAAGGCAACCAACGTGCTGTGGTGGCGCTCGGTCGGGCACACCCATACCGGCTATGTCATGGAAAGCATGATGGATATCGTTGCCCAGGAAACCGGCGCCGATCCCATTGCGCTGCGCCTGTCGATGCTGCCCGACGATCTGCCCCCGCGCCAGCGCATGGCCGGCGTTCTCAACAAGGTCACCGAAATGTCGGACTGGGCCAATGCCCCGGCCGAGGGCGTGTCGCGCGGCATCGCAGTCCATTCCTCCTTCGCCTCCTATGTGGCGGAAGTGGTGGAAATCTCGGGCGGCGGGGCGAACCCCGTGAAGATCGAGAAGGTTTTCTGCGCGGTCGATTGCGGCGTGCCGGTCAACCCCGATGTGATCCGCGCCCAGATGGAAGGCGGTATCGGCTTTGGCCTCGGCGCGGTGATGCGCGATCAGATCACCCTGACCGAAGGCGTGGTCGATCAATCGAACTTCCCCGACTATGAACCGCTGCGCATTGCCGATGTCGGTGCCATCGAAGTCGAGATCATCGCCTCGGCCGAAGCCCCCACCGGGGTTGGCGAGCCCGGCGTGCCGCCTTCGGGCCCCGCACTCGCCAATGCCATCGCCAAAGCGGGCGGGCCGCGCGTGCTGGAACTGCCGATGGCCGGTCAGGTCGATTTCGCCTGATCCCAACATGACTGGCGGCCCGCAACAAGCGGGCCGCCTTCAGGACAATCCGAATGACAGCCACCGACCGCAGCCTGCAACTCCGCCCGCGCTTGCGCGGGGCCGAGGCAATCCCGATCCTGAGCGCGCTGAACCTTGAGGGCGGCGCCCTGGCCATGCTGAGCCGGATCGACGGGCGTTTTTACCGCCCGGTCGGCGCTATCATGGCCTTCTTGCCGGGGGGCCGGCAGATCGGCCAGCTCAGCGGCGGCTGCATCGAGGGCGATCTGGCGATCCATGCCGAAAGCCTGACCGCTGGCGACCCTGCAAAAACCCTGCGCTACGGCGCCGGCTCGCCCTTTGTCGATATTCGCCTGCCCTGCGGCTCGGGGATCGAGGTCATGCTGACCCCTGTGCCCGCTGGTGCCTTCTCGGACCTGCTGACCACGCTTGCGGCGCGGCGCAGCGCACCGCTGGGGCTGCCGGGTCTGCCCGCGCTCGACATTTTGCCGCGCACCCGGGTCGCATTGTTCGGCGAAGGGGCCGAACTCACCCATTTCTCGCGCCTCGCCGAGACCGCCGGGTTCGAGATTTCTCGCCCGGCCCATATGGCCACGCCGGATCTGGATCCCTTCACCGCCGCCTTGCTGCTGTTTCACGACCATCACCGCGAAATCGCCATTCTGCGCGACGCACTCGCCAGCCCGGCCTTCTGGATCGGCGCGCAGGGCAGCCATACCGTGCATGGCCGCCGCCTGGCGGAACTGCGCTATCAGGGCATCGACCCGGCACAGCTCTCGCGGCTGCGCGGGCCGATCGGGCTGATCCCGGATGCGCGCGATCCGGTGACGCTGGCCATCTCGGTTCTCGCCGAAATCACCGCCGCCCAGCCATGAGCCGGGTGGCTCTGCTGCTGGCCGCCGGCGCCTCGCGCCGTTTCGGTACGGCGGACAAGCTGCGCGTATCGCTTGACCCGAACGGCGCGCCGATGTTGACCATCAGCGCCCGAAACCTCGCGGCAAGCGGCGCGGATCATCTGATTGCGGTGCTGCGCGATCCGGCGCTGGCACAGCTGCTGCCCGGCGGGTTCAGCCATGTGATCTGTGCTGGCGAACAGTCGAGCAGCCTGCGCGCCGGACTGGATCATGCGCGCAGGCTCGGCGCCTCGCGCCTGCTGATTGCCCTGGCCGACATGCCCGATGTCCCGGCGGCGCTCATGACCCGGGTCATGGCGGAATGCGACGATGATCGCCCGGCGGCTTGCGCCGGCCCGAACGCTCTGCCGATGCCACCGGCCTGTTTTCCGGCCAGCTGGTTCGACCGGATCGAGGCATTGCGCGGAGATCGCGGTGCCGGCGCCCTGCTGCGCGGCGGCGCCGCCAGGATCCTCCGCACCGATGGCGATTGGCTGCGCGATATCGACCGTCCTGAGGACATCGCGCGCTGATGACCCCGCCCCGCAGCCCTCAATCGGTCAGGGACGGCGAATATCCGCCGACCCCGGAAGGCCAGATCTCGGCTGACCTTCTCCCTTCGCGGCCCGAAAGCCTCATGTTTCCGCAAACAGCCGCCCCGACGAAAGAAACACGCCAATCCGCAGGGCCGCAATCTTCTTCCTCTTCGCGCAAAGGGAAAGCGCAGGCGATGCGGCTCTCCCCTAAGGCCTTGGGATGGTTACCACATACAATTACCGCGTGATCCGAGCCCAAGGATGGCCGCAGCAGAATGGCGGCGACTGCACGGCGATATCGGTGCAGATATGGAACCATAACAGATCGCCCATCCGCCATGCCCATCCCCCCGGTGACGGGCCCTCATCCAGCGCCGCAGGGGCGGGCCGCACGGTTCCACGGACAACATAAAGGGGTCAGCCAGGATCGGTGCTCTTGCGTCGCCCGCAAAACACCCACAAAAATAATCGCGATTTTGATGGAGTGATTATGGCGGGTTTCAGGCTTTGGATCGGCGCTTCTGCGGCCGACACCCTGACACGGCTATCCGTGCAGCTGATCAGCACCATGGTCGTGGCGCGTATTTTGAGCGCCGAGGAATTCGGTCTCGCCAGCATGGTTCTTGGCGTCAACACCGTGATGGCGGCCTTCATCGGCATGCCGTTCGAAGAATCGCTGGCGCAGCGCCGCCGGCTCCTTGGCACCCATCTCGAAACCGCGCTCTATGTCTCGACCGTGTTGGCGGTGCTGGCGGTGGCACTTTCGGCCGTCTTCGGTCCGCTGATCGAACATGCCGCCCATGCCCCGGGGTTTGCAGCCGCGCTTGTCGTCTCCAGCCTGCTGCTGTTCGCTCAGGGCCCGGGCGCCGTCGCCAAGGCCATGGCCCGCCGGCAGCGACGCTTCGTCGATCTGGCAATCTGCAATGCGCTGAGCACGGTCATAGGCTGCGGGCTCGCCGTGCTGGCGGCCATGGCCGGCTGGGGGATCTATGCGCTGATCCTGCAACGGCTGCTGCCCAATGTCTTCTATCCGGTCCTCGCCGCCATCCTGCTGAAGCTGCATGGCCAGCGGATCTGGGTGCCAATCCGCTGGCATGGCGAGCGCTTTCGCGAGCTTTTCCGCTTTTCCTGGCTCAACCTGGCCGATGTCGGGGTCAGCAGCGCCAGCCCGGCCATCCTGGCCTTTCTGGTCAACGGCTATTTCGGCCAAGCGGTGCTGGGCCAGCTGAACATCGCGCTGCGCGTCGTCGAGCCGCTGCGCATGGCCATGCTCGGCGCTGGCCACAATCTCGCCTTTTCGGTCATGGTGCGTCTGCAAAGCGATGCGCAGCGGCTGACCGCCCGGGCCGGAGACATCGTTGCCGGTACCGGCTTTGTCGTCGTGCCAGCCTTTATCGGGCTGGGGGTCAGCGCGCCGGTGCTGCTGCCGGCTCTGGTCGGACCGGGCTGGGACCAGTCGGTGCCGCTCGCGCAGATTCTCTGCCTGGCCGTCGCCTTCTCGCTGCCTTTCCGCTTCTATTATTCGGGGTATTCTGCGCTCGGGCGGCCGGAATACGGGCTGATCAGCTCGACATTGGCGATTGCGGTCATGGCGATGACCTTCGTGATCTTCAGCTGGTTCGGCCTGCACATCACCTCAGGCATCGCCTATGCCGCCTATGAAGCCACGACGGTGGTCGTCGCCCTGACCATCGCCGGCCGCATCCTCGGTCGCGCCATGATGGCGGCCATCGCCCGGCTGATCCGAATCTGGATCGGAGCGCTGATCATGGCAGCGGCGGTGCACTGGCTCTATCTGACCGGCCCGGAACCCGCCATCAGCGCAAGCGCGCGACTTTCCGCCATCATTCTGAGCGGAGCTGTCATCTATCCGCTGGTCATGCTGATCTTGTGTCCGCAATGCCTGCGCGACGGGCTGCGCCTGATCCGTAACCGCTGAACCCATCGCTCGCCCGAACTCATTTCATCACGCCATTTCATTCAGGATGTGTCATGCTTGCCCTCGTCATTTCCGAGCCCCACCAATACACCGTCCGCGACGTGCTGGAGACCCGGCCCCATCCCCTGCACGGGCGGATCTTCATTCTGTCCTATGACGAATTCCTGTCCCTGCCACGCCTGCCACGCGCCACCTGGCTGTTTCTCGATATCGAACGGCTGAGCGCGGACGATCTGGCCGCGACCCTGGCCCGGCTGGAGCGACTGCGCGCCGCCTGTCCCGACGCGCAGATCCTCAACCGGCCCGAACGGATCCGCGGCCGCATGGAAGTGATGGCCCGCCTGTCCGCAGCCCGGATCAACGATTTCCGGGTTCTGCCCCTCGACACCCCGCCCGACGAGCTGCGCTTCCCGGTCTTCCTGCGCGGCATTCAGGATCATGACGGACCGAAATCGCAGCTGCTGCATTCGCCGGCCGAGCTGGCGGAGGCGATTGCCGCCCTGCCTGCGCCCGAGGGGCATGTCATCACCGAATATATCGATGCCCGCAACGACGAGGGCCTATTTGAAAAGCGCTCCTATATGCAGATCGGGGCGTGCCTGTTTCCTTCGGCGCTCGATACCAGCCGGAACTGGGTGTGCAAGGGCGAGCATGGCAATCCCGACAGCGTGGCCCAGCCGGTGCGCGAGCTGGATTTCATGAACGGCATCGACGATCGTGAGGGACTTCAGCAGGCTTTCGCGCTGACCGGCATCGATTACGGCCGCGCCGATTACGCCATCGTGGATGGCCGGGCGCAGATCTTCGAGATCAACACCAACCCCTGGCTGGAGCCGCCCGAGCAGGTGCCCGCGCCCTCGCGCTCCGGCGCCGAACGCATGATCGCCGCCTGGATCGATGCCCTGGCAACGCTTGAGCGCAGCTCGGAGATCGACAGGCCGGAATGGCTCGACATCCCCGGTGCCCGGCCGGCTTCCACCCCGCGCCTGAACCGGCGCGGTATCATTCACCGCGCACTGCGCCGCACCGGCCGACTGCATCGTGAAACCCGGCACATGCAGCTTCTGCGCCGGCTGCATCTGGTCTGACCCGGGACCGCGCCGATGGCAATCCTGGCAATCCGCGTCCTGCGTCTGACCATGGTGTTCGCCACCATGTTTTCCGCGGGCCTTGCCGGCGCGAAAGACTGCGCGAGGATGGACATGATGACCGATCCGATGGGCAAGGCGCCCGGTGCGCCGGGGCTTGCCGTGGCAATCGCCAGCTATCGCGGACGCCCGCTTGAAGATCTGCGGGCGGAATTTGCCGAATATGCCCGGCTTGGCATTCTCTGGCTGCGCACCGATCTCTACTGGGCCGATGTCCAGGCGGATGGGCGCGGCAGGTTCGATTGGTCGGAATTCGACCGGATCGTCGATCTGGCCGCAGAACAGGGCATCCGGGTTCTGCCGGTGGCCGGGACCACCCCCGACTGGGCGGCTCAGGACGCCGAGGGGCCCTCCACCCCGGCCGATCCTGCCGATTTCGCCGCCTTCATGACGGCGGCCGCTAAGCGCTATGGGCCGCGCGGCATCCACGTCTGGGAGATCTGGAACGAGCCCAACCTGGCCGGCCCCTGGCCACCCCATCCCGACCCCGAGGCCTATGCAAAGCTGCTGATCGCAGCCCATGGCGCGATCAAGGCCGCCGATCCCGAAGCACTGGTGCTGATGGGCGGGCTGGCCGCCGCCAACTGGACCGGCCCGCCGCTCGATGTGCAATATGTGGCGGCCAGCAGTTTTCTCGACGCGGTCTATGATGCCGGCGCCGGCGATGCGTTCGACGCGCTTGCCTTTCACCCGTACAGCTACCCCGACCCGCCCGATCCCGGCTGGCGCTGGAACGGCTGGGGGATGATGAGCGGGCCGCTGCGCGAGATCATGGCCCGGCGCGGGGACGGGGACAAGAAGATCTGGATCACCGAATTCGGCGCTCCGACCGGCGCAGCCGGCGCCATCAGCGAAACCGAGCAGGCCGAATTCCTGCGCGAAGGTGCCCGCCTTGCCCGTGAGGCCGACTGGGCCGGGCCTTTCTTGTGGTACAGCTATCGTGATCGCGGCGCCGACCCCGATATTCGCGAGGACTGGTTCGGCATTATCGGACAAGATAATCGGCAAAAAACCGCTTGGAATGCACTGCGAGGCGCTGTGAATGAATTTTGCATGGGTTCGCGTTAACAATCCGTTTAAGTTGCGACGGAGAAACACGATATTCCGATACCGTGTATTTCACTTCGGTACCTAATTCCATTTGCAAGAGTGAAAACAAGAAATGTCACTTGATAATATCATTCCCGGCCAACTCGGTATGGCCACCCCATTTGACGAACTCATCGGAAAGACCAACGCCCAGATTCGGGCAGAGCTGGCCGATTATGTCGCGCTCGGCGTGGATTGGCTGCGAATCGACATCAGCTGGGAGATGGTCCAACCCACCCAGAACGGCGCTTTCACCTGGAACAAGGTGAAAAGCCTGTTCAATCTGATCAATGAGGCCGGGATCGAAATCGTGGCTGTGCTCGGCGACCTGCCGGCCTGGACAGATACATCCATGGCCTCCGAGGAGGCGCGTCAGGCCTATGCCAATTTCGCCTCGGCAGCAGTCAGGAATGTCGGCAACCTGGTCGATTATTGGGAAGTAATTAACGAACCGAACAAAGCCGGCATTGCGCCAGCCGATTATGCTGAATTATTGAAACTGACCTATCCGGTCATCAAGGCCGGCAATGCCGAGGATATCGTCATTTCCGGCGGAACGGCCGCAGTGCCATCGACGGGCGATGGCATGTGGGGCGCGGTCGATTATCTGGAGCAGATGTATGCCAATGGCGCAAAGGATTATTTCGACGCGCTCGGCTATCATCCTTATACTTATCCGCTTTATCCCAGCGATTCCGCAGGCTGGAATGGCTGGCAGATCATGGAAGACGGCATCCGCAATACCATGCTGGCTTATGGCGATGGCAACAAGCAGGTCTGGATGACCGAGCTCGGCGCCCCGACCTGGGGGCAGACCGTCAATGTGACCGAAGCCAAGCAGGCGCAGATCCTGCAAGAAGCCGTCGATCTGGCACAGACCTATTCCTGGGCCGGGCCGATCATGTGGTTCGGCTATCGCGATTCGAGCTTTGAGACCGGCTTCGGCCTGACCAATGCCGATGGCACTCGCAAGAAGGCCTATGACATATTCAAGGTGCTGGGCAACAGTGATGACGGCGACCCTTCCGATGCCGGCTCCCCTGAAATTACCCCCGATAACGACATTGGCACCGATTCTGCCGATCTGCTGGCGGGCAATGACAACGACAATGTGCTGAACGGGCTCGGCGGCAATGACACATTGATCGGCAATGGCGGCAATGACACGCTGAGCGGTGGTGATGGCAACGACACGCTCGATGGCGGCGATGGCGACGATCTTGCCTCCGGCGGCGCGGGCCACGATCTGGTCCTGGGCGGCGCCGGGAATGACCGTCTTTATGGCATCAACGGCAAGGACACGATCAGCGGCGGTGACGGCGACGATCTGCTCGACGGCGGCGGTGGCAGTGACAGCCTGAGCGGCGATGCGGGCAATGATACGCTTCATGGCGGCCCGGGCAATGACACGCTGGAAGGCGGCGCCGGCAATGACGAGCTGATCGGCGGCAACGGTCTCGATGTCTTCCGCTTCCGACCGGAGATGGAATGGGACCGAGTGATGGACTTCGTTCAGGGAGAGGACAAGATCGACCTGAGCGCCTTCGATGCCAATACCAATATTGCCGGCAGTCAGAACTTCACCTTCATCGGCAATGTCTATCTGGCCAATGCCGGCGATCTGGGCGTCTATTTCGACAAGGTGAACAATTACACCTATGTGCAGGGGGATCTGAACGGCGATGGTGCCTTCGAATTCAGCATCCGCCTGCACGGTTTTTATGAGCTGACCGAAGACGATTTCATCCTCTGACGCCCGTTAGTTCGACAGCAGATCGCCGCAAACACGCGATTTCCTGAAACCGCATGTGGTGCACCAGCAAAATCAATTGGGACACTTTCCGTCAGGAAGGCGCCCTGATTTTGCGCAAGCCCGATCGGATAAGGCCATTCCTCAGATCCAGTTTCAGGGATCGCAGCAACGATCCCAATACACACGGCGACCGGGTCGGCATTCCGGATAAATCCGATCGGCAAAAACCCGCCCGGATCACACCATAACAAGCCTCAGCTTTATTTTGCTTGGGCTCGCCCTGCAATCCGCTTAAGTTGCGGCATGGAAATACAGCGATCTTATAGGATGTATCTCCATTTTGAAACCAAATTCCATTTGCAAAAGTGAGGACAAGAAATGCCGATTGATAATATCATTCCCGACCTGCGCGGCATAACTGCTTCGTTTAACGAACTCATCGGCGGCACCGCCGCAGTCCTTTCGACCATCGATGGCGACCCGTCCGACGATGCACCGGCAGAGATCCCCCAGGACAATGTTACCGGCACCGATCTGAACGAAGGGCTATGGGGAGGCCCAGGGAACAGCGTGCTGGTCGGACTTGGCGGCAATGACCGCATGAACGGCAATGACGGCAATGACACACTGCTCGGCGGCGCGGGTAACGACAGCATGTACGGTGGTGCCGGCGATGACCTGTTGCTGGGCGAGAGTGGCGACGACATAATTTTCGGCAATTATGGCAGCAACATCATATTCGGCGGTGACGGAAACGATAGTCTTCATGATGGGGATGGTGACGATCTGATCGACGGCGGCAACGGCAACGGCAACGGCAACGATACCATATCTGCGTCCGTCGGAAATGACACACTCATTGGCGGCGATGGCAACGACTGGATAGACGACCTGCAAGGCAATGACGAATTGATCGGCGGCGGCGGCAATGACACCTTCCGCTTCCAGAGCGATTTCGGCTGGAACCGGATTCTCGACTTCACCAAGGGCGAGGACAAAATAAATCTCATCTATATAGATGCCAGTTCCTACCCCGGCATTCAGGACTTCACCTTCATCGGCAACGCCTTTCTCGCCAATCCCGGCGATCTGGGCATCTATTTCGACCATGAGAGGAATTACACCTATGTGGAGGGAGATTTTAACGGCGATGGCGCCTACGATTTCAGCATTCGTCTGAATGGCATCATTGAGCTGACCGAAGACGATTTCATCCTCTGATACCCATCATTCCGACAGGAGGTCGCCGTAAAGCGCGGCGACCTCCCTGGCCATGCGCTCGGCGGTATAGCGGTCCGCATAGCGCCGAAAGCCTTCCTCGCCATATCGGCTCAGATCCTCGTCGCTGCTCGCCAGGATCAGATCGGCGATCTCATCCGCGGCATCGGGGGTAAACAGCCGTCCGGTCCGGCCATCGACGACAATATCCTGAAGCCCGCCGACCCGACTGGCAAAGACTGCAAGCCGGGCCTGCATTGCCTCAAGCGCAACCAGACCGAAACCTTCCCAACGCGAGGGCACCAGCAGCAGGTCAGCGCGGCGGAAAAGCTCGAACACCTTCTCGCGCGGCTGCCATCCAAGAATTTCGACATTCGGCGGCAGATCAGGCAGCCCGCCGTCCGACACGATGGCACTGCCGATGGCAACGCCTTGCGCCCGCCCCTCCAGCCGCCGCATGACCTCGACGAAAGTGTCAAAGCCCTTCTGACGGTCGAATCGGCCGGCAAAGGCGACCAGCCTGATGGCGCCGCCTTGGGAAGCACGCGGCGCACAGAGCCCGGCATGGGGGCTGACACCATTGT
Organism: Paracoccus sp. (in: a-proteobacteria); assembly: GCA_047973065.1. GTDB lineage: Bacteria > Pseudomonadota > Alphaproteobacteria > Rhodobacterales > Rhodobacteraceae > Paracoccus. The sequence goes on along the minus strand of JBKEBH010000362.1, from coordinate 7,722 downwards.
CGATCACGACCAGGCGGGCGGCCGGGATGCCGATGCGCAGCGCCTCGCGCCGCTCATGATCGGAAATGCAGATGATCCGGTCGCTGGTCCGGCTCAGCAGCCTCTCAACCATGGCAGTGCCGCGCTGCATCCGCGCGCTGCCCTGCCGCGAGAAGGCCCAGCCATGCGGGCAATAGATCAGCTTCGTGCCGCGCGGGATCAACGGCACCAGCCCGCGCACCACCGCGCCGGCATAGCTGGAATGAAGATGGACGATCTCCGGCCGCGTCCGGCGGATATGGCGGATCGTTCGCCCGCCAAGCGCTGCCAGATCGCGCAGCGAGCCGCGCTTTTGCTCGAAGCCGTGAATATGCAGGCGCGGCCCACCGAGAGAGCTGAGCGCAGCGCGGTTGACCTCGGGCATGATCACGTCGATCTCGGTCCCCGGCAGCGAGATCAATTGCTGGGCGATCAGCTCGTCGAGATAGGTGGCAACCCCGCCAAGCGGTGCCTCGGTGACATGCAGGATCCGGCGCGGCACGCCAAACGGATCATCCCCGGACATGGCGCATCCTGACGGCCGAATCGCGCAGCCAGCGATAAGTGCCCGGTGCACAGGCCCGCAGCATGATCGCCGCCGCCCGTCGCCGGCTCAAACCGCCATACCGAACCGCCCGGCGCAGGATCGACAGCGCCCGCATCGGCTCCGCCCGGGCGATTTCGGGCACAAGAAAGCGGGCCTGAAACCCGCTTTCGGCCGGCGCGCTCAGCCGCCCCTGCTGATGGCCGAGCCAGGCCTCCGCCTCCCGCGCCGAGGTGGTATAGGACAGCCGCCCCTCGGCCTGATCGTCATACCAGACGGTCAGCGGCTCCGGCAGCATGCGAAAGATCGCGCCGGCTTCCTCAAGGCGCAGGCAGAGATCGAGGTCTTCGAGGCAGCGCAGGCTTTCGTCAAAACCCACCTGCAGGAACAGCCCGCGCGGGACGATCAGCGTCGAGGTCTGCATCAGTCCCTCGTCGGCAAAAAGATAGTCGCCGATGCGCTCGCCGGGCGCGATGGCCCGTCCGGGTTTGACCAGACGATTGCCATCGCCGCGATGAAAGAACAGCGGCGAATACCAGACCGCCGGCGTCGGCGCGGGCCAGGCGGCAATAGCGGCGGCGCATCGCTCCAGCTTGTCCGGCATGAATTCGTCATCGGAATCGAGAAAGGCGATATATTGCCCGCGCGCCGCGCGGGCGCCGCGATTGCGCGCGGTCGAGGCCCCGGCATTGGCCTGGCGCAGGCAGCGGATGCGAGGATCGCCCCAGCCCTCGACCACCTCGGCTGTACCATCCCGCGATCCGTCATCGACAACGACGATCTCAAACTGCGCGAAGGTCTGAGCGAAGCATGAGCTCAGTGCCCTGCCGATTCGGTCGGCCCGGTTATATGCCGGGATGACAATCGAAAACACCGGCGGGGCGGCCTGTGGAATATTAGAATACAATTCATCAACCATGGCAAATTCTAAAATAAATGAGATTTAATGCGCCTGTTGGAAATCATTAATATTGGGTATCCTTTAAAATATTTTTCCCCACCTGGCCAGCCACCACTGCAAGGAGAATGATCCAATCATGGAATTTTCGGTGGATTTCTGCCTAGGAAATGTGCGGCGGCGCGATTATAGTCCTGCGAATCCATATATTCCTCTTAAGTTCTAAATGGATACCATTCGGAAATATGTAATGTTATGAACTGCGACTTCCTGCTCTCCATCGTCATCGCCAACCGCAATCGCGCTGAACCAGTCATTCGGGCAGCTCTGTCCTTACTGGATCAGACGGATGATCCGCTGGACATCATTATCGTCGACGATTGCTCTGAAACCGATCTGAGCGCGGAATATGCGCTGCTGCAATCTCTCGGGGTTCGGGTCATCACTCAGGCAAGTCATCTATATGGACCGGCCGCCCGCAATAGCGGCGTACGCGCAGCGCAAGGCAGCCATGTCAGCTTTCTCGATTCCGACGATATCTGGCTGCCCGGCCGCTATGACGAAATCCGCCGGTTTTACAGTCAGCCAGAAAATACCGGGGCGGTGCTGGTCGGAGGCGCCGTGCTTCATATCGACGGCGAGATCCGCCATGTCACCCAGCCGCCATGGCGCCCAGGCAGCTCGCTGCTCGATTACGTCTATCGCGATGCGGCCCGGGTTCAGACCTCGATGCTGTCCATGCCGGTCGAACTGGCCCTAAGCTATCCCTTCGACGAAACTCTGCGCGTCAATCAGGACACCGACCTTGCCATGCGGCTCGATCTGGCCGGGGTCGGCTTTGCGGTCTCCAACACCCCGACATTGGTAAAGGAGGAAACCTCCGATTCCAACCGGCTGACTATGGATCGCCGAACCGCGGATCTGTCCTATCAGTGGTATGGCCGGGTCATCGACAATTTCTCTGCTGGCGCCAAAAGCGGCTATCACCTGCAGGACCGGGTCTGGCGGCTGGCCGATTCCGGGCGCCGGGCCGAGGCGATCTTCTGCCTGCTGCACACCCTGATGCCGCCGGTTTCACTGCGCGAGACGATGCGCCGCGCGCTCTCCATCACGCTGGGGGACCATTATTATTCCCGGCTTCGCGATGGCTACCGCATCCTGTTGAAGGATCCCGTCCGTTCCGAATGCGCCGAGCAGATCCTGGCCCGCTGGCAGCGGTTGAGCCGCGATGCCGCCCGGATCTGCGGCGAAAGCGACGGCCCCGATAGCAATATTGCAAGCCGCTGGCCAGGCCAGCCGCGGCACCGGCAAGGAACCGCCGCCGCCTCAGCCGAACAAACCCCGCGACTCCATACCCACAGCAACCGGAGGGCGAATTTTCCGACAACGTAAATTTCGGCTGCGGTTCCGTTCTCGACCTCCGCACCCGCTTTGCGATATGATCGTGGCATTGCCCCTGCAATTTACGCAGGGGAACACGGCCGCAAAGGGCAGGATTACGGGCTTTTATGGTGCCTTTCTGCCTGACGCGGTTTTGGGCGGCATCGGCGCAGAAAATGCGCGCTTTTCATCCCGGAGTCCCGGTCTTTCGTGACTGGCCTTCGGGGCAAGATTTGAAAAACGATTTATTATTTGGATTATTATTCATGCAGAAAGCACCCGGATCCTTTGCGTTTTGGGATATTCTCAAGGTCGCCAGACGCAATCTGCCGATTATCTTGCTACTGAGCATTCTGGGCGCTGTCGGCGCTTATATGATAGGCAAGCGCATCACCCCCGAATATGAGGCAACCGCCCAGCTGATCTCGGATGCCGGACGCTCGGGCCTGGTCGCTATCGATGAGGCGGTGCCCGATCAGTTCGGCGATGCCAGTGCAACCGTCACCATGGTCGAAACCATCCCGACCCCGGTGGTACTGACCCATGCCCTTGCCGCGATGACGCCCGAGCTGAAGGAACGTCTGGCCGCCCAGCTGCCGCCGCCCGATCCTGAGGAAGAGACCGCAAAACCCGACCCCAAGGCCGATGAGCAGGCCCTGCTGCGCCAGCTCGAAGACGGGCTCGATGTCACCAATAGCGGCCGGTCCTTCGTGGTCGATCTGACCTATAGCTCGCCTGACCGGATCCTGGCGGCGGGGGCAGCCAATGCGGTTGCCCAGGGCTATCTGAAATACCGCGTCGAGCTGCGAAACCTGGTCTATGACAAGATGCTGGGCAATCTCGATCAGCAGATCACCGAACTGACCAATAACCTGAAGCTGGCCGAGGAAAGCGCCCAGTCCATGCGCGAGAAGCTGCGCCTGCTCGGTCAGCGCTCGGATGTCTGGGTCGAAGATCAGCAGGATCAGGCCATCGCCGAGAATGCCGCGCTCTATGCCCGCCAGCGCGAGGCCGAGCGCGAGGTGGCGGCAACGGCGGTCGTCTATGAACAGCTGCTGCTGGAACACCGCCAGGTCGAGAGCCGGCTGGGCGAGCCGGAAATCACCGTCCAGCTGTTTTCGCCCGCCGTCGTCCCGGCCGATGCCAGCGGCTTCAACATCGCGCCGGTGCTGCTGTTGCTGGGGCTGATGACCGGGATGCTTGCCGGGTTGACCATCGGCCTTCTGCGCGAGCATGCCCGCCGCCCGGCCTCGGGCCATGCTGCCGCTTCCGGGACACGGGCACTGACCTCAGCACCGGCGGCCGCATCCGCGCCTCAGCGTGAACAGACCGCCCAGCCTGCCCCCAAACACGCCGAGCCGAAGGACCCGGCGCAGAATCCTTTGGCGAAGGATGGCAGGCGCGCTTCGGGCGTGCGCCGGAAAGGAGGACGGCCATGACCGGATCCCCATCCCCGAAGCCGCAGCCCGATATCTGCGTTCTGATCCCGGTCTTTTGCGACCAGAACGGGCTTGACGAGACGTTGGAAATCCTTGCCACCGAGCCCACGCCCTTGGATATCGTCGTGGTCGATGACGGCTCGCCCGAGCCGATCCGCCCCCCCGCCGGCTGCGGCGAGCACACGGTCACCTTGCTGCGGCTGGATCGAAATCGCGGCATCGAGCATGCGCTGAATGCCGGAATCGAGGTAATTTTTAAGGCCGGATATCCGTTCATCGCCCGGCTCGATTGCGGCGATCTGCCCCTGCCCGGCCGGTTCGAAAAGCAGCTGGCCTTCATGCAGGCCCATCCCGAGGTCGCCCTTCTGGGAACCTGGGCGCGCTGCGTCAATGACGATGGCGATTACCTCTTCACCCTGCGCTTTCCCACCGCCCACAGGACCATGCAGCGCCGCCAGCGCTATGTGCCGGCCCTGCTGCATCCGACAGTGATGATCCGCTCCGACGTGCTGCGCGCGGTCGGGCTTTATTCCGAGCGCTACCGCACGGCCGAGGATTACGATCTGTTCATCCGCATCGGGCAGCATTTTCAGATCGCCAATCTGCCCGAGGTCCTGACCCAGTATATCGTCAGCGAAACCGGCACCACGGCGGCCAAGCGCAAGCGTAACCTGGTCTCGCGCCTGCGCGTACAGCGCGACAATTTCGGCTGGAGCGATCCGCATGCCTATCTGGGCATCGCCCGCAGCGTGGCCTTCATGGCGATCCCGTTCAGCTGGCTGACCGCGGTCAAGAGGCGGGTCTGGCGATGACGCAAATGGCACGGGTTGCCCCTGCCGGCCTGATCATCACACTGGTTGCGGTCACCGTCTTCAACGATCTGCCGCCGACCCTGCCGGTGGGCGAGCTGTCGAAGGATCTGTTCATCTACCTGTTTCCGGTGCTCTTCCTGTTCTTCATCCTGCGGCCGAAACAGATCGTCTTTCCCAGCGCCTTCACCATGCTGCTGATGGGTTTTCTGGCCTCGATCGTTCTCAGCGTTGCGGTGAATTACGACGAGATCGCCCATGCCTATTTCAAAGGCCGCAGCGGCATGAACCGGGTCATTACCCAAAGCATGGCCGTCGTCCTGGGGCCGCTGATCGCCCTGATGTTCTATAATATCGCCAAGCGCGGCCAGATGCGCACCATCTCGCGCGGGGCCGAGGTCGGGCTCTGGCTGATGATGGCGTTCGGCGTAATGGAGATTGGCGGCTGGTATCATCTGCCGGTGCTTACGCAGAGCTTCGATACGCTTTCACTGGCCCTGCACGCCCGAACCAACGACTATTACCCAATCCGCCTGCGCCTGACTGCATTCGAATCATCATGGACGGCGGTGATGATGACCTTCATCTTTCCCTTCGCCATTGCCCGGGCCAGCCCACGCAGGATGATCTTCTATGCCGGCTTTGTCATGGTGGCGATGATCCTGGCGAAATCCCGCACCGCCATGCTGGTCGTCGGCTTCGAATTTCTGCTGCTTGGCCTGGTCATGATCCGGCGGCGCAAGGATTACCTGGTCTATGCCGCGACACTCGCCTATGCCGGACTGCTTGCCCTGATGCTGATGCCGAGCGTGCAGCGCGATGTCGGCACCAAGGTATCGAACCTGATCGAATTTGGCAGCACCAAGGGGCTTATCGACCCAAGCGGCGGATTCGAGAATGTTTCAAACGTAACCCGTCTGGCCGCCATTCGGGCTGGCCGCTCGATGTTCCGTGAACGGCCGCTCTTCGGCGTCGGGTTTGGACAATACGGCTTCAATTATCCCGACCATATCCGCATGGAGGATATCCGCAGCTGGGAGGTGCGCGGCTATTCCATCGACGGCGACAATTCCGATCTGGGCTGGCCGCCGGCCTATTCGCTGCATATCCGCATTCTGGCCGAACAGGGGCTGGTCGGCTACCTGCTCTGGCTGGCGCTGATCCTGCCGCCGCTCATTCGTTCGCTGCGGCTGGCGGATGGGACGAGCTATCTGGGACGGATGCATCTGGCCGTGGCAATGACACTGAGCGGCTGGATGCTTCTGGGGGCGAGTATCGACAGCTTCCGGTTCTTCGGCGGCTGGATCGCTCTGGCCGTGGGGCTGGCACTGCCGCGCCCGCCCCGAGGCGCTGCCGGGTTTACTTCCCGGTCCGGCGCAGCATCGTAACCACGGTCATCGCCATGATACGCAGGTCTTCCGTCAACGACATGCCGCGTTCGTATTCGATATCCATACGAACCCGAGCCTGATAGCTCACATCATTGCGTCCGGTGGTCTGCCACAGCCCGGTCAGCCCGGGCCGCTGGCGAAGATAAGCGCCGGCATCATTGCCATAGCGCGCCAGCTCTTCGCGCACGATCGGGCGCGGGCCGACCAGGCTCATTTCGCCGCTCAGCACATTGAAGAGCTGGGGCAACTCATCGAGGCTGGTCTTGCGCAAAAAGCCCCCAATCCGGGTGATACGCGGATCATGGGTCAGCTTCTGGCTTTCCTCCCATTCGCGCCGCATCTCGGACGAGCTGTCAAGCAGATCCTTCAGCCGGGTTTCGGCATCGGGCGCCATTGAGCGCAGCTTCAGACAACCGAAGCTTTTGCCTTCCCGGCCAAGCCGCTTATGCACAAATATCGGCTTACTCCTGTCGTAAAGAAAAACAACCGAACCAAGTACACTCAGAAGCGGAACAAAAACCATCAGCGCGACGGCACTTAATGTAATATCGAGTACCCGCTTTCCACCACGACGGTACCAACCCTTTCCCTGAACATATGACGATTCAAACTCTGCACCATCGCCACGACAATTCCTAATTAATTGATTTTCAATATTAGTCATAGTGAAGCACCAATCATGTCTGTCAAAAATGGAGCGCATCGGTCAAATAATATGAAATAAATCGATACGCAGGACCTGATTAATCACGGACTTCCCGCCTGTAAAGCGCAGAGACATCGCGACAGGAATAATTTCGCCGAACAGACTGGTCTGCACAGTATTTCAGCTTGTTGTTTAAAGTTCGAACCAATTTCGTTCATCTGTTGAATCAATATAATTAATCAACGATGCACGTTCCGGAAAAATCAATTGGCATATTTTCTGTCAAATCAAACACTACAGAACCGCCGCAATGGGCATTAATATTAATACGCCTGTCATATTATAAATCTTCATATTGACACCTCGCGCAGGGAAACAGCTTCGGACATGGCGCTGACGCGCCGGGCGACGTTACCGATATGCCGCAGTCGGCGACCGCGGAGCGCGCCACGTCACGAGAATCGTCCGTGCCCGCCGCTGGACTTGTCTCGGAAAAGTGCCGGTTTCTTTGCTCTTTCATGCGGCCTTTTTCTCGAAGGCCACGGGGCTTTTCCCGGCAAGGGCTGAATGCCGCCGTCTGGGATTGTAGAAGCCGTT
>JBKEBH010000268.1:0-3003 GCA_047973065.1 Paracoccus sp. (in: a-proteobacteria) | reverse complement strand
CGGCGTTACGATCGAAACGGATAGACGTGCCGTCTTCGCGTTTCACTTCTTTGGCGGTGCGCACGACGACGGCCTTGCGGACGTCACCTTTCTTCACGCGACCACGCGGGATGGCTTCCTTGACGGATACGACAATAATGTCGCCCACCGACGCATAGCGACGGTGCGAACCACCCAGAACCTTAATGCACTGCACCCGGCGAGCGCCAGAGTTGTCAGCAACATCCAGATTGGTTTGCATCTGGATCATGGTTTACTCCCGACCTTTGGGGATGGCGATGCATGCCACCCCAGGGTTTCGAATAAATGTCAGACCTCAGGCCGACGCTTGCGCGTCATCCGTCAGCACGGTCCAACGTTTGGTCTTCGAGATCGGCGCACATTCGACGATGCGAACGGTGTCACCAACCTTGAACTGGTTCAGCGCGTCATGCGCGCGGTATTTCTTCGACGAGCGCACGGTCTTGTGCAGCAGCGGATGCTTGAAGCGGCGCTCGACCAGAACGGTCACGGTCTGCGCGTTCTTGTCCGAGGTCACGGTGCCTTGCAGGATGCGTTTGGGCATATCGGTGTCCCCTTAGTTCGAGGCAGCCGCGTCAGCGGCTTTCTGGTTCAGAACGGTCTTCACGCGCGCGACATCGCGGCGCACCGCACGCATGCGCGCGGTCGATTCGAGCTGGCCAGTGGCCTGCTGGAAGCGCAGGTTGAACGCTTCCTTCTTCAGCGCAACCAGCTGCTCTTGCAGCTCGGCAGGCGTTTTTGCTTTGAGTTCTTGCGCTTTCATGCGCCTCTTCCTTTCAACATCACCGGAGAGCCCCGCTTGTCGCAGGCCACCCTTCACCCGGTGGAGTTTCGTGATGAAGCCGTGCCTATAAGCGGCTTCGCCCGGGAAGACAAGGTTTTTCTTGGCGATGACCGGCGGCCGCCTCACCTGGCACGCTCACCTCTCCCCAACACCTCCCCTTTTCTCGCTTCTGAACGGATGAGACGGCCGTATCGGGGCATGTCCATTCTGCCACAAGGCCGCTACCATTATGCGGCCCCGGCATTGGGATCCATGCAATGCAGTTCATGAGGATGGAACGAATGAGAAAGGTTATTTTCGGACTTGGCACAGCAGCATCACTGATCGCCTTCCCCGCCCTGGCAGAGGGCCAGAAGGCTCAGGTCCCCGATGAGGTGATCGCCGCTCAGCGCTCGGCCCTTGCCGCCACGACCGAGGGTAAGGGATTCGGGCCGCAATCGCCGCGCGATATTGATCGGCGTGAGGGCCGCAATCAACGCTCCTTCGCCACGGCGCCGGATATCACCGAAATGACGCTCTGCGACATTCACCTGCACAGGAGCGCCGAACACAAAGGCGGCGAGTTCACCACCTATGCCGGAAATGGCGACGCCAGGGGACATGGGACCGGCTTCAAATATGACGGCGCGCTGACCGAGGCAGAACTGGCCCCGGTTGGTCATGCCATTGGCGATCCCCACTATGGCGGCCTGGCCCCCGGCGATACCATCGAAATCCACTTCGCCCATTCAACGGCAGCAGCAACATTGGGCCATAGCCTCATGACCTGCCTCAGCGATATGGTCAAAAACCCGCAGCTGCGTGTCGAAGCGCTAATCGCGGTTCTGGTGAACGACCCCAATGCCGCCGATTTTACCGAGATTGCCCGCATTGAAGAGATCAACAGCCTGAAGCAGGTCCCGAACCTGCCGGATGATCTTGGCACTCCGGTGGTCTATGACGGCTCCACCACCGGCCCGAGCCATAACGAAACCGCCTCCCCCTATCAGGTCACCTGGAGCGTGCGTCCGCGCGTGCTGAAGATCAACATCAATTCGGTCGAGGCCTGGCTGGCCGATAACGAATTCAGCGAACATCATGCACATGGCGTGCGCAATCTGGTCACCAATCCCGACCTGCTGGCACCGATCGACTGAGCCTTTCACACCGCCAAACAAAAGCCCCGCCATTTCCGGCGGGGCTTTCTTGTTCAATACGAGCGGGGAAGACTTACCAGTCTTCGCGCTCGATGATGCGGGTGGTGACCGGAAGCTTCATCGCACCGAGGCGCAGGGCCTCGCGGGCGATGGTCTCGTTCACGCCGTCGATCTCGAACATGATCCGGCCGGGATGGACCCGGGCCGCCCAGTAGTCGATCGAGCCCTTACCTTTACCCATCCGCACTTCGGTCGGCTTCGAGGAAACCGGCACGTCCGGGAAGATACGGATCCAGACCCGGCCCTGACGCTTCATGTGGCGGGTGATCGCACGGCGGGCCGCTTCGATCTGGCGGGCGGTGACCCGCTCCGGCTCGGTGGCCTTAAGGCCGAAATGGCCGAAGTTCAGTTCAAAACCGCCCTTCGCTTCGCCATGGATCCGGCCCTTGTGCTGTTTGCGGAACTTGGTCCGTTTCGGTTGCAGCATTGTTACTTCTCCTTACCGGGCGTCGCGGTCACGACGGGGGCCACGGGGGGCCGGCCCTTCCTGAGCCTCGGCAGCGCGGCGATCACGGGCCTGCGGATCATGTTCCATGATCTCGCCCTTGAAGATCCACACCTTGATGCCGATGATCCCGTAGGGGGTCATGGCCTCAGCCAGCGCATAGTCGATATCGGCGCGCAGGGTGTGCAGCGGCACACGGCCTTCGCGATACCACTCGGTCCGCGCGATCTCGGCGCCGCCCAGACGGCCGGCAACGTTGACACGGATGCCGAGGGCACCCATGCGCATGGCGTTCTGAACCGAACGCTTCATGGCACGGCGGAACGACACCCGGCGCTCCAGCTGCTGAGCAATGGATTCAGCGACCAGTTGCGCATCGAGCTCCGGCTTGCGGACTTCGACGATGTTCAGGTGCAGTTCCGAATCGGTGAACTGAGCAAGCTTCTTGCGCAGAACCTCGATATCGGCGCCCTTCTTGCCGATGATGACGCCCGGACGCGCGGCGTGAATGGTCACGCGGCACTTCTTGTGCGGACGCTCGATGATGACGCGGCTGA
>JBKEBH010000254.1:0-1880 GCA_047973065.1 Paracoccus sp. (in: a-proteobacteria) | reverse complement strand
ACAACGAGTCTGCCGAGGATCTGGCGAAGAGACTGGATTGATCTCTCTCAAAGTATGCTTTCGCCTCATCCAGCGCTTGAAATTAAACGTCAGGGGCGACGAAATAACGCCCATTATCTAGCACTACTTTGGCAGATCATGATCAGGCTGGAGCGCGATGAGCCTTTCACAATGAGGGCAGCGTCCTGGTGGCGGTCTCGCGATGGCGTCGAGGATGGCTTGCCTTACGGCTGGCATGGTTGGTTGCGGGGGCGGTCCGGGGCTTCTTTTTTTCCCGGCCCGCGGCCTTGAGGCGGCGGGATTGCAGGAAGGCATAGGCGATCATCGTCATCAGGGCGTGCCTGTGCAGGCCGGTCCAGGATCGGCCTTCGAAATGGTCCAAACCAAGCTCCTCCTTGAGTTGCTGATGCGCCTGTTCGCATATCCATCGGGCCTTGATGGCGGCGGCAAGCGCCTTGAGGGGCGTATCGGCGGGCAGGTTCGAGGCGTAGTATTTCCGCTCGCCGGTCGCCCGGCGTTCACCGATCAGCCAGATCTCCTCGCTGCCGGGCATGGCCTGTACGCGGCCATCCGCCATGCGATGCTTGTGACCATCGGCGATGCGGACACGGGCGCTCGCGAACTGGCAGCTCAGCCTGCCTTTGGTGCCCCGCCGCCAGTTGATCTTCCGCCATGTTTCGCCTTCCAGCATCTGCTCGGCGGAAACAGCGGCGCGGTCCGGGAGATGATATTTCCGCCGCCGTCCTTTGGCCGCTTCCGGAAAGATCAGCCCGACATCCGCCGGATAGACATTCTGGCGCCGGGACAGGCCGACGGCCCAGACAAGGCCACGTCGGCTCAGCGCCTGGCGGAATGGCCCGCTCGATCCGTAACCGGCATCGGCCAGCACACAGCCGAAGCGGAGGCCCGCAGCCCTCACGCGGTCGATCTCCGCGATGGCAATCTCCGGTTTGCTGAAGGCGATCTGCCGATCTTCCGGCACCCGGGCCCGGGCCATGCGGTCGGGATCACCCGTCCAGACCTCTGGCAGAAACAGCCGCAGCCCCACCATCACCGGCACCTCGCGCGAGGCCAGTGTCATCGAAACCAGTGACTGGCAATTCGCGGTCTTGCCCAGAGAGGACGCATATTGCGGCGCAACCCCGACCGAGCGATCCCCCTTCTTCGGCAGGCAGGTGTCATCGATCACCAGAAAGGCCGCCTCGCCGCCAACCAGCCTGTCGGCCTCAGACAGAAGTGCCGCCTCCAGCGGCGCGCTGTCCCAGACCCCATCGGCAATGAAATGATGCAGTTGGTCATAGCTGACCGCATCGTCCCGCGCCGCCATCGGCTGCACGCTCTTGCGGTCGCCCGGGCCGATCAGACCCGCGACATAGGCCGGACACATCCGCCCTCGCGTCTTGTGGCCAAGCGCCGCAACGAACGGCGCCAGCCAACCTTCCAGATCATCCCGCCAGTTCCCCATAAATTGCCAGCCTCCCTCAATGCTGGCTCCCTATGAATCACCCAAAACACCTCGCGTGAATCCGGAGATTATCGTATCAGCAAAAATCTGCCAAAGTAGTGCTAGTCACCCGGAACTGAATTTGCCATCATTGATTTGAGGTAAGTCAGGGGGCGAGCATGCGTGGACGGGCATCGGTTGCGATAGAACTCAGCGATGAGGAGCGGAGTTTTCTGGAAGCGCAGCTGCGCAAGCACAAGGCAGAACGATCGCTTTCTGACAGATGCCGGATCGTGCTGAAATGTGCGGAGGGTTTGACCAGCAAAGAGGTTGCCCAGGCACTCGGTCATGCCGAGCATACCGTTGGCAAATGGCGCAGGCGGTTTGCCGAGCATCGGATCGAAGGCCTTTCAGATGAATACCGGGCCGGTCGCCC
>JBKEBH010000240.1:0-10450 GCA_047973065.1 Paracoccus sp. (in: a-proteobacteria) | reverse complement strand
AGAAGGGCGATGCACCCCAGGCCGAGGATCTGATCGCTGGTCTGCCCGCCGAGATCGTCATGGCGGACCCGGCCTATGACAGCGACGCTCTGCGCCAGGCCGTCTCCGACAAGGGCGCTATAGCCGTGCTCGCGCACAACCAGTCGCGGGCGCTGAAATACCCGCGCGACCGTCAACTCTCCACCCAGAGGCATTTTGTGGAATGCTGCTTTTCCAGGCTGAAGCAGTTCCGAAGGGTCGCAACACGATATGAGAAGACGGCCAGAAATTACCTCGCCGTCATCATCATCGCCGCAATTGTCCTGTGGATCGGGTAAGTGTCCACGGAGCCTGGGGCGGCATTCGGCAGGGCTCGGCTGATGCCCGAGCGTTCCGGTTTTCAGCTCACCCGTCCGTGCGTAAGCTCTGGGGACGGAAACAGTTTGCTGTGAGGTTTGTCATGACTGACCAAGACCCTGCCAACAAGACCCCGACCCCCGACCTGGCCGAGAAGGACGCCTTCTTCCCGTCTCCCTATTCGTTAAGCCAGTTCACATCGCCGAAATCCGATCTGAGCGGAGCCGATTATCCGAACCCCTATACAGGCGATCAGAAAATCCTGCTGATCGGCGCTGATGAACGCTATCTTCTGACCGATAACGGCAAGTTCTTTTCGACCGGCAATCACCCGGTTGAGACGCTTTTGCCGATGTATCACCTTGACAAGGCCGGCTTCGAATTCGACATTGCGACCCTCTCGGGCAATCCGGTCAAGTTTGAATATTGGGCGATGCCGAATGAAGACGAGCTCGTCAAAGGCTTTTTCGACACATATCACCCCCGGTTCAAACAGCCGCAGAAGCTGGCCGATATCATTGCAGCCGGGCTCGATAATTATGCCGCCATCATGATCCCCGGCGGGCATGGCGCGCTGATCGGCCTGCCCGAAAGCAGCGAGGTCGCGGCCGCTCTGACCTGGGCGGCGGTGAATGACCGGTTCGTCATTGCCCTCTGCCACGGCCCTGCCGCCTATCTGGCATTGGGCGAGAGCAATCCCTTTCGCGGCTATCAGATCTGCGTCTTCCCTGACGCTCTGGACGCTCAGACCCCGGCCATCGGTTATATGCCTGGGAAGCTGCGCTGGAAGCTCGGCGAGCGGCTGACGGCGATGGGGTTCGAGATCCTGAACAGCGATATTTCCGGCATGGTCCATCAGGACCGCAAGCTGATCAGCGGCGACAGCCCGCTGGCCGGCAACAATATCGGCAAGCTGGCGGCCGAAGCGATGCTGAAGGAACTGGCCGGCTGAGAGACGGATAGCCCATTCCACTTCAAGCTAGAATGGGTGTCCATTTGAAGTGCAGTTTGTCGTGTATATTGGTGTTGCTGCTAAAATTGATCCATAGTCTGGCATATCCATGCAGTGGTGGGTGTTTGCTTGGCTGCCGATTGGGGTCTGAGGGAAAACACGTGAGCGGCGATGAACGGAAGGCCGTGCAGATTTCATCGCCGCTTACGCCCGGTCGGCGCTATCGAGCCAGATCGTCACCGGCCCGCTGTTGATCAGGGCGACCTGCATGTCGGCGCCGAACTCACCCATCTCGACAGGAATGCCGAGATCGCGCAGGGCTGCTGCGAAGCGCTCGTAAAGCGCGCGTCCGAGATCCGGGGCGGCAGCGGCCGAAAAGCCCGGGCGGTTGCCGGAACGGGTATCGGCGGCGAGGGTGAATTGGCTGACCACCAGCGCGGTGCCCTGCGTGTCGATAAGCGAGCGGTTCATCTTGCCGGCCTCGTCCCGGAAGATGCGCAGCTTGGCCGCGCGCGCGGCCAGCTTGTCGGCGGTTTCCTTGTCATCGCCCGCCATGGCGCAGACCAGAATGAGCAGGCCGGGGCCGATGGCGCCGGTCGTGCAGCCCCCGGCGGTGACCGAGGCTTCGCTGACGCGTTGAATCAGGGCTCGCATATGGGGCTCCGCTGGATCAGGATCGGGTCGCGCCGATCTTGTCACGGATGGCCGGGCGGGGGCAATCTGATCGGAGCGAGCGGTCCTGATGTGAGGGGAAGGTGATGGTCGGGTTTCGATATGCGTTGGTGCTGATCGTGATGGCGGGCTGTGCGGGGCCAGTGGTGCCGGCAGATGCCGCTGAGGAGGTCAGCATCAGTTTTCGCGGCTCGCTCCATGCCACCGGCCAAACCAGGTTGTTCCCCAATGATGTGATGGAGATGGTTCTGAGAAAGCCTGCCAGCGCGGCGCCGCGGGTCAGGACTTACCAGCTGAAGCCGGGAGCGTTCATTGCGGTTCGTGACCATCTGCTGAACCATCCCCTGCCAGACACCGGGGACAGGGAGGATGTGCAGCGGGCCAGCCCCTGCCTCGATCATGGTTTCGATGAGATCGGTTATCGGGGGCCGGATCGGGAGGTCAGCTATGTCGGCGGCTGCCCGGACACGGCTGTCGCCGATCTGGCATCCGAGATGTGCGCGATCATCGCGAGCCATGATCCGTCCAGTGACTCCGTGGGCAGTCCTAAAGAGTGAGCCGATCCGCCGGTTGGGATGATTCGGCGTCTTGGTGCTGGCGATGGCCGGTCATGCGCAGTAAGGAGCCGCCATGACCCGGAATAGGACTCAATCCCTGGCGGTCGGTTCGATCGCGATTTCGCTTCTCGTGCTGGCGCTGAAGCTGCTGGCCTGGCGGCTGACCGGCTCGGTCGCGCTTTATTCGGACGCGCTGGAATCGCTGGTCAATGTCACCGGTGCGGTCATCGCCTGGGCCGCGCTGCGCTATGCGGCCAGGCCGGCGGACCGGGGGCATCAATACGGCCATTACAAGGCGGAATATGTCTCGGCCGTGGCCGAGGGCAGCATGATCATCATCGCGGCGCTGCTGATCGTGCGCGAAGCGGCGAGCTCACTCGGAAATCTGGCCGAGACCGATCTCGGCCCGCTCGGGCTCGGGGTGAATGCGCTGGCGATGGTGGTCAATCTGCTCTGGGCTCGGGTATTGATCGGGGCCGGGCGGGCGCACCGCTCGCCGGCGCTCGATGCCAGCGGGCGCCATTTGATGAGCGATGTATGGACCTCGGTCGGGGTGCTGGGCGGGCTGGTGCTGGCGATGGTGACCGGCTGGGCGGTGCTCGATCCGATCCTCGCCATCCTGGTTGCGCTGAACATTCTGCGCGAGGGGTTCGGGGTGGTCGCAGCCTCGATGGATGGGCTGATGGACAAGGCGGTCGAACCGGGCGAGCAGGCCCGGATCGAAGAGTTGATCCGGCTTTCCAGCGCGGGTGCGATGCAGACCCATGATCTGAAGACCCGCCGCGCCGGGAAGGCTGTGTTCATCGAGTTCCATCTGGTTGTGGACGGCGAGATGAGCGTGCGCGAAAGCCACGCGATCTGCGACCGCGTCGAGGCGGCGATCCGCGAAGCTTTTGCCGAGGCCAAGGTCACCATCCATGTCGAGCCCGACCACAAGCTGAAGCCCGAGGGGATCGCGCCGGTGGAGCCGGGTTCAGAGCTGGCCTGATCGGGGCGGGCTGTCCGGCGCGGCGGCAAGGCCGGGCGCCTGGCCCTGCACCAGCGTCAGATCGGTGGCCTGCCAGTGGTGCGCCACGGTTTCGGCATTGGGCAGGTCATTGCCGCGCGCCTTTGCCTCGGCCTCCGGCCGCGAATAGCCGTGATCGAGCCAGCGGGCCAGGAGCCGGCGTTCCAGTTCGGCCATAGGCACCTCGATCCTGACGGTCAGATCGAACAGCGGGCGCAGATCCGACCAAGGCTTCTGATCGAGCAGCAGGTAATTGCCTTCTACCAGCAGCAACGGAATCGAGCGCTGGATCAGCCGGGCGCCGGCGCGCGACAGCTCGCGCGGGCGGTCGAAGACCGGAACGGCGATCTCGGCTTCCTCATTGGCGCGCAGCCGGGTGAGCATGGATTTCAGACCACCGACATCGAAGGTGAAGGGTGCCCCCTTGCGCGCGAGCGTGCCTTTTTCACGCAGCACCGCATCGTCGAAATGATAGCCGTCCATCGGAACTACGGCGGCGACACCAGGCCGCGCCGCATTGAGCTGCGCACAAAGACTGTCGCTGAGCGTGGATTTCCCGCTGCCCGGCGCCCCGGCAATGGCAACAAGATGGCGCCCGGATTTCGCCATATCCAGCAGACGGTCGGTGAGCTGCTTGATCTCGTCTTTGGTGAGGGCTTGCTTCATGACGCTTCCTGGCCAATGTGTTGCTGCGGCCGCAGACTGCCTGGCCCCTGCTGCGGATGAAACTGCCGCAGCGGGAACAGCAAGGTCAACCCCGCAGGATTCAGAGGCGTTGCATGCCGTGTGTGACAGCCAGGGACGACGCCTGACCTGTTCGTCACCGCAGGACAGGTCAGCGACTACATCGGAGCACGGGCACCGGTGAGCAGTTTGCCGAATGTCGAATGGCTGCTCGGGGATCGCGGCTACGATGCGGATTGGTTCAGAGAATCTTTGGAAGACAAGGGGATACGCGCGTGCACCCCTGGCCGGAAGCAGCGCAGGATGCCCGTGAAACATGACAGGCGTCGGTACAAACGCCGCAGCCGAATTGAGATCATGTTCGGCAGGATCAAGGACTGGCGCCGCGTCGCGACCCGCTGCGACAGGTGCCCGAAGGTTTTCCTGTCGGCCATCGCCTTCGCGGCGGCTGTCATTTTCTGGCCATGGGTCCAGCCCTTAGACCTCTGTCACCACCCTTGCCGCGAACAGCGCCTCGGCATCCTCGCGGCGGCAGAGCTCGGTCGCGGGGGTCATGCAGGCGGCTGAGGCCATGGCGGCGCCGAGACCGAGCGCGTCGGGGACGGACATCGCGCGCGCCAGACCGAGGGTGAAGCCGGCGAGGAAGCTGTCGCCGGCGCCGACCTTGCTGACCACCTTGATCCTGGCGGCCTCGACATGCCAGGCGCCTTCGGGGGCGGCGATGATATTGCCGTCGGCGCCGCGCGCGACGATGACGCGCCGGGCCGCGCGGGAGGCGACCAGCGATCTGGCGAAGGCGGCGGTGTCGCCGCGCTCGGTCAGGGGGATGCCGGCGAGCTCTTCAGCCTCGGCCTGATCCATGCGCAGAAGCGCGATGTCATGCCCGCCCGAGGCGACCGCATGCAGTGCCGGCCCGGAAGTATCGACGATCAGCCCGACATCGCGCCCATCAAGTCGGGCCGCCAGAAGCGCCGCATATTCGGCCGGCACTCCGGGCGGGTTCGAGCCGGACAGAATGACCAGCGAGCCGGAGGTGGCGAGGTAGGAAATCCGCTCCAGCGAGGCCTCGACCTTGGTTTCGGACCAGACCGGGCCGGGCATGACAAAGCGGTATTGCTGGCCGGTTTCATGTTCGAGAACGGCGATGGACTGGCGGGTTTCGCCGGGGGCGTCGATGCGCTGCGGGTCCAGACCGGCATTGCGCAGCATCCGCTCCATCCGCATCCCGACCGCCCCGCCAAGCGCGACCAGGGGCAGCGAGCTGCCGCCCATCAGCGCGATGGCGCGGCTGACATTGATCCCGCCGCCGCCCGGATCGAAGCTGGGCGATTCGCAGCGCAGCTTCAGCTCGGGCTCGACCTTGTTGATCCCGGTGGAAATATCCAGGGCCGGGTTCAGGGTCACGGTCAGGACCGGTTTTTGCGTCATTCCCACCACCTGTCTATCCTGGCGATATCGTCATCCGACCAGCCAAAATGATGCGCGAGCTCATGGACTGTCACATGGGCCACCAGCTGACCAAGCGTCACATTGCCGCGCTCTGCCCATTCGTCCAGCAGGGCCCGGCGAAACAGCCAGATCGTATCGGGAAAATGCTGGGGGCTGCTGGCGGATTTTTCGGTCATCGGGATGCCGTCATAGATCCCGGTCAGATCGAGCGGGTCGTCGATTTCCAGCTCGTCGAGCATCTCCTCGTCGGCGAAGTCCGCGACCCGCAGCACGATATCCTTCGCATGGGGGGCGAAGGGCGCGGGCAGATTGGTGATCACCTGCCGGGCGATGGTTTCTATCGCATCCGCGGAAGGCGCGGTCGTTTCGGTCCAGTCGGTCATCATTCATCCCCGGTTTTCCCGTTGATATGGACAAAATCGGCCCATTGTGAAAGAGGGGGCGGATCCAGAGGAACATGCCATGACCACCACCCGTTTCGCCCCTTCACCCACGGGGCATATCCATGTCGGCAACCTGCGTGCGGCGCTGTTCAACTACCTGATCGCCCGCAAGGCCGGTGGCACCTTCATCCTGCGCTTCGACGATACCGACCGAGAGCGCTCGAAGCAGGAATATATGGACGGGATCCAGCGCGATCTGGAATGGCTCGGCATAAGCTGGGATCGGATCGAACAGCAGTCGAAACGGCTGGACCGCTATGAATCCGTCAAGGAAGAACTGCGCGGCAAGGACAAGCTCTACGAGGTCTTCGAGACCCCGGGCGAGCTGGACCTGAAGCGTAAGAAGCAGCTGAATATGGGCCGCCCGCCGGTCTATGACCGGGCCGGGCTGAACCTGACGGATGCCGACCGCGCGAAGCTGCGCGCCGAGGGGCGCGAGGGGTACTGGCGCTTTCTGCTCGATCAGAACCGGATCGAGTGGAATGACGGGATCCTCGGCGATATTTCGATTGATGCGGCCTCGGTATCCGATCCGGTGCTGATCCGGGCCGATGGGCAGGTGCTTTATACCTTCGCCAGCTCGGTCGATGACACCGATATGGGCGTGACCGATATCGTGCGCGGGGCGGACCACGTCACCAATACCGCGACCCAGATCCAGATCATCGAGGCGATTGGCGGCAAGGTTCCGAACTTCGCTCATCACAGCCTGCTGACCGGGGCGCAGGGCGAGGAGCTGTCCAAGCGGCTCGGCTCGCTGGCGATCAAGGATCTGCGCGAAGCCGGCGTCGCGCCCGAAGCGCTGGTATCGATGATGTCGCGGCTGGGATCGAGCCAGCCGGTCGAGCTTTTGTCGATGGACGAAATCGCGGGCAGCTTCGATCTGAGCCATTTCGGTGCCTCGCCGACCAAATTCGACGCTGAAGACCTGTGGCCGCTGACCCGCCATCAGAACCAGTCGCTGCCCTTCGGCGCGGTCAAGGACCGCATCAAGGCGCTTGGCGTGCCGGACGATCAGGCAGAGCGGTTCTGGCGCGTGGCGTCCCAGAACATCACGAAGCTGGACGATCTGGCCGGCTGGTGGAGGCTGTTCAGCCAGGGCGCCGCGCCCGAAATCGCGCCCGAGGATGCCGAATTCGTCGCCGAGGCCATGAAACTGCTGCCACCGCCGCCCTATACGGACGCAAGCTGGGGCGAATGGACCTTGGCGGTGAAGGAGGCGACTGGCCGCAAGGGCAAGGCGCTGTTCATGCCGCTGCGCAAGGCCGTGACCGGGCAGGCCTCGGGGCCGGACATGTCCGATGTCATGCCGCTTCTGCAGGTGGTGCGGGCGCGCGGCGAGCAGAGCTGAGCCGGCAAGCCCCGATCTGGAAAAGATGAGATGGCCGGGAGAAATCCCGGCCATCTTCCACGTTCGAGGTCAGGCGATCAGCAGATCGTCGAAGAAGAACATTGGGCCGTCGTGCCAGCCGCTGCCGGCATCGGCATATCTGTGATGGTTACCGTAATCGCCACGGTGGCCGCCGCCGCCATACGCGTCATGACCCCCCCGGTGTCCGCCGCCACAACCCCCGCCATGCCCGTGGCCGCCACCGTGATGACCGCCCCAGCCGCCATGGCCATGGCCACCACCGTGCCCGCCGCCATGGCCGCCACCGTGGTGCCCGCCGCCGCCGCAATCGCCGCCGTCATCGTCTTCCGTGCCGATTACGGTAGCCGTGATGGTTGCGGTGTCGGTCGTCTCGACATCTTGCAGGCCGTCGATGACGGCGGCAGAGATATTGCTGCTGTCCATGGAAATCTCGACGACCACGCCGCGGCCTAGGTCTGCCACCAGCGCCTCATATGTGCTGATCTGATCAGAGGTCACCGAGAAGATCGGCGTGATGTCGGCCGCCTCCAGCGCATCGCGCAGCTGTGCGACGCTCGGGTAATCCTCATCCTCAATGACATTGTCGCCGTCATTGGCCCCCTCTGGGGCACCGGCATAATCGCCGGCGACATGGGGCGGCGCATCGGTCGAGATCACGACCAGACGCTGCGAGTCCGCCCGGTATCCGACCTCGTCATCGGCGCGAAGCGCGAGCTGAAGCAGGGCTTCGATCTGGGATTCTGCTGCGTCATTTCCGCCTGAGGCGACAAAGCCGTCAAGAACGGTCTGAACGACGGCCTCGTCCCCGGTAATGGCCAGGTCGGTTTTGTAGACGTAATCTCTGGAGCCGCCATAAGGACTGACCGGCTTGTCGATGAAGCTCGCCACGCCAAAATTGACGTCACGCCCATCCGCGTTCAGGGTGGCGTAGAGCGTGGCAAACTGTGCCTGCACATTCGGCAGATCGTCGCTGAATGAGCCCGAAAGATCCTGAAGGAGAACAATATCGGCCTTGTCCTGAAGGCCGGTGACGTTGATCCCGTAGGTGAATGTAGTGGTCCTGGTTTCGCCCGCTGCGAGGTCGTCGAAATCCCCATTGGCGGAAAAGTCGATGGTTCCGTCACTGCCGATCACTGCCGTGCCGCCATCGGAGCCGACAACGCTGACCCCGACATTGGCCGCATCGCCATTCACTATTGCGACGGTCAAGGCCTCGGTGCCTGAGCTGGTGTCATTGAGCAGGATGTTCCCATCATTGTCACCAGAGGTCTCGCTGTCCAGGAAAATGAAACCGTCATTAATTGCGTCTGCTGCTAATACCATTTTTAAAATCCCTAAATTAATTGAATTTTAGCGCAAAAATCATTTGATAAAGCAATAAATAATCAAATAGCCATTTCATATTAACATGCTAATTGGCTTAAATCAATCTCCAGATGTGTGGACTACAACTGTTCAACTCATGATCTGCACGGTTTGGATCGGATAGTTGTATCGTCCGCTTTTCAATGATCGGACGCGCTCCTGCCTGCGATTGGAATTTCGTCGGCAGATGATGAGTTGAGTCGGGATTTCATTCCAGAACGCCTGCGCAATCGGATTTGTCTTGAGAACGTGCCGGCCACCATGCCTCAAGGAAGCCGCCCGTGAAATCCGGTTCTTGACCCGGGCTCTGTCGCTGCCCATTGCGGGATCGGGGATGGCCGGAGACGGTGCCGGATTATCGGGTCGATCTGAAATCCAGGCAGGAGGTCATCGAGAATGGCAAGCTGAGCCGGATCGGCAACGACCGGACAGCTGAGTGAGCGGCAGCAGGCACAGGCAGGGCCGTTGACCGCCGCCGCTGCCGCCGCACGGCTGGAGGCCGCGGTGCCGATTAACTGTCGAGGCCGAGCAGATCGACCTCAATCTGTTCCCAGGTCATATCCATCGGCCAGGCGGCGCTGACCACCGGGATGCCGATATGGCCGTAGATCGGCGAGAGCTGCAATTCGGCCGCCTCCTCTCCGCGCCCGTCGATTGCCGCGACATAAAGCGCCGAGGCCAGCCCGGTGCGGTCGGCACCGCTCTTGCAATGGATCAGCATCGGCTTGGGCGCATCGCGCATAATCTGCAGCAGTTCGTGCGCCTGCTCGGCGGTCAGCTCCTCGCTGGCCGACATCTTGAAGTCGATATGAGCGATGCCGAGCCGGGCGGTGACGGCCTTTTCGGTTTCATACCAGTCGGCGCCGTCATTTTCGCCGCGCAGGTTCAGCACGCTGGCAATGCCGTAATCGCGGTGCCAGCGCACCAGCTTCTGTCCGTCCATCTGAGCGGCGCGGTAAGCGGTGTCGGGGCTGATTTCGTGGAAATTACCGGAAATCTGAAGCCAGGTGAGATAGGTGGCCGCGCCGATCATGATGGCGGCCATAACGGTCAGTCCTTTGCATATCCAGCACTTCATCTCCCGCTCCAGCTTTTTTGTTTGCCGAGCGCTAGCACGGGGCGGGCCCGCCATCCAAGCTCGATCTGGATCCGGGGTTGGACAATCACGAAACGCGGCGCAGTGACACACAGGTTCGGGGGGATCGCTCGATTTGAGCATTGGGCAGGATATCGGCACGATCGCCTGGAATGAGCGGCGGCGGCAACGGGTGAGCGGGGTCAGATTTTTGTCAGATTCGGCTTGACGCCCCCGCCGGCCTCCCTTACATCGCCACCACCCGAAGCGGGTGCTTGGGGCGGAGTAGCTCAGCTGGTTAGAGCAGAGGAATCATAATCCTTGTGTCGGGGGTTCAAATCCCTCCTCCGCTACCAGATTTCTCTTAAGGCACTAATATTGCAGAAATTCACTGCAATCATTGGGCTTTTTCTTGTCAGTTGGGCGTTGTTGCATACGTCCTTTCCGGGCAGGATTCACACGGCGAATCCATGGGTTTAATGGTCTGTCATGACCCGACCTGACCCTGCCCGCTATCGCACGACGAACTGGAAGTCTTA
>JBKEBH010000217.1:0-3798 GCA_047973065.1 Paracoccus sp. (in: a-proteobacteria) | reverse complement strand
CCGCTGCCCGACAGACCGGTGAAAAACACCGTGAAGCCCTGCTTGTTCCGGGGCGGAGAGGTACGGCGCAACTGCTGGACCACCTCGGGGAAGCTGAACCATTCGGGAATTTCCAGCCCTTCGCGCAGGCGGCGACGCAGTTCCGTGCCGGAAATGTTCAGGACGGTCGCGCCGTCTTCGATCTCATCGGCGGGCTCGTACTGGGCGCGTTCCTGCACATAGACCATCTGTTTGAAATCGACCATTTCGACGCCGATTTCGGACTGGTGCTTGCGGAACAGTTCCTGCGCGTCATAGGGGCCATAGAAATCCTTGCCCTGGCTGTTCTTGCCCGGACCGGCATGGTCGCGGCCGACGATCATGTGGGTCAGGCCGTGATTACGGCGGATGATGCCGTGCCAGACCGCCTCGCGCGGGCCGCCCATGCGCATGGCCAGGTTCAACAACGACAGATGCGTAGTCGCGGCCGGATACTTGTCCAGCACCGCCTCATAGCAGCGCACGCGGGTAAAGTGATCGACATCGCCTGGCTTGGTCATGCCGACGACCGGGTGGATCATCAGGTTGGCCTGGGCCTCGCGGGCGGCGCGGAAGGTCAGTTCCTGATGGGCGCGGTGCAGCGGGTTGCGGGTCTGGAAGACCACGACCTTGCGCCAGCCGAGTTTCTTGAACTGGGCGCGCAGCTCGTTCGGGGTATTGCGGCGGCCGCGGAAATCGTAATGGATCGGGGCCTGCAGACCCTTGACCGGACCACCGAGGTAAACCGGGCCGGCCTGATTGTGCAGATAGTTGACTGCCGGATGGGCCAGATCGTCCGCGCCGAAGACCTTTTCGGCTTCGCGTGCCTTGTTCGGCACCCATTTGTCCGAAACCGTCATGGTCGCCAGAATGACACCTTCCTGATCGCGCAGGGCGATTTCGGTGCCCGGGGCGACTTCACCGGCGAATTTTTCCGACACGTCCAGCGTGATCGGCATCGGCCAGAGCGCACCATCGGCAAGGCGCATATTCTCGACCACGCCGTCGTAATCGGCTTCGGTCAGAAAGCCCTTCAGCGGATTGAAACCGCCATTCATCAGCAGTTCCAGATCGCAGATCTGGCGCGGCGTCAGATCCCATGACGGCATGTCGCCGGCAGCATCCTTCAGGCGCGCGGCCTCTTCTTCGGAAACATAGAGTTCCGGGATCGGATCGAGGTTAGGCTGTATGGCGGTCATCATATACTCGGCGTTGGTGAATGCAAAACAAACCCGGACAGGGCGGGCGCGAAGCTGGTGTCGCCTTAGCGCCCCTTGGGTCACGTTTCAACCTTCATTAGCCGAAATAGATCCATAGATTTTATTCAGCGTTAATTCGGCAACTGGATTATCGAACGCAATTCAGATCCGACGGCTGTCATATGCCCAATGCAGCAATGCCTGACGCTGGCGCGGCCGGCAGAACGGATTGCCCGGATCACAAGCCCGGCGCAGCTGCGCGGCATGGCGCCGCATGGCCCGCCAGCGCCCGATCTGGCGGGCATCATCGCTGTGCCGGCGTCCCTGCCAGTAACGGCAATACCACAGAAACCAACCGCGCGGATCATCCGGGTGCAGCCAGCCTTTGCGCCGCCATTCCGCCAGAGGCTGACTGGCGGCAATTCCGAAATAATCCAGTTTCGGATCGGGCTTTCCGGGGGAGAGTTTTGCATTTTCAAACCAATCTCCGGGGAATTCAATCCGGCAATCCGTCAGATAGCAGCCGCCAAAAACGCCAAGTGCCAGCATTTCCTCCGGATTGAGCTCTGGCGTGAAATCGGGGGCGAAATCCGCCCCCGGATCGGCGCTCAGGACATAGCGATAGCCCTGCTGCATCAGGTCATTGACCTCGATCTCGCGCCCGACGCTCATGCCCTGCCTACGAATCCGACAGCTCACCATGATCGGGGTCGGGCGCGCCGGCCTCGTGGTGCCCGGCCAGGAAGCGCTCGGCATCGAGCGCAGCCATGCAGCCCATCCCGGCACTGGTCACCGCCTGGCGGTAGATATGATCGGTCAGATCGCCCGCCGCGAAAACCCCCGGAATCGAGGTCCGGGTCGAACCCGGCTCGACCTTCACATAGCCGCCATCGTGCAGTTCAAGCTGATCCTTGACCAGCTCCGATGCCGGGGCATGACCGATCGCCACAAACACCCCTGCCGCCTCAATCACGCTTTGCGTGCCGGTCTTCACGTTGCGGATCCGCGCGCCGGTGACGCTCAGTGGATCGGCATCGCCGATGATTTCCAGCACCTCGCTGTTCCAGACACATTCGATCTTGGGGTTCTTCATCAGGCGCAGCTGCAGGATCTTTTCAGCGCGCAGCGAATCGCGGCGATGCACCAATGTCACCTTGGACGCGAAATTGGTCAGGAACAGCGCTTCTTCAACAGCGGTATTGCCGCCGCCGACCACGATCACTTCCTTGCCGCGATAGAAGAAGCCGTCGCAGGTCGCGCAGGCCGAAACCCCGAAGCCCTGGAATTTCTGTTCCGACGGCAGGCCCAGCCATTTCGCCTGAGCACCCGTCGCCAGGATCACAGCATCGGCGGTGATCACATCGCCGGAATCGCAAGTGGCGGTGAAAGGCCGGCTTTGCAGATCCAGCGAAAGCACGGTGTCGAACTTGATTTGCGCCCCCATGGCGCGGGCATGTTCTTCCATCTTCACCATCAGTTCGGGCCCCTGAACCTCAATGAGGCCCGGCCAGTTTTCGACTTCGGTCGTAATGGTCAGCTGCCCGCCCGGCTGCATGCCCTGCACCAGAAGCGGCTCCAGCATGGCGCGCGAGGCGTAAACCGCAGCGGTATAACCCGCCGGACCAGAGCCGATAATCAGAAGTTTGCGGTGTTCCTCGGCCATCGGGGCCTCCTGTCTTGTCATTTGCCTCTAGCTAGTGCACGGGCCAGCCCGCTTCAATCGCAACCCCGTCAAACGGGGAAACGGTGTCGCACCCGCGAAATATTATTGCGCGAACAGGGTGCTCAGATATAGATTTGCACCGTTGAAAGAAGGAACTGCCCCATGTCCGGCAACAAGCTCGATGAAATCGACCGCAAGATCCTTGCCGAACTGCAAGGCGACGGACGCATGACCAATGTCGAACTGGCCCGCAGGGTCGGCATTTCCGCCCCCCCCTGTCTGCGTCGGGTCCGGGTGCTGGAAGAAGCCGGCTATATCCAAGGCTATCACGCCGATGTCGATGCGCGCACCCTCGGCTTTCAGGTGCAGGTCTTCGCCATGGTCCGCCTTCTCAACCAGTCCGAACGCGATCTCGCCGAATTCGAGCGTCAGGCCTCCGCCTGGCCGATGGTGCGCGAGTGCCACATGCTGAACGGCGAAATCGACTTCATCCTCAAATGCGTTGCCCCGGATCTGACCAGTTTTCAGCACTTCCTGACCGAACAGCTGACCGCCACACCCAATGTCGCCTCGGTCAAGACCTCACTGGTCATCCGCTGCGCCAAGGACGAGCCGGGCGTGCCCTTCTCACTGGTCGATGAGCAGGCCGCCGGGCGCGCCGAATAGACCCGCCCCAGCAATTTACCCCGGCCTGCGCCCCCGGCACGGCCCATGCCACCGATCCCCGCGTCACGGCGGCGGCTCTATCCGCCATCCCTCGCGTGAGGAGCAAAGTGCAGGCTCAGATCGGGCAGAGTGCTAATTAGTTGGCTCTGAACAACCGACAACATGCTGATTTTCTGAGACAAAGGATCGGTTTTGGTAGCTTTGAACTGCAGGGTTTCATAGGGTTCCGTTGAAAACCCTGCAATTTCGGAT
>JBKEBH010000215.1:0-10391 GCA_047973065.1 Paracoccus sp. (in: a-proteobacteria) | reverse complement strand
ACCCTTCTTCAATATACTTCCGAAACCGCGCCCGAAGCGCGACCGGCAAAGGTGCTGACATCATCCATCCTCCCTATAAGGATGAATCACATCTGAACCCTCATGGGAATCCCAAGAAACTCAGGTTCAGGCCGAAATGCTTTAGCTCAGGCTTTAGCTGTGCGTCCTGCACCCAAACTGCTACAGTACGCATTACTGCTCGGTAAGCGACGAATATGGTGTTCGCCTTTGATCGCCCTCTCAGCCAAGCCGCCAAACTCTCTTCACTATCTATCTTCGGCAAATCATTCATGCCCTGCATCATGCCTCAACTTCGCTCCCGCGCAAGATGAAACCAGCGAGTGCGAGCCTTGCGAAGGAGGGCGGCAGTTGCGGACGCGCTTAAGTGTCTCGGCTGGGATGCGTCGGGGTGGTGGGGTGGAACCCCACCCTACGGGACGGTCGCCTGTGAGGCCGATCTATTTTTGAAAGCCGGGCTTATCCGGGCTGGCGCGTCAGGAATTGCCAGGCACCGATCAGGGTGCCGGTGATCAGCGAGACCACGCCGGGCAGCAGGATGAAGAAGATCAGCACCGCTTGATCGCGGGCGGCGTCATGGGCCAGCGGGGTGCGGGTGTTCAGCCAGCCCCAGATCGCCAGCACCGCGCCGGCGGCCAGGACCGTCCAGAGCGCGCGGATCCCGAAGCGGCGCCCCGCAAACCAGCCGGTCAGGCCGGGCAGCAGGAAAGCGGCGAGGGTCGGCAGGATCAGGCTGGACATGGGTTTTCTCCGTTCAGGCAGGGATCGTAGAGGCGCAAGGCAGGGCTCACCCTTTTTCCAGAAGGCTAAGAACCACACCCAGCCCGGCAATACAGCAAATCAGCGCAACATCCCAGGGAATGCCAGGCCTCTTCAGGAGCGTCGAGGGCTGGGGAAAGGCCGGAAAGGACGGCTTTTCCGTCGCGGGTTCCTGCTTTGGTCCGGCGAGGGGAAAGATCCAGCGGAGCAGCATGCCGATCGCTGCGCCAATACCCAGGGCACCGGCCACACACAGCAAAACGAAAAATGAGAGGATACCGATAAGCCCGGCCAGCATATAGCCGCTTTTACCCATCCCGACGACCCAGCAAAGCCCGGCGCTGACACAGGCGACAAGGATCATAACCCCAATCCACATCCAGTCGTCAGCCCCGCCGCGATAGCCACGGACACCGCCGATGGGGCCGAATAAAACTAAGATCATGAGCACTGGATATAAAACTATCGGATCAGGCACGATACGCACTCCATGAGGAACCGCTTACACCCTTTTGCTTTGGCACGCCCGGCTCATTGCGGCAAGGGCGGGGGTCTGCCGCCAGCGCTGCGCGGCGGACATCCGTCCATCCCATGCCGAGGCCAATGCTGCCAGGAAGCAGCAGCCGAGGCAGCGATGAAGTCACCGCGCGGATTTACTCAGGCATGGGCAGAGCGGAAAAGCACGCCTGCGAGGTTTCGAAGCCAACCGACCTGGGATCCTTTGCGCAAGCGAGTGCAAGCGCGTCCAGGTTCACGCCCCCGCGAACGACGTTGAACTGGCTTCTGTCAAACCCAGCGGACCGGGTTTCGGCGGCGCAGGCGGCAACCGGAGCTGTCAGCATGATGACAAGGGAGCGGTGCATGGGCCATCCTCTGAGGCAATTGAACATGGGCAAGCCGGATATGGGGCGCCATGTTGCCGCCGCCGCATATCCGCGCGGGCTCAGGCGGCTTTACTGGCCAGCCGGGCCGGCAGGGCATTGGCCCAGGCCGAGATCGAGCCGGCGCCGAGGCAGACCACCATATCGCCGGGGCGGGCCTCGTCGCGGACCAGTTGGACCAGATCGTCCTCGCTGGTGATGGCACGGGCGTGACGGTGGCCGTGGGCAATCAGACCGGCGACCAGATCATCGCGCGAGGCACCGGGGATCGGCTCCTCGCCGGCAGCATAGACATCGGCGATGCCGACCGCGTCAGCCTCGTTGAAGCAGGTGCAGAAATCTTCGAAGAGGCTGGAGAGCCGCGAATAGCGATGCGGCTGGTGCACAGCGATGACCCGGCCCTTGGTGGCCTGGCGGGCGGCTTTCAGCACGGCGGCGATTTCGACCGGGTGATGGCCGTAATCGTCGATGATGGTGACGCCGTTCACCTCGCCGACGCGGGTGAAGCGACGGCCGACCCCGCCGAAGGCCGCCAGCGCTTCGCGGATCTCAACGCGCTTCATGCCGAGATGGCGGGCGACGGCCACGGCGGCCAGAGCGTTCGAGACATTGTGGTCACCGGGCATGGGCAGGGTGCAGCCCTCGATCACCGGGACTTCGCCATCGTTCAGATCGGCCTCGCCCTGAAGGGCGATATCGAAATGGGCAATGCCATTTTCATAGTGCAGGTTGATCGCACGCACATCGGCCTGAGCGTTGAAGCCGAAGGTCACGACGCGGCGGTCGCGCAACCGGCCGACCAGGGCCTGAACCTCGGCATGGTCGGTGCAGCAGACGGCGAGCCCGTAGAAGGGCACCGAAGAGGCGAAGTGATAGAAACCATCGCGCAGCTTATCGAAATCGCCCCAATGTTCCATATGTTCGGGGTCGATATTGGTGATGATGGCAATCGTTGCCGGCAGGCGGTTGAAGGAGCCGTCGCTTTCATCGGCCTCGACCACCATCCATTCGCCCGCGCCGGCCCGCGCATTCGAACCATAGGCGTGAATGACCCCGCCATTGATCACGGTCGGGTCAAAGCGGCCATGATCGAGAAGCGTCGCGACCATGGTCGTGGTCGTGGTCTTACCATGGGTGCCGCCAATCGCGATGTTGGACTTCAGGCGCATCAGCTCGGCCAGCATCTCGGCGCGGCGCACGACCGGCAGACCGCGGCGGCGGGCCTCTTCCAGCTCGGGATTGCCCGGCTTGATCGCGGTCGAGATCACAACGACGCCGGCATCGCCGATATTTTCCGCTCGCTGGCCTTCGAAGACGCGCGCGCCCAGCCCTTCGAGACGGTTGGTGATCTTGGATTTCTTCGCATCCGAGCCCTGCACGTCATAGCCAAGCGTCAGCAGCACTTCGGCAATGCCCGACATGCCGATCCCGCCAATGCCGATGAAATGGATGGGTCCGAGTTCACCAGGCAGTTTGGTCGCAGCATTCATCGGGCAAGCTCCGTCACGAGATCATAGAGACGCCGGGCCGCATCGGGCCGGCCGAGGTCGCGGGCCGCATCCGCCATCTGGGTGGCGCGGCCAGCATCGGTGAAAATTGCAGTCATGTCGCGCGCGAGGCTTTCCACGTCAAGCACGGATTCGGGCATGACGATTGCCGCCCCGGTATCGGAGAGCGCGCGGGCATTGGCGCTTTGGTGATCGCCAGTCGCCGCCGCATAGGGAATGAGGATCGCCGGCCGGCCAATCACGGTGATATCGGCAACCGAAGACGCCCCTGCCCGGCTGATGACCAGATGGCATTCGGCAAGGCGGCGGGGAACATCGGCGAAGAAGGGCTCGATTTCGGCGCGGATGCCGGCGGCGGCATAGGCCGCCGTGACCCGTTCGCCATCCTCGGCCCGCGCCTGATGCGAGACGATCAGCCGGGCGCGCAGGTCTTCAGGCAGCGCGGTCACGGCGGCGGGCACGGTATCGGACAGAACCCTCGCGCCCTGGCTGCCGCCAATGACCAGCAGGTGCAGCGGGCCGCTTTCCCCCGGTGCCGCATAAGGCGCACCGACCAGATCGAGCACGGCGCGGCGAACCGGATTGCCGGTATGGATACCGTTTACCCCGGGCGGCAGCGCGGTCGGCCAGATCCCGCAGGCAACCCGATCCACCCGGGACGCAAAGAGAGCATTGACCCGGCCCATCACCCCGTTCTGTTCATGGATCATCCGGGGGATGCCCATATACCAGGCGGCAGACAGGGCCGGGATCGTCGGATAGCCGCCAAAGCCGATCACCACATCGGGCCGGTCGCGGTTGAAGGTGGCGCGCGCCGCCAGAATGCCCGAGGCGATCTTGAAGGGCGCCTTGATCTTGCCGGCGGTCCCGCCCCGGGCGGTAGTGGCCGAGGGCAGGATTTCGCGGGCGACCTCATCGGGGAAATTGCCGGCATAGCGGGCGCCGCGATCATCGGTGGACAGCTTCACCCGCCAGCCTTCGGACAAAAGCACCTCGGCCAGGGATTGCGCGGGAAACATGTGCCCACCGGTGCCCCCGGCGGCAATCAGTGCATAACGATTCATCAACGTCCCCGTCTCAATCAACGTCCCCGTCCCATCACATCCGACATCTCGCCCTGCGGGCGGTAACGGGTCAGCGCCAGCAGCATGCCCACGGCAATTCCCGACGCGATCACCGAGGAGCCGCCATAGCTGACAAAGGGCAGCGTCATCCCCTTGGCCGGCAGCAGGCGCACCGCAACGCCCATATTGATCAGCGCCTGCACGCCGAAGGCGCAGGCAAGGCCGGTGCCGGCGATCCGGGCAAAGGCATCACGCTCGCGCAGCAGGCGCATCAGCGAGCGGACAACCACGGTGGCGTAAAGCGCGATGACGATCAGCACCAGGATCAGCCCGTATTCCTCGGCCGCGACCGCGATGATGAAGTCGGTATGGGCATCGGGCAGCGACCATTTCACCGTGCCCTCGCCAACGCCGACCCCGAAGAAGCCGCCTTCCTGAATAGCATTAGTCGCATAGCCGATCTGGGTACGCGGGTCGATTTCAGCCAAGAGGAATCCGTCGATCCGCCGCGCGAAGTGATCCGAGGCGCCGTAAGCGAAGAAGCCTCCGGCAATCGCGAGCCCGGCCACTCCGGCCAGCAGCACCATCGGCGCGCCGGCCACGAAGAACATCACCCCCCAGGCAAACAGCACCAGCGAAGCCTGGCCAACATCGGGCTGAAGCGACAGCATGACCACCACGACTGCGGTCATGCCGAAGCTGATCCACTTGCCGGGCGGGCCGCCGACCTCCTGACTGGCGGCAAGGCACCAGGCGGCGGCAATGACGAAGCAGGGCTTGAGGAATTCCGAAGGTTGGACCGAGGCAAAGCCCAGGCTCAGCCAACGCGTCGCCCCCTTGCCGAACTCGGTGCCGGCCACCGGCAGCGCCGCAACGACCAGAACCGAGATGAAAAAACCCATCACCCCGAGCCGGCGCACCTGAAGCGGCGTCAGCAACGAGATCATGAACATCACCGCCAGCCCGACCCCGCCAAAGAGCGCCTGCCGCTTGACATAGTAGAAGGGCTCCAGATGGTTCTTTTCAGCCAGCGGCACCGAAGCGGCCAGCCCGAGCAAAAGCCCGATGGCGAAAAGACCGAGAACGGCAAAGAGCGACCATCGGTCGATCGTTCGCCACCATCTGGGAAGAATCGGATCGCCCGCCCTCACCGGGGTTGCGCCGAAGACCATCTCCGTCATGGGATACCGCCCGTTGCTGCCTCTGCCGTCTGCCCGGTTTTCCGGGTCTGATCCGGCCAGCATAACCTGATTGCCGACCTCATGCCACAAATGATTCGGGGCGCGCGCGCGCCTGATATGCGCAGACCCGCGCAGAGGCTCAGGGGAGCGCATGATCTGACCAGCGAACAGGCACACATGACCGGACAAGCCCGCTCCGCGGGGGATATTTGAGCCAAGATGAAATTCACTTTGGCATAAATATCCCCGCCGGAGGCAATCTGCCGGCAATAAAAAGCCGCCCGGCAGGAACCGGGCGACCTCATTGGTGCAAATCAAAGGTTCAGAGCTTTTCGGTCAGTTCCGGCACGGCGTCGAAGAGGTCGGCGACCAAGCCGTAATCGGCGATCTGGAAGATTGGGGCTTCTTCGTCCTTGTTGATCGCGACGATGACCTTCGAGTCCTTCATCCCGGCAAGGTGCTGGATCGCGCCGGAAATGCCGACGGCGATGTAAAGCTCGGGCGCGACGATCTTGCCGGTCTGGCCGACCTGCCAGTCGTTCGGGGCAAAGCCGCTGTCCACCGCCGCGCGCGAGGCGCCGACAGCGGCGCCGAGCTTGTCGGCGAGCTTTTCGATAATGGCGAAGTTTTCTTCCGAGCCGACACCGCGCCCGCCCGAAACCACACGGCCCGCCGAGGTCAGTTCCGGCCGGTCGCTTTCGGCAACCTCATCGCTGACCCAGGCCGAAAGGCCCGGATTGCCAGCAACCGCCACCGCTTCGACCGGGGCCGGCCCGCCTGCGCCAGCCGCATCGAAGCTGGCGGTGCGGATGGTCATGACCTTCTTGGGGTCTTTCGATTTTACCGTCTGGATGGCGTTGCCGGCATAGACCGGGCGCTCGAACGTGTCGGCCGAGACCACGCCCGACACATCCGAGATCACCATGACATCCAGCAGCGCGGCGACCCGCGGCATGATGTTCTTGGCGTCCGTGGTCGCCGGGGCGACGATCTGGTCGTAATCGCCGGCCAGGCTGACGATCAGATCGGCGGTCGGCTCGGCCAGGCGGTGGCCATAGATCGCATCTTCGGCAATCAGAACCCTGGCGACGCCGTCGATCTTGGCGGCCTCATCGGCGGCGGCTTTCGCCGTGGCGCCGACGGCCAGCACCGTGATCTCGCCCAGGGGTTTGACCGCATTCACCGCCTTTGCGGTGGCATCGCGGCTCAGTTCGCCATTGGTGACTTCAGCAAGCAGCAGAACAGCCATTACACAACTCCCGCTTCTTTGAGTTTCGCAACCAGTTCATCGACCGAGCCGACCATGATCCCGGCCTTGCGGCCCTCGGGCTCGCGGGTCGAGACCACTTCCAGCCGCGGCGTGACATCGACGCCGAAATCGGCGGCGGTCTTTTCCTCCAGCGGCTTTTTCTTGGCCTTCATGATATTGGGCAGCGAGGCATAGCGCGGCTCATTGAGACGCAGATCGGCGGTGACGATCGCCGGCAGCTTGACCTCGATGGTCTGCAACCCGCCATCGACCTCGCGCGTGACCCTGGCGGCCCCGCCTTCGATGTCGAGCTTGCTGACGAAGGTCGCCTGACCCCAGCCGAGCAGCGCCGCCAGCATCTGGCCGGTGGCATTCATGTCATTGTCGATGGCCTGTTTGCCGGCGATCACCAGCTGCGGGGCTTCGGCGTCAATCACGCCCTTGAGGATCTTGGCGACGGCGAGCGGCTCGATATCCTGGTGCACGTCATCGGCAGCCACCACCAGAATGGCGCGGTCGGCGCCCATGGCAAGCGCAGTGCGCAGGGTTTCCTGCGCCTGCTTGACGCCGACAGAAACCATGACGACTTCCTCGGCCGCGCCCTTTTCCTTCAGGCGGATCGCCTCTTCCACGGCGATCTCGTCAAAGGGGTTCATCGACATTTTGACATTAGCCAGATCGACCCCGGAGCCATCGGCTTTCACCTTGGCCTTCACGTTATAGTCGATCACCCGTTTTACCGGCACGAGTACCTTCATCGGCGCTCACTCCCTTTCGTTGCCTCAAGCAATTCCATGTAATTGATAACGGCCTGCCCCGGGCTGCAACAGAGAAAAATCCCGTGACGCTGCGTTGACGCAAAGGTCAGCCGACATGGTTCCGGCTGGCGCCTGGCTGCCACAGGATATCGCCGCCCTGATCGAGATTGGCGAGACGGGCCGCGACAAACAGCCAGTCCGAGAGCCGGTTGAGATAGCGCAGCGCCACCGGGTTCACATCGCCGCCCGCGGCCAGCAGGATGGCGCGGCGCTCGGCCCGGCGGGCGATGGTGCGGGCCATGTGCAGATGCGCCGAAAGCGGGCTGCCGCCAGGCAGGACGAAACTGCGCAGCGGCTCCAGCCGGGCATTCATCGCATCGATTTCCTCTTCCAGCCGGCGCACCTGCGGGTCGATCATGCGCAGCACCGGATAGGAGGCCTGCGCATCGCGCGCAATCGCGGGTCGCGACAGATCGGCGCCAAGATCGAAGAGTTCGTTCTGGATCCGGGCTATCGCCTCCTCCTGATCGCCGGCATGCAACCGCACGATCCCGAGCGCGGCGTTCAGTTCATCGACCGAGCCGTAGGCCTCGACCCGTGCATCGGTCTTCGCAACACGGCTGCCATCGGAAAGCGCTGTCTCGCCACCATCGCCGGTGCGGGTATATATGCGGCTCAGAACGACCATGCCGGGCCTCAGCGATAAATGAGCGCGAGGATCAGCAGCAGGGCAATCACCCCGGCCTGAGCAATGATCCTCAGCCGCATCAGCCGGTTGCCATTGTGCCGGTTGAACGCGCCGCCAAGGCCGAAGCCGCCAATCCCGACGGTCAGGATCACGGTGACGACCAGAAGGCCGAGGGGGATCAGATAGAAAACCGGGTTCGCGCTCATCTTGGGCCTTTCGGGGATGGGCTCAGCTTAACTGTGCCAGCCGCTTGCGTCCAGCACGGCGAAGCCCCCACGCAGAGGGGTATCGCTTGAATATCGCGCTCAACCGGCGCTCGAACCGATTTTCGTTGCAGCCCCGGCCATGGGGAAGGCGAAACCGCGCAGCTGATGAAGCCGGCGGAGGCCCCGGGCCGGCGCAGTTGCCGGGCAGCGACGTGCATTTCAGCGAACAGATCACCTATCAGGGGGGCATTCCTGAACGCCCCCGGGCTACATCGCGGGCCTTGATGGACCGGCTGTGCGATATGGCGGCGAATACATGCGCGACGCCGATCATCCAACGCGATGCCGCCGATATCGGCAAGCTTCCCGCTTTCCCGGTCTCGGCAGGTTAGGACATGACGTCAGTTTCGCATTGAAACACCCCCCTGCCCCGCCCTATCGTCCCGACGACCAAGCAGGGGGTGCAAGCGATGGCTATTCAATCGGTGGGCGTGATTGGCGCAGGACAGATGGGGAACGGGATTGCCCATGTCTTCGCCCTGGCCGGATATGACGTGCTGATGACCGATATCAGCCAGGATGCGCTGAACAAGGCGCTGGCAACCATCGAAAAAAACCTCGACCGGCAGGTTAAGGGCGAGAAGATCTCGGCGGACGCGCGCGATGCCGCGCTCGGGCGGATCAGCACGACGCTGGCACTGGGCGATCTGGGCCCCTCGGATCTGATCATCGAGGCCGCAACCGAGCGTGAAAGCGTCAAGCAGGCGATCTTCGAGGATTTGTTGCCGCATCTGAAGCCGGAAACCATCCTGACCTCGAATACCTCGTCGATCTCGATCACCCGGCTGGCTAGTCGCACGGACCGGCCCGGCAAGTTCATGGGCTTCCATTTCATGAACCCGGTCCCGGTCATGCAGCTGGTCGAGCTGATCCGGGGCATCGCCACCGACGAGCCGACCTATAAGGCTCTGGTCGAGGTGGTGGAAAGGCTGGGCAAGACCTCGGCCACCGCCGAGGATTTCCCGGCCTTCATCGTCAACCGGATCCTGATCCCGATGATCAATGAGGCGGTCTATACGCTTTATGAAGGTGTCGGCTCGGTCAAATCCATCGACCAGTCGCTGCGGCTGGGGGCCAATTGGCCGATGGGGCCGCTGGAGCTGGGCGATTTCATCGGGCTCGATACCTGCCTTGCCATCATGAACGTGCTGCATGACGGGTTGGCCGACACCAAATATCGCCCCTGCCCGCTGCTGGTCAAATATGTCGAGGCCGGCTGGCTGGGCCGCAAATCCGGGCGCGGCTTTTACGACTATTCCGGCCCGGAGCCGGTGCCGACGCGCTGAGCGCGGGCAAGGCATCAATCACAACATTCATATAGCCGGGCCGGGGATCGCTCCCCGGCCCGGTTCATTTCTGCCGCCATCAGGCGCGGATCAGGCGTCGGCGCGGCTTTCGCTGCGGCCGGTGGCGCGGTCCTGACGATCGCTCATGAACTGGTCGAACTCGGCCTTGTCGCGGGCTTCTTGCAGCCGGGCCATGAAGGCGACAAATTCGGCATGCTCGGCCTCAAGGCGTCGCATGGTTTCTTCGCGATAGGCGTCGAAGGCGGAATTGCCGGTCGAACGCGGAAAATCGCGGCGGGCACGGTGCTGGCAATGGGCACGGCTGAACATACGGTTGCTCCCGATCATGTAAAGAAGGATGGCCAGCCCAACCGGCCAGACGAAGATGAAACCGAGGATCATAGCGGCGATCCAGGCAAGCTTGCCCCGCTCATCCAGCCAGTCCCGCACGCTGGCCAACGCATCCCTGATGCGCGACATCGGCCCCGGACGATATTCGGTCGCTTGGTAATACTGCATCTCATTCCCCTGTCATTGTTTATGTGAATGCTATTCACATCGAATGAGATGGTAAGAATAATGGCCCCTATCAAGAGGTCACGTCGAAAATTCTGGTAGTGTCTCAGTTTGAATTTCTTTTCTTGTAGGGACCGCGCTTTGCCGGTTCCGGCGCGCGGGCGTCGATCAGCCCGGCAATCCATTCCATATCGTGCAGCGTGTCGCTGACGCCAGC
>JBKEBH010000188.1:0-6944 GCA_047973065.1 Paracoccus sp. (in: a-proteobacteria) | reverse complement strand
GGCCTGGCCGCGCGACATTCCCCGTCCCCCGAAATCGAAGGAAGCTGCCTGATGACCGCCGCGATCATCCCCTTTGATTTCGAGGAACAGGCTGTTCGCGTCGTGATGATCGACGGTGATCCTGTTTTTGTCGCTGCCGATGTTTGTCGATCTCTGGAAATCGGTAAATATCGGG
This sequence comes from Paracoccus sp. (in: a-proteobacteria), assembly GCA_047973065.1. Taxonomy (GTDB): domain Bacteria; phylum Pseudomonadota; class Alphaproteobacteria; order Rhodobacterales; family Rhodobacteraceae; genus Paracoccus. The sequence continues at coordinate 6,769 of JBKEBH010000188.1, read as the reverse complement.
ACGCCGTTGCGCGTCTCGATGCAGATGAAGGGTGTCCAGTAATAGTGGACACCCTTGGGGGCCGTCAGACCATGACGGCGGTCACCGAAAGCGGCCTCTATGCCCTGATCATGATGAGCCGGAAGCCAGCCGCCAAGCGGTTCCGCAAATGGGTGACCTCGGTCGTTCTGCCGGCGATCCGCCGCGACGGTTCTTACAGCCTTGACGGTTCCGACCGTCAGGATCTGGACGAGAAGCGGGCCTATTATGCGGCGCTGCCGGATGCGCATCGCACGCGGGCCGACAGCCGGGCCGAGGCGCTGCGCCAGGTCGAGGAGCTGATTGCGCAGGGATCGCGTGTCGGCGCGGCCATCGAGGCGGTGGCACTGGAAGCCGGCCTGTCGGCCCGCACACTCTATAACTACCGCCGGGCGACCTACATGGTGGGCCGCAGCGACTGGCCCGCCGCCATGGCTCCGCGCTGGTCGGGACCGCGCAAGGCATTGCCCGACTGCCATCCCGAGGTGCTGAAACTGTTCATCGATCTGGCAGCCAGCCCGGCTCGGGGCAGCGACATCTATCGCCGGATGGTCGAGGTCGCCGAGCAGAACGGATGGGCGCCGATTCCGTGCCAGCGCACGATGTATCGGCTGCGGTCCCGTCTGGTTTCCAGAACCAATTTGCAAGTGAGGGTTGCCTGATGATTGTCAATGATTTGCTGCGGGAAATCCGCGCCAGTGCCTGGCGTCTGAAACATCTCCATGCCGGGCTGGCTGAAACCGATGATCGGTCGGCCGAGATGGACCCCGATCTTTTGATCGAAGTGTGGGGGGATCTGCGCGAGGAGATCGTTGTCGAAGCCGGCAAGCTGGCCGCGCTGTTCGCCGAGGCGGAATCGCTGGGGCTGATGACGGCGCTGGCCGAGCATACGGCCCGCCATATCGCTGTGGAGGTCGCGTGATGGCCGATACCTGCACTACCCTGCGTTCGATCTCACGGCTTGCTATAACTCAGATGTCTGAGGCAGATCGCGCAGGTCTGATCGCCGAATACCTGATCGAGTTCAGTGGCCCGGACGCGATCGGGTGCCTGTCGAGGCTCCGCACCACCATCAATTACCGCATACAGCAGCTGATCGACGAAAAGTTCCCGCTGCGCGAAACGGCCGAAGCCTATGGCGACGTGCCCGCGGTGCATGCGCGGGCCACGGCCGGGCGCGACGAGCGTCAGCCGCGGGCGTTCTTTGATACGGCCGCTATGCGTGGAAAAGCGAGGGCGCTACGAGCCCGGCGGCGGGAAGACAACCTCGAACGCGCGAAGGAGGTCCTGGGCATCCTGCAGGGTGTTGTAGTCGCTCCCTCGTTTGGAGGTGGCGATCAGTCTTTCAATGCCGTCGCGCAACGCCTGGCTGTCCTCATCTTCGGCGAGCAGTGAAATGGCGTTCATCAAGAAATTTGTCAGCATTTCCACACGGGCTGAAAGCACCTCGTGTTCGGTCTCCAACGCCTCAAGGCGTGCGGCAAGATCGTCAGTCATCGAATCCCTCCATCAGGTTCCTGGCCGAGCCGATGGTAGGGGCCGCCAGGATCAGAACAAGCTGAAAAGCGGCGTTCCTGGTGGCGATATTTTCTGCGCCCCGGCTGCCACCGGCGCGGCGCGGAAGCCCGCCAGCCCGCGCGCCATCCTCTCACCCCTGCGCGCGGGCTGGCGCCGGATCAGGGCGGCCAGCGACTGGCTGGACGGCCATTGGGTGGGCGATCTTCTGGGGGCGATCTGCGTCTTTGGCATCGGCATCGCCGTGCTGATCATCGCCTGGGGGGTGCAGCCATGATGTTGCGCACCGGAAAAGTCAGAGCGCGCGACGGCAGGTCATGCTGGGCGGTTGTCGACGGGGACGGAAACCGGGTGTCGGGAATCTTCAACAGCCATGACGAAGCAAAGGACCGCCTGCAGCATCTGCAGGAAGAGGCGCGCCGGAAAAGCGCGACGCGGGAACGCCCCTGCATGCGCTGCCGCCAGGTCTTCGAATCCGAGGGCATCCACAACCGGCTTTGTAGGCAATGCCTGGTGTATGCCGCGCGCGTGAATTGGTGAGAGAGAAGAGAAGAAGGGTGAGGGAGAGACGATGAAGGCAACTGAGCTGAAGGAACTGCTCCAGCATGTACTGGATGCGGCGGTGGACGATGCGCGGGATCTTCTGCACCGGGCCGAAACGGCACGGGAATCGTTGGATGCGGGCAAGGGCGGCCTCTCAGGCTTCTATGTCACCATGATGCGCGCAAGTCATCAGTCTTTTGAGGGCAGTCTGCGCACGCTTGATCGAATTGATCGGAGTTCGCTGGACAAGAGGCCCGAGAAATGAAGGCGCCAACGCTTATCGCGTCGAAAACCAGCCTGCCGCTGGCCCAGATCGAACTTGGCATCCGCCTGCGTCCGGTCAGCCCGGCCGGCGTCGCCACCATCGTGGCCAGCGTGCAGGAAATCGGCCAGATCGCCAATCCCGTCGTGGTGCGCCAATCGCGTCGGGGCGGCGAGATGGTGTTCACCGTCCTGGACGGCGCGCACCGTCTGGCAGCGGCGACCGAACTGGGCTGGGACGAGGTTCCAGTGCGTGTATTCGAGTGCACGGACGATCAGGCCCGAATCATGGAGATTGACGGCAACCTGTCGGGCGCCGAGCTGAACCCGCTGGATACCGCCGTGTTTCTGGCGACCCGCAAGGCGGTCTATGAGCGGCTGCATCCCGAGGCCGCGCACCGTGTTTTTCGCGGTAATCAGCACGATGATGTGGTGAGCGACATCGAGTCGTTCACCACCGTCACGGCCGAAAAGTTCGGCATGACGGTGCGTCATGTCCAGCGCCTGATCGCCGCCGGATCGAAGCTGGGCCCGGATGAGGTCGCCAAGCTGCGCGCCGCCCCCCGGCAGGTGACGCTGAAGGATTTGCAGGACATCGCGAATATCCCCGACGCGGCCCGCCGCTACGACGTCGTCGACGCCATGGCCGAGGGCCGGGTGAAGAACGCCTCGGCCGCTTTGAAGGCGCTTAAAGGCCCTGTTCAACCGGTCGAAAAAAGCCCCGCTGATGCGCAGTTTCTGGCGCTGAAAAATGCCTGGGACCGCGCCAGTGCGCCCGCCCGCCGCCGCTTTGCCGATGAATTCGGCCTCGAAATCATCAGCCTTGCCGGCCTGCGGCTTGAGGCCGTCCTGCCCCGTCCGGAGGTTGCCGCAGAATGACCCGGATCGCGCCGAAACAGGAATGGTGGACTGCCGCCGAGATTGGCGAATCCGGCCTGCCCGATGTGTCGAGCAACCGGCAGGGTGTTGAATATGTGGCTAAGCGCGAGAATTGGCGCGCGCATCCCGAATTCGCGCGTCGACGCGCCGGGCGTGGTGGCGGCTGGGAATATCACTGGAAGCTGTTGCCGGTGCGCGCGCAGGCCGTGCTGCTGAAGGATATCCCCGCGCCTGCCTGGCTGTCTTCCACGGCAAGGAAGGAATGGAAGCGGGTGATGCCGGTGTTGGCGCTTCGGCGCATCCTGACCGAGGCCGATCTGGGCGGGCTGGAAAATTACTGTGTCGCAATCGGCCGGGTGCGCGATACCGAGAAACAGATTCAGGGCGAGACGGAACCGGACATGCAATTGAAGCTGATCCGGGTGCAGGACAAGGCCATGGCCTCGGCCCGCCAGCTTGCGGCTGAACTTGGCCTCACGCCGGTTTCCCGGTCCCGGCCCGCGATCAGGGAGGATCAGGACGATGAACCCGACCCCCTCGCTATCTGATACCTTCCCCACGTGGATCTATGACGGCAGCGATATCCCCGATCCTCTGGGCTTTGGGGAGCGTGCGGTCAGGTTCCTGCGCATGCTCAGGCACCCGAAAAGCGGCAAGCCGTTCCAGCTTGACCCGTGGCAGGAACGCATTGTCAGGCGCATCTATGGCCCCCGCCATGAGGATGGCACCCGGATCGTCAAGACGGCGGTGATTCTGGTGCCGAGGGGCAACAGAAAGACCAGCCTTGCCGCCGGTCTGGAAGCCCTTCACACGGTCGGGCCAGAGCGGGTGCCGGGCGGCGAAGTCATCACATCCGCCTCTGATCGCAAGCAGGCGCGCATCGCCTATGAGGAATTGCGCGGGCTGCTGACGGCGCATCCCAAGATCGCGACCCATATCCGAACGCTGGATTATCGCAACCGCATCACCTTCCCGAAGGTCGGCAGCTTCTGCGAAGCGATCAGCGCCGATGCGGGCACCCAGCACGGCAGGACGCCGGTTTTCGTTCTGGCCGACGAATTGCACGCCTGGAAGAAGCGCGAGCTATGGGACGTGCTGCGATCCGGCCTAGTCAAAACGCCGGGCAGCCTTCTGGTGGTGGCCACAACGGCGGGGCGCGGTCAGGAAAACATCGCCTGGGATATCGTGGATGATGCCCGCAAGGTCGCGCGCGGCGAAGTCGATGATCCGTCGATCCTGCCGGTGCTGTTCGAGGCCCCGAAGGATTGCGACTGGACCGATGAAGAAATCTGGTTCCGCGTCAACCCCGGCCTGCGCCATGGTTATCCCGACATTGAGGGCCTGCGCCAGCTTGCGAAGGAAGGGCAGCGCCGCATCGGCGACCGCGAAGCATTCCGGCAGTTGAACCTGAATATCTGGCTGGATCACGCCACCGATCCATTCGTCGAAATGTCGATCTATGATGAAGGCGCGTTCCCCGTCGATCTGGAAGACCTTGCCGCGAAAGAGGCCCCTTGCTGGCTTGGCGTTGACCTGTCCAGCAATTCCGACCTGACAGCGGTTGTGGCCTGCTGGCGCGATGGCGAGGACGGCTTTCAGGTGCATCCGTGGTTCTTCTGTCCCGAGGATAACCTGCGGGGCCGCGAGGAACTGGCGCAGGTGCCCTATCCGGCATGGGCCGAGGCCGGGCAGATCATCGCAACGCCCGGCAATGTGGTCGATTTCCGGGCGGTTGAAGATCAGATCAGGGAAATCTGCGCCCGGTTCAATGTCCGCGAGATCGCCTTTGACCCGCATCTGGCCCGGAACATGCTGAACAACCTGCTGGAAGACGGCTTTCCCGCCGTGGAAATGCGGCAAGGCTGGGTGACGATGGCCCCGGCGGTCAAGGAACTGGAACGCGCCATCATCGGGCGCAGGTTTCGCCATGGTGGCCATCCGGTTTTGCGCTGGAACTTCTCGAATATCGAGGTGCGCACCGATCCGGCCGGCAACCGGATGTTTCACAAGGGCAAGTCGAAAGACAAGATCGATGGCGCAGTTGCCAGCGCCATGGCTGTTGCCCGCTGCGCTGCCGATGAGGGCGGCATGACGACCAGCCAGGACTGGTTCACCGAAGATCTTTGGACCGCATAGGAGGCGATGATGAACGCAAGCGTGGGGGCTGACGAGCGCCTTGTGGTGATGCTGGAAGCCCGGATAACCGAATTCGAAAGGCGCATGCGGCAGGCCGAGAGCCGGGGAACCCGGACCTATCAGGGCCTGCGGCGCGGTTCCAGATCGGCGACCCGGCAGATGGAACAGGATATGACCCGCGCCGCCGGCAGCGTGCGCAATTCGGTTGCCAGCGTCACCGGCAGCATCGGTTCCATGGGCAAGGTGCTGGCTGGCGGTTTCCTTGGCGGGCTGGCTGTCGGCGGGCTGACCGAGATCGTTCGCAGTTCCCGGCAGGTGGTGCAGGGCATTGCCCAGATCGGCAACGAGGCCCGACGCGCCGGCCTTTCGGCGCAGGCGTTTCAGGAATGGGCGTATGTGGCCGAATCGAACCGCATCGGCGTCGATGCGCTGGTTGACGGCTTCAAGGAACTGTCCCTGCGGGCCGATGAATTCATCACCACGGGCGTGGGGCCTGCGGCCGAGGCCTTCGGACGGCTGGGCTATCGCGCCGAAGACCTGAAGCGAAAGCTGAAAGACCCCTCGGCGCTGATGCTGGAAATCATGGGCCGGCTGGAAGGGCTGGACAAGGCCGCGCAGATCAGAATCGCAGACGAGGTTTTCGGCGGCACGGGCGGCGAGCGGTTCGTTGAACTGCTGGGCCAGGGCGAGGACCGGCTGCGCGACACCATCGCCCGCGCGCATGAAACGGGCGCGGTGCTGGATGATGAAATGATCGCCAAGGCCGAGGATCTGGACCGGCGCTTTCGCGACCTGCAAACCACGGCCGGGAATTTCTTCAAGCGCGTGATCGTGGGGGCTGCCGATGCCGGTGCCGAGATTGCCGACCTGCGCACGAAACTGGATGAAATCTTTGACAGCGAGGCGCAGGCCCGCGCCGCCCTGGGCGATGAAACCTATGATGCCTTTGCCGGCAACCGCGATCTGGTCGATGAACAGGCCGTGGCGCTGGGGCAGCTTGAGGGCCAGTATCAGCGTCTGGCCGAGGAAGCGGCGACGGCCGGCAATGCCCTGCGCGGTGCCATCGGGCAGATGGATAGCTGGGGTTACGGCGAGGCCGCAGACGATCTGCGCCGGTTGGTGGCCGAGCAGGACGAACTTGTTGCTGCTTTCCGCGCGGGCGAGGTCTCGGGCGATGATTTCGCGGTCAAGCTGGACGATATCCAGAGCCGGGCGCGCGCGGCCTTTGATGAACTGGAAGCCGGCGACCGGGTGCAGTTCGGCGGGGTGATTTCGCAGCTTGAACGGCTGGGGGGCGTGATTGCGGGGGTGATATCGCTGGCGGGAACGCTCAAGGGGGCGCTGGCCTCGGCGGCAGGGGTGACGGCGGATCAGCAGAACCTTGCGGCCATGCGCCAGCGGCAGGCGGCTGAAAAGG
>JBKEBH010000174.1:0-5553 GCA_047973065.1 Paracoccus sp. (in: a-proteobacteria) | reverse complement strand
TATGGCCAGCAGGTGATGATGCAGGAACTGGGCGGGCTGGTGGAAAGCGGCCATGGCACCGCCGAATTCGGCCGCGCCTTCGTCACCCCGGCCGAGGATCGCCTGCCGCTGCTGGAGGGCTGGTTCGAGGCCGGCGACGGGCGCGAACAGGTCTGGATGAGCCATGGCGACCATGTCTCGAAGATCGCCCCCGGCTTCCGGGTCTATGGCACCTCGCCCGGCGCCCCCTTCGCCATCACCGCCGATCCGGCGCGCAACTTCTATGCCGTGCAGTTCCACCCCGAGGTCCACCACACCCCGCGCGGCGCGAAGCTATACGAGAATTTCGTTCGGCTGGCAGGCTTTGCCGGCGACTGGACCATGGCCAGTTACCGCGAGGAGGCCATTCGGAAAATCCGCGAGCAGGTCGGCGACCGGAAGGTGATCTGCGGGCTGTCGGGCGGGGTCGATTCCTCGGTTGCCGCGGTGCTGATCCACGAGGCGATCGGCGACAATCTGACCTGCGTCTTCGTCGATCACGGGCTGCTTCGGCTGAACGAGGCCGAGGAAGTGGTCGGCATGTTCCGCGACCATTACAACATCCCGCTGATCCATGCCGACGAGGCCGAGCTGTTCATCGGCGCGCTGGAGGGCGTTTCGGACCCCGAGGTCAAGCGCAAGACCATCGGCCGGCTGTTCATCGACGTGTTCCAGAGATACGCCAACGGGATCGAGGGCGCCGAGTTTCTGGCCCAGGGCACGCTTTATCCCGACGTGATTGAAAGCGTCAGCTTCTCGGGCGGGCCTTCGGTCACCATCAAATCGCACCATAATGTCGGCGGTCTGCCCGAAAAGATGGGCCTGAAACTGGTCGAGCCGCTGCGCGAGCTGTTCAAGGACGAAGTTCGCGCCCTTGGCCGCGAGCTTGGCCTGCCCGACAAGTTCATCGGCCGCCACCCCTTCCCCGGTCCGGGCCTGGCGATCCGCTGCCCGGGCGAAATCACCCGCGACAAGCTCGACATCCTGCGCAAGGCCGACGCGGTCTATATCGACCAGATCCGCAGGCACGGGCTCTATGACGAAATCTGGCAGGCTTTCGTTGCGATCCTGCCGGTCAAGACCGTGGGCGTCATGGGCGACGGGCGGACTTATGACTATGCCTGCGCGCTGCGCGCGGTAACCTCGGTCGATGGGATGACGGCGGATTATTATCCCTTCACCCATGAATTCCTTGGCGAGACCGCAACCCGGATCATCAACGAGGTCAAGGGCATCAACCGGGTGACCTATGACATCACCTCGAAGCCGCCGGGAACGATCGAGTGGGAATAAGCAAGCCGCGCGACCAGATCCGCGCGGTTCTGCAAGGTCACGGTCGCCTCGGAAAAGCCGTTAATCTGACATTGTTCGCCGCGACCATCGCGGCGGCGATCCTGGTGATGCTGGAAACGGTGCCATCAATCATCCGGCGCCATGGCCAGCAACTCTTCGCGGTCGAAATCACCTTGAGCGCATTGTTTTCGGTCGAGTATCTGCTGCGCATCTATGCGTCACCGAACCGGCTGCGCTATATTTTCAGCTTCTGGGGCGCGGTTGATTTCCTGTCCTCGCTGCCGGTGATGCTGGCCTTCTCGGGCAATACGACCATTGTGCGCAGCCTGCGGCTGTTCCGGCTGGCGAGGCTGCTCAAGCTCCTGCGGATCGGCGATGCCTATGACCGGATTATCGGCGCCTTTGCCGCCGTATCCAAGGAGTTGATGGTCTTTCTCTGCTTTGCTGCGGTCCTGCTCTATTTCGCCTCGATAGGGATCTATTTCTTCGAACATGGCGTCCAGCCCGAGGCTTTTGGGTCGGCGCCGGAAAGCCTGTGGTGGGCTTTGGTGACATTAACCACGGTTGGCTATGGCGATGTCTATCCGATCACCACCGGCGGGCGCATTTTCACCGGGCTCCTGCTGTTGATCGGCCTGTCGATTGTGGCAATCCCAACCGGGCTGCTCAGCTCCGCCCTGATCGAAGCACGCCGGCAGCAGTCACAGCAGCAGCCGGATTAGACCACAGTCTGAAAAAGTGGGGCACAATCCCGCCCGAGCAGCCGCGAGCCGACCCGCAGGGTGGGTTTTCAACCCACCCGCCCTGCAAGCCGGCGACATCAATGCGCGTGACCATGTTCCCCGGCTTGCTGCTCGCGCCGCTCGGCCAGAGCCTGCCGGATGATCTGGAAGGATGATGACAGAAACAGCCCGGCCATGATCCCGGCAACGATCAGATCGGGCCAGCCGCTGGCCGTACCCCAGACCCCGGCCGCCGCCAGCATCACCGCGACATTGCCGATCGCGTCATTGCGCGAACACAGCCAGACCGAACGCACATTGGCATCGCCATCCTTGTAACGCACAAGCAGCGCGACACTGGCCAGATTGACCGCCAGCGCCAGAAAGCCGACCGCGCCCATGATCTCGGCCTCGGGCGTCGTGGTGTGAAGCACCCGCCACAGGGTCGAGCCGAAGACAAACAGCCCCATGACCAGCAGGCTGATCCCCTTGGCCAGGGCCGCCAGGCTACGCACCCGCAACGACGCCCCGATCACCGCCAGCGAAACCCCATAGGTCAGCGCATCACCCAGAAAATCCAGCGCATCGGCCTGCAAAGCCTGCGAGCGGGCCAGCTGCCCTGCCCCCATCTCGACCGCGAACATGATCGCGTTCAGCGCGATGACGATCCACAGCCGGCGCTTATAGTCAGCCGACATCCCGTCAAATCTGGCATTCCCGCCGCAACACCCGCTCATCCGAAGCTCCTTTGATTCGTGTCAGCTTCTGGTGTAATTGCTCTAGGGACTAGAGGTTCAAGAGGAAAATCGCATGTATTCCATCGGCGAGATTTCACGGCGCACCGGGATCAAGGTGCCGACCATCCGCTATTACGAGGATATGGGCCTGATCGTCCCGACGCAGCGAACCGAAGGCAATCAGCGCCGCTATGACAAGGCGGGGCTGGAGCAACTGGGGTTTATCAAACATGCCCGCGATCTCGGCTTTTCCATTGAGGCGATTTCAGCGCTGATCGAGCTGCAAAACCATCCCGACCGCTCCTGCCGGGCCGCCAATGAGATCGCGCAGGCACAGCTGAACGAGGTGCGCGCCCGCATCCGGCGGCTTGAAGCGCTGGAGACCGAACTGGTCCGGGTTACCGAGGGCTGTACGGCGGATGGGGTCAGCGCCGAATGCTATGTACTGGCCTCACTTGCCGATCATGACAGTTGCGTCACCGACCATTAGCGGGCGCGGTCATTCCCGCACCGCATCCAGCGGCAGACCAAAATCAGCGGTCTGCCGCATTGCTGTCATGTCCGGTCCGGCAGGCGGTAAGCGATATCGCAATCTCCGCGATACGCCGCGACGGCCGATGACGCGCCGCCGACCGAGATGACGATATATTGCTTGCCGTCCTCCCCGATGAAGCTCATCGGGGTCGCGGTCGCGCCGACCGGGATCGGGATTTCACGCAGGATGTCACCGGTTTCGCTATCCATCACCCGCAGGTAATGGTCCATCGCGCCCCCGAAGAACAACAGCCCGCTGCCGGTCGCCAGACTGCCGCCAAGCGTCGGCATGCCGATGGGGATCTTCAGCCCGGTCTGCACGCCAATGAAATCGAGACATCCGATGGTGTCCACCGGCCGCTGCCAGACGATCTACCGGCTGTTCAGATCCACCGCCGTCATCGTCCCGTAGGGCGGGCGCAGGCAGATCAGCCCAAAGGCCGAGGTCAGCGGGTCGCGCTCAATGCCGAAAGGTGTACCCAGCTGCGGTGCCAGCTTGGCGTGAGCATCCTTCGGCCATTGCTCGCGCGGGACATCATCGCGCGGCACCAGACGGATCAGCATGGGGAAGCGGATGTCGTTGACAAACAGCAGCCGCCGGCTTTCGTCAATCGAGCCCAACCCCAGTTCATCCCGCCAAGCGCGCTCGGATAGCCGATATTGGGTTCGACCCCGGGCGTCAGGAATTCGGTCCCGTTATAGCGGTTGGTCCGAAACTTCACCCGGCAGGACACCAGATCAACCGGAGTCGCTCCCCACATATCCGCTTCGGTCAACGGGCCACTGCCAATCGCAGGCATGCCCACCGAATAGGGCTACACGTCGGATACGCCCCCCAGCGTCGGCTCGCCGCCGGAAATGTCGATCTGGCGATCCTCGACTTCGGCGACCGGCGCGCCGGTTTCGCGGTTCAGCATGAAAATCTGGCCGCGCTTGGTCAGCTGGATCAGCACTGGAATCATCTCGCCGGTCCGAGGATCGGGAATATCATAGAGCGAAGGCTGGGAGGGCAGATCGTAATCCCACAGATCCTTGTTGCTGGTTCGGAAATGCCAGCGCTCCCGCCCGATCTCGATGTCGAGCGCCACGATGGTATCGGTATATTCATGGTCGAAATCGCGGCGATGGTTCAGCCAGACATCGGGCGTCGCGTTGCCCGTCGGCAGATAGATCAGCCCGCGCTGCTCATCGACCGCCATGTGGCTCCATACATCTGGCGTGAAGGGGGTATATTGTTCGCCGGGCGGCCGCCGGGCACCGTCGCGTTCGGGCGCGCCGATATCTCAGGCCCAGACCAGCTCGCCGGTCTTGCCGCTCCAGGCCCGGACAACGCCCGAGGACTCGCCCACCTTGTAATTGTCAACGGCCAGGGCTGACTGTCGGCGCCGAATTCGACATGTAGACCGCAGGTGCGAAATACCCCATTCCCTCGCGCATATCGACGATGCCATTCTCGCCGAAATCCTGACATGGCAGGCCGGTATCGGCGTCGATGGAGATTAGACGCGCATCAATGGTGGTCATCGCCAGCCGCCGGATACAGGTCCCGGCCCCGCCATCCACCTCGTAATAAGAAACGCCCCGGCAGCGGCCGGCAAAGGGGGCATAGGCATGGGGATCGAGCACCCATTTTCCCCGCCCGGTCAACGGATCTATGGCATGGATCTGGTTGGCCGGCGTGCAGGAATAGAGCGTGCCATTGGCATAGATCAGCGTATTCTGATCGACATTTCTGCCCTCGGCATAGGCCCCGGTCTGATAGGTCCAGGCCATTTCCAGTTGCCCGATATTGTCCTTATTGATCTGATCGGCCGGGGTGAACCGGGTGCCGGTGGTGGTGCGCCCGTAATTGCGCCACTCACTTCCCATCTGCATTGCAGCCCGGCTAATGGACGTATGGGCACGGTGGCAAAATCGCGACGCACCACACCATGCGGCTGGAACATCATTGAAACGACGGCAACAAGCCCGACCATTACCGCTGCACCGGAAATCAGAAACAGGTTGCGCGCCCGCCGTTTGCCGCGCCAGGCCAGAATCAGCGGGCAAGGAACAACACCGCACCTAGAGCGGTTTTCACGAAACGGGGATCCTGGTATTCCGTGATGACGAGATTTGTGTTTCACCTTGTTTGGAGGTGGATCACATGGGTAAACCGTATTCTTCTGATCTGAGGGACAGGGTTCAGCGGCACGTTGAAGCGGGTTATACCCGGCGGGACGCAGCGATCCGGTTCGGGGTTGGCGCCA
>JBKEBH010000259.1:0-11365 GCA_047973065.1 Paracoccus sp. (in: a-proteobacteria) | reverse complement strand
GATCGAGGCTGCGGCCGGGGCGCATGAGCCGCATCGGGTGGCCTTCTACCTGTATGATCTGGCCGGATCGCTGCACTCTTTGTGGAATCGCGGCAATGATGATCTGTCGCTGCGCTTCGTGCAGGAAGGCGATCTGGCGGCCACGGCGGCAAAAATTGCACTTGTTCGTGCCGTTGGCGTTGTCATTTCGTCAGGTCTTGCTATTCTCGGGGTGACTCCGGCCAAAGAAATGCGCTGACAAAGGCGCCTTGGTCGGGATCGGGCAGTTATCAACAGCCGGTCACCCCGGCAGGCAGGCATCGTATGGCAGTTACCGACTTCGGCACGCGCCGATTTGCGGATTCCGCGCCTCGTAAGGCGCGGCAATACCCTTATCAGCATCAGGCGCAGGACGATTACGACGAGGAATACGGCTGGTATGATGAAGGTCATGCCTATGCCGAACAATATCCTGAAGGTCTTGGCGCAAGGCTTGGCCGGCTGACCCATTATCTGGGTGCAGTGGTTTCGGTCGTCCTTCTGATCGGGCTTGTGGTCTGGGGCTACAAGCTGGTGGTGCGCGATGTTTCCGGCGTGCCGGTGATCCGGGCCGCGACGGGTGAGGCCCGCACTGCGCCTGACGATCCCGGCGGAGAGCTGACCGCCAATGGCGGCCTGGCCGTGAACGAGGTCGCCGCCGGCGTTGCCCTGCCGCCCAATGCCGAAATCGCCATTGCGCCGGCCCCGACCGGGTTGCAGGACGATGACATGGCTATGGGCGAACTGGCCGATCCGGCAACGCTGAACGCGATTGCCGCCGAATTCGTGCCAGTTGCGTCCGAAGAACCCGTGGTTGCCGTTTCGGATGCCGATGCCCAGGCAGGCCTGGTTGCTGGCGAAGCGACCGATCTTGCCTCGCTCGGGATCGTCGGCGCCGATGGAGAGCCCGCCCTGACCGAGGAGCCGGTTGTTGAAGAACCCGCGCCGGTTGCCGTGATCAGCGCGCCGCGTCCGGCACCGCGTCCGGCGGCGGTCGTGGCCCGCGCACAGGCGGCGCCGGCTGCAGCTGCCGAAGCGCCGGCCATTGAAGAGGCGGTGGCCGAAGCCGTTGCCGAAGAACCGGCTCCGGTTCGGGTCGCGTCGGGTGCGCCGCTGGTGCAGATTGGCGCTTTCGATTCGAATTCGCTGGCCACTGGCGAATGGGGCCGGCTCTCGGGGCGGTACTCCTCGCTCTTCTCCGGCAAGTCGCCGGTGGTGCAGACCACCAAGAAGAACGGGCGCACCTTCTATCGCCTGCGCGTTGCCGGTTTCGGCTCGCGCGATGACGCCCGCCGCTTCTGTGCCGCGTTGATCGCCGAAGGCACCGATTGCTATCCTGCCTCCGCGCAATGAGTGCGGCGGCAATCTTCGGGCTCAAGGGCACCGAACTTCTGGCGGTCGAGCGGGATTTCTTCCGCTCGGCCGATCCTTGGGGCTTCATCCTCTTTGCCCGCAATGTTGAAAGCCCGGACCAGCTGCGCCGCCTGACCGCGGATCTGCGTGAGGCGGTTGGGCGCGATGCTGTCATCACCATTGATCAGGAAGGCGGACGCGTGCAGCGGATGCGGGCGCCACATTGGGCCGAATGGGCACCGCCGCTGGATGACGCTGAACGCGGGCCCGAGGCCATGCGCCTGCGCTATCGCCTGATCGGGCAGGAGCTGCGCGGCGTCGGCATCGACAGCAATTGCGCGCCGACCCTCGATATCGCCTCGGATCTGACCCATCCGTTCCTGCAGAACCGCTGCCTTGGCCGAAATGTCGAAGATATCGTGGCGCGCGGGCGGGCGGCTGCCGAAGGGATGCTGGACGCCGGGGTGTTGCCGGTCATGAAGCACATGCCCGGCCATGGCCGGGCGACGGCCGACAGCCACAAGGAAACCCCGCTGGTCACCGCCAGCCATGCCGATCTGTCGCAAAGCGATTTCGCGACCTTCAAGGCCTTGGGTGATCTGCCGATGGGGATGAGCGCGCATATCCGTTTCTCGGATCTCGACGATGCACCGGCCACGGCCTCGGCCCGGATGATCGGGCTGATTCGCGATGAGATCGGCTTTGACGGGCTTCTGATGACCGACGATATCTCGATGGAGGGTCTGTCGGGCACAATCGCTGAACGAAGCGCTGCGGCGATCCGGGCGGGCTGCGATCTGGTGCTGCATTGTCATGCCGATATGGGCGAGATGGAGGCCGTGGTGGCCGAGGCCGGCGCGATGAGTGAGGCGGCCAATGCACGCGGCGCCCGGGCGATTGCCATGCGCAAGGGGCCGGACGATCTGCCGGCGGCAGAGCTTCTGGCCCGCTACCGCGCCCTTGGCGGCGAGGTCGGCTGGCCGCGGCACGCTTGACTTGCGCCCCTGCGGCGCAGATTTTGCGGCTCTGAACCCGCGAGGTCCCCTTGGCCGATAATGTCACCCCTTTGCGCCCGAAGCGCGCCGGTTCGAGCCGGCCCGAACAGCTGCCGCTGGAAATCGCGCGCGCTGTCGAGGAACGCCGGGCCGAAGAAGCGCTGATCGTCGATGTCGATGGCTATGAGGGGCCTCTCGATCTGCTGCTGACGCTGGCGCGGGTGCAGAAGGTCGATCTGATGCAGGTCTCGATCCTGCAACTGGCTGAACAATATCTGGTTTTTGTCGAAAAGGCCCGGGCGCTGCGGATTGAGCTGGCCGCCGATTATCTGGTCATGGCCGCCTGGCTGGCCTTCCTGAAGTCACGCCTGCTTTTGCCGCCCGATCCCGGCGAGGAAGGGCCTTCCGCCGAAGATCTGGCCGCCCATCTCGCCTTCCAACTCGAACGGCTCGATGCGATGCGCCAGTCGGCCGAACGGCTGATGGGGCGCGACCGGCTGGGCCAGACCCGATTCGTGCGCGGCGCGCCCGAACAGATCGCGCGCAGGCGGGCGGTCACCTATGAGGTCGGGCTCATCGACCTGATGCGGGCCTATGCGCGGCTGAAGACCAAGGATGAATTCCGACCCTATGCGTTTGACCGCAAGGATATCTTCACCATGGAACAGGCGCTGGAGCGGGTGCGCGGGCTGATCGGCTTTGTCGGCGAATGGACCTCGCTGGCCGAGTTCCTGCCCGATGGCTGGGGGCAGGATGCGCGCGGGCGCTCGGCCACGGCCGCCACCTTTGCCGCGACGCTGGAACTGGCTCGGCAGGGCCAGCTGGAAATCCGTCAGGCCGAGACCTTCGCCCCGATCGCCATCCGCCGCAAATCCACCAAGGACGAGCTGAAACCCTCATGAGCAATGATCTGGAATTCCCGCCGCCGCCGCTGGAGGAGCAGGAGCGCATGGTCGAGGCGATGCTCTTCGCCTCAAGTGCCCCGCTCACCCTGCGCGATCTGGCCGAGCGCATGCCGGTGGGCGCGGATCCGGGGGAAGCCGTGGCCGCGCTGCGCCGGCGCTATGAGGGGCGGGGGGTTGAACTCGCCCGGATCGGCGAGGCCTTTGCCTTCCGCACCGCGCCCGATCTGTCATTCCTGATGCAGACCGAAACCGTGGAGACCCGTCGCCTGTCGCGGGCCGCGACCGAGATTCTGGCGATCATTGCCTATCACCAGCCGGTGACCCGGGCCGAGATCGAGGAAATCCGCGGGGTATCGACCTCGCGCGGGACGCTCGATCAGCTGATCGAGCTGGGCTGGGTGCGGATCGGGCGGCGGCGGATGACCCCGGGCCGGCCGGTGACCTTCGTGGTAACCGAAGCGTTTCTGGACCATTTCGGGCTGGAAACTGCCCGCGATCTGCCCGGGCTCAGCGAATTGCGCGCTGCCGGGCTTCTGGACAGCCGTCCGCCCGGCGATCTTGGGCTGCCCCTTGTCCGCGAGGGCAATGATGACGATATTGATGCGACCGGCGATGACCATCGTCCGGGTGATCTGTTCGGTGAAGAGGACTGACCATGAACCCCAATCAATTCGTCAATGGATTTGGCCGTCACCTCATGCGGGCGGTGATGCGCGCTGCCATGGCCGTTGGCATCACCAAGGGGATCGGGATGATGGCCAACAAGGGCAAGAACCCCGAGGACATGACCCCGGAGGAACGTCGCCGCGCCAAACAGGGTGAGCGCAATGCCCGTCAGATGACCCAACGCGCCAAGAAAGCGATGCGGATCACGCGGCGTATGCGCTGAACTGCTTGGCCAGTTTCAGCCCCTGACCCTGATAGTTGGACGCAATGTCCTGCCCGTAAAGCCGGGCCGGTCGCGCCT
The DNA here is from genome assembly GCA_047973065.1 of Paracoccus sp. (in: a-proteobacteria). Taxonomy (GTDB): domain Bacteria; phylum Pseudomonadota; class Alphaproteobacteria; order Rhodobacterales; family Rhodobacteraceae; genus Paracoccus. The sequence continues at coordinate 7,127 of JBKEBH010000259.1, read as the reverse complement.
TCATGCGCTCATAGACCAGCCGGCCGACGACCTGACCATGTTCCAGCGCGAAAGGCGCTTCATGGCAGCGCACTTCCAGAACGCCGCGCGCGCCATGGCCCGAAGGGCCGATGCCGAAACCCGGATCGAAAAAGCCCGCGTAATGGACGCGGAATTCGCCGACCATTGCCAGATAGGGGGCCATTTCAGCGGCAAAATCGGGCGGGATCGCCACCGATTCGCGGCTGACCAGAATATAGAAGGCACCGGGATCGAGGATCAGCCGCCCATCGCGGCTATGAAGCGCATCCCAGAATTCGCGCGGATCGTAAGCGCCGATCCGGTCGAGGTCGATCACGCCGCTATGCGGCTTGGCGCGGTAGCCGACCAGATCGCCGGCCTCGGGCCGCAGATCGACCGAAAAGCCCAGGCCCTGATCGATCAGCGCCGGCCCGCCCCCGACCAGCGGGGTTTCGGCATGCAGCATTCGCAGCGCCGCATCATCCAGCACCGCCTGACCGCGCCGCAGCCGCAGCTGGTTCAGCCGCATGCCCGGCCGGACCAGAACCGAGAAACTGCGCGGGCAGATCTCGGCATAAAGCGGGCCGTCATAGCCATCGGGCAGGCGGTCGAATTCAACCCCGCCATCGGTGATCAACCGGGTCAGCAGATCCAGCCGCCCGGTCGAGCTTTTGGCATTGGCAACCGCCGAATGGCCCCCGGGCAGGCGCAGGCTTTCCATCAGCGGCACCAGATAGACGCAGCCTTTTTCCAGCACGGCGCCATCGGTCAGATCCATCTGATGCATTTCGAAATCGGCCAGCCGATCCGCCACCCGCTGCCCCTTGCCGGGCAGGAAGGAGGCGCGCAGCCGCCAGGCCCTGCTGCCAAGCCGCAGATCGAGACTGGCCGGCTGAACCTGCGCGTCGATGATCGGTGGGCTGGCGGAAATCGCGCCGGTCTCGATCAGATGCCGCAGGTCGCTGTCGGGAAGAACGCCGTTCATGTCAGGCTCCGGGTATGCGAACGCCCACTCCCGCGAAGGAGTGGGCGTTTCGGTGATGGTCGGGCCGGCGAGATTCGAACTCGCGACCTTCCGCCCCCCAGACGGACGCGCTAACCAGACTGCGCCACGGCCCGACACGTCGGCCATATAGGGCGAAGCGGCAGGGGGACACAAGGGGCGGTGTGACAAAAAAGCTGACCGTCGTCGCGGGCACCGGGCCGGGCGGGATTATGGCTCAGGCGGCCAGGATGCGGCGAGCCTTGGTCAGGCGGGCAAGCATGGCCTCGGCCTCGCTGCGGGGCAGGGCGGAAATCGTGCGCAATTCGGTATTTATGACACTCAGCCGAGGCAGCCAGTCCAGCTCCTTCGTGCTTTTTTTCGGCCTGGCTGTCGGTTTTGCTTTGGCCGCCCCGGGCGGCGCGGCTGGCATGTCGAGTTCGGGAAAAAGCGGCAGGGTCTCGATATCTTCCGCGCTCCTGTGTCGGCGCGCGGGCTGGGCCGCTGGTTTGATGGCTGGTGCTTCGGGGGCAGGTTGTACCTCCGGCTTCGCCCTGGACGTGGCCGGGCGGACCTCCTGGGGCGGCAGGGAAGGTGCATTCCCGGTGATTTGCGGGACGGTCTCGACCTTTTCGGCATAATCGCCGCCAAGGCGCGCCGCTCCGCGCGCCTTCAGCGCCGCGCCGCGATCTGCGGCCATCTGCTTCTTGGCCCCGCGAATCGATACGCCTTCTTCGCGCAGGATTTCGCACAGGCCAGCGGCCATGCGAATATCGTCCGGGCGGTAGTAGCGCCGCCCGTCGCGGCGCTTGACCGGAGAAAAAAGGGGAAATTGAGTTTCCCAGTAACGCAGCACATGCGGCGCGACTCCGATCAATTGCGAAACTTCGCCAATGGATCGGAACGCGTCGGCTGCCTTTTTCATGTCTACCGCTTATTGCCGACCGCCACGCGGTCCTTCATCAGATGCGAGGGACGGAAGCTGAGCACCCGGCGTGGGGTGATCGGGACCTCTTCGCCGGTTTTGGGATTGCGGCCGATCCGTTCGTTCTTTTCGCGCACCGAGAAAGTGCCGAAAGACGAAATCTTCACCTGTTCGCCGCGCACAAGCGAATCCGAGACATGGGTCAGCACGCTTTCGACGAGCTGGCCCGATTCATGTCGGGACAGTCCGACCTCTCGGAAGACCGCTTCGGCCAGATCCATGCGGGTCAGGGTTTTATCGCTCATTCATTACCTCGTACGGCTGCGTAACAGGATGCGAAATCCAATTTCGCAAGTCAACATTCCAGCCGCCTTTCTGTTCCCGCGAACTGTCCAAATATCAGCGTTTCCCGAGTCTTGCCGGTGGTTTTTCCAGATCTGCCTGCAAAAAATGCCCTGAGGCCGTCGCCGCGATGTGTTTGGTGGCTGTTTTGAGGGGCGGGATTCGCCTTCATGCGGCTGCCGCCCGGGGGGCTGTCTGGGCGGTTTTCCTTTGCGAGCCGGCGTCGGTCGGGGTAGAGGCGCGGTTCAGAAAGGACATTCCATGACCATGAGCCGCCCTGCCTTACCGCCCGAGATCGCCCGTCGTCGCACCTTCGCGATCATCAGCCACCCGGATGCCGGCAAAACCACGCTGACAGAAAAGTTCCTGCTGTTCGGCGGGGCGATCCAGATGGCCGGTCAGGTCCGCGCCAAGGGCGAGGCCCGGCGCACGCGGTCCGACTTCATGAAGATGGAGCAGGATCGGGGGATTTCGGTCTCGGCCTCGGCGATGTCCTTCGAATATGGTCAATACCGCTTCAATCTGGTGGACACGCCGGGCCACTCGGATTTCTCCGAAGATACCTATCGCACGCTGACTGCGGTCGATGCGGCAATCATGGTGATCGACGGGGCCAAGGGGGTGGAAAGCCAGACCCGCAAGCTGTTCGAGGTCTGTCGGCTGCGCGATCTGCCGATCCTGACCTTCTGTAACAAGATGGACCGCGAAAGCCGTGACACGTTCGAGATCATCGACGAGATTCAGGAAAACCTCGCCATCGACGTGGCCCCGGCCAGCTGGCCGATCGGCATGGGGCGCGATTTCATCGGGGCTTACGATCTGCTGAATGACCAGCTGGAGATCATGGACCGGGCCGACCGCAACAAGGTCGCCGAGACCGTGAAGATTTCCGGCATCGACGATCCGAAACTGGCCGATCATATCCCCGCCGAACAGCTGGCCAAGCTGCGCGAAGAGCTGGAAATGGCGCGAGAGCTGCTGCCGGCCTTTGATAGGCAGTCTTTCCTGGAAGGTCATCTGACCCCGATCTGGTTCGGCTCGGCGATCAACAGCTTCGGCGTGCGCGAGCTGATGGACGGGATCGGCAATTACGGGCCCGAGCCCCAGCCCCAGAACGCTGCCGAGCGCCAGATTGAACCCGAGGAAAAACCCGTAACCGGCTTTGTCTTCAAGGTGCAGGCCAATATGGACCCCAAGCACCGCGACCGGGTCGCTTTCGTGCGTCTCGCCTCGGGCCATTTCGAACGCGGCATGAAACTCCTGCATGTGCGGACCAAAAAGCCGATGGCGGTGTCGAACCCGGTGCTGTTTCTGGCCGCCGACCGCGAGCTGGCCGAAGAGGCCTGGGCCGGCGATATCATCGGCATCCCCAACCATGGCCAGCTGCGCATCGGCGATGCGCTGACCGAAGGCGAAGCGCTGCGCTTCACCGGTATCCCGTCCTTTGCGCCGGAACTGCTGCAAAGCGTGCGCGCTACCGATCCGATGAAGGCCAAGCATCTGGAAAAGGCGCTGATGCAATTTGCCGAGGAAGGCGCGGCCAAGGTCTTCAAGCCGGCCATCGGTTCGGGCTTCATCGTCGGCGTGGTCGGTGCGCTGCAATTCGAGGTGCTGGCCAGTCGGATCGAGCTGGAATACGGCATCCCGGTCCGATTCGAGCCGAGCCAGTTCACCTCGGCCCGCTGGATCGCCGGTCCCAGGGACAAGGTCGAGGCCTTCGCCAATACCAACAAGCAGCACATGGCCCATGATCATGACGGCGATCTGGTCTATCTGACCCGCCTGCAATGGGACATCGACCGGGTGGAACGCGATCAGCCGGATCTCAAGCTGACCGCGACCAAGGAAATGATGGTCTGAACCGGCTCAGCCCCGGATCCGCGGCAGGATATGGTCGCGGGTCCGGGACCGGTAGCTGAGTTCCGAACGGGGCAGAGCGGCTATGGTGCGGATCTTGCCGGGGCTCGGAAGCTTGCCCGCCATTATTTCGAGCGGATCGCCAATATTGCGGGTAAGCTTGTGGCCTGCCGAATCTCTACGCCGGTCATGGCCACGGGATTGGCAGCGCGGGACTGGCGGACTTCCCGAAGCTGCCGGTTGCAAGAGGCTGCACTGGCGCTTCCCCCGCAGGGCCATTCGTGCGAATATGGTGGCCGATAAGGTCCACAGAAGACCGCAACCGGGGCAGAGGATGTCACAGCGCCTGTCGCTTTCGATGATCGTCATCGTGATCCTGGCCGTGCTGGCCAGTCTCTATTTCGCTTTCGCGGCCGTTCAGGGCCCGTCGGGGTTGATGCGGCGCATCCAGCTTCAGGCGGAAACCGAGGAACTCAGGGCGGAACGCGCCGAATTGCAGGCCGAGGTGGACCGGATGACCAATCTGACCCGCCGCCTGTCCGACGATTACCTCGATATAGATCTTCTCGATGAACGCGCCCGCGAGGTGCTGGGGCTGATGCGCCCCGATGAGGTCATCATCCGGTAGGACAAGTTAGCCGATTGCAGCCCCCCAAGCGATGCGCTACGGATAGTTTAACGCTGAACTATCCCGCCAGCTTGCAGGAGGAACCCGCATGGCCAGGAAACCCGCAGCTTCCGACGACACGGCAAAGGCAGCCGCCAAGCCGAATGTCTCGAAGGAAGAACTTCTCAAATATTACCGCGACATGCTGCTGATCCGCCGATTCGAGGAAAAGGCCGGTCAGCTTTATGGCATGGGCCTGATCGGTGGCTTCTGTCACCTTTATATCGGTCAGGAAGCGGTTGTCGTCGGTCTGGAGGCGGCCGCCGAGGAAGGCGACAACCGCATCACCTCATACCGCGATCACGGCCATATGCTGGCCTGCGGCATGGATCCGGGCGGCGTCATGGCCGAGTTGACCGGGCGTGAGGGCGGCCTTTCCAAGGGCAAGGGCGGCTCGATGCACATGTTCTCCAAGGAGAAGCATTTCTACGGCGGTCACGGCATCGTTGCCGCGCAGGTTCCGTTGGGGGCGGGGCTCGCCTTTGCCGACAAATATCTGGAAAACGGCCGGGTGACCTTCACCTATTTCGGTGACGGTGCGGCCAACCAGGGGCAGGTCTATGAAACCTACAATATGGCCGAGCTTTGGGACCTTCCGGTGATTTTCGTCATTGAAAACAACCAATATGCCATGGGCACCTCGGTCAAGCGCTCGACCAAATCGACCACGCTTTTCGGTCGCGGCGAAGCCTTCGGCATCCCGGGCGAGCAGGTCGATGGCATGGATGTGCTGGCGGTGAAAGCGGCCGGGGAAAAGGCCGTGGCCCACTGCCGTGCCGGCAAGGGCCCCTATATCCTCGAGGTCATGACCTATCGCTATCGCGGCCATTCGATGTCTGACCCGGCGAAATACCGTTCGCGCGAGGAAGTGCAGAAAATGCGCGAGGAACGCGACGCCATCGATCATGTGCGCGAGCTGCTTTTGCAGGGCAAGCACGCCTCGGAAGACGATCTCAAGGCAATCGACAAGGAGATCAAAGAAATCGTCAGCCAGGCTGCCGAATATTCCAAGGAAAGCCCCGAGCCGTCTCTGGATGAGCTCTGGACCGATATTTACGCCGATTACGCGCCTGAAAACGCCTGAGGGAGGGATAAGAAATGGCTACTGAAATCCTGATGCCCGCCCTGTCCCCGACCATGGAGGAAGGGACACTGGCGAAATGGCTGAAAAAGGAAGGCGACACGGTTGCGGCCGGCGACATCCTGGCCGAGATCGAAACCGACAAGGCGACCATGGAATTCGAAGCCGTGGATGAAGGCATCCTCGGCAAGATTCTGATCCCGGAAGGCTCGGAAGGCGTGAAGGTGAACACGCCCATCGCCGTGATGATCGAGGAAGGCGAAAGCGCCGATGCGGTTGTTTCCGCGCCTGCGCCCGCAGCTGCTGCTGCCGAGGCTCCGGCCGACGCGGCACCGGCTCCGGCCGCCGTTGCCGCGCCGGTTGCCAATGCCAGCCCGGACTGGCCGGAAGGCACCAAGATGAAGACCATGACCGTGCGCGAAGCTTTGCGCGAGGCCATGGCCGAAGAAATGCGCCGCGATCCGACTGTCTTCCTGATGGGCGAAGAGGTTGGCGAATACCAGGGTGCCTACAAGATCAGCCAGGGTCTTCTGGACGAGTTCGGCCCCAAGCGCGTGGTCGATACCCCGATTTCGGAAATCGGCTTCACCGGAATCGGTGTCGGCGCGGCCTTTGGCGGCTTGCGCCCGATTGTCGAATTCATGACCTTCAACTTCGCCATGCAGGCGATCGACCACATCATCAACTCGGCCGCGAAGACGCTTTATATGTCCGGCGGGCAGATGGGTGCGCCGATGGTCTTCCGCGGTGCCAATGGCGCAGCCGCCCGGGTTGGTGCCCAGCACAGCCAGGACTATGCCGCCTGGTATGCCCAGGTGCCCGGCCTGAAAGTGGTGATGCCCTACAGCGCCGCTGACGTGAAAGGTCTGATGAAGACCGCGATTCGCGATCCGAACCCGGTGATCTTCCTGGAAAACGAGATCCTCTATGGCCGCAGCTTCGAGGTCCCGGATCTCGAGGACTTCACCATCCCCTTCGGCAAGGCCCGGATTGCGCGCCCCGGCAAGGATGTGACGCTGGTCAGCTTCGGCATCGGTGTCAGTCACGCACTGGAAGCGGCAGAAGCTCTGGCAGCCGAAGGCATCGACGCCGAGGTGGTCGATCTGCGTACCCTGCGCCCGCTCGATTACGGCACCGTGCTGGCATCAGTCATGAAGACTAACCGCATGGTCACGGTTGAAGAGGGCTGGCCGGTGGCCTCCATCGGCAACCATCTTTCGGCCTATGTCATGGAACACGCCTTCGATTATCTCGATGCCCCGGTGATCAACTG
>JBKEBH010000068.1:0-3679 GCA_047973065.1 Paracoccus sp. (in: a-proteobacteria) | reverse complement strand
AGAAGGGTTCGAGACGCGCCATCTGCGCCTCTGTCAGCCAGAAAAGATTGCTCATTCATAAGATCCCCTTGCGGAGCCTGAATCACCTCAAACAACCGAAATCAATGGGTCTGGAGCCTAGCCTGCCAGTTTAAACGTAAGATCAGGAAAAAATACATAATCCAGATCGATGACCTGCCATTTCCTGTCGTCTCGCCCAATGACATACGCCTGCGGCGCGAAGAAAGCCGGTTGCGGGCAGAAAACCGATGCGTGACCGCGAGGCACGCAAATGGGCGCGCGCAAATTGCGGGCGCTCCGATCATCATGGGGGGAAGCCATACCAATCACTGACCCGGTCATCGTTCTGGGAACGGGCCGCTGCGGTTCAACGCTGATGTCGAAGCTCTTTCACGAACATCCCGAAATCCTGTCGGTTTCGGAAGATTTCGCCTCTGTGTCGATTTCGACAGCTGCACGGCGGAATATTTCGGGATAGACATCCGACTGGCGCCGAATTCTGGGAACAGATCGCACTGATCGGCCCGCGCATAAATATGCTCAGCCGGCTTGAGGTCGAGCCGCCGGAATATATCTATTCATTCCGAAACAGGAAGACGCAATTCACCCTGGAGACGGGCATACCCGGCATCTTGTTGCAATGTCTTCCTTTCTTCGACGGCAATTCGGATGGGCTGTTCAACGCGCTTGCCGAAGCCTTTCAGGACCAGCCCCGCCGCTCGGTGCGCAGCCATCAGGACTGGATGTTCCAATGGCTGATGCATCGCTTCGGCAAGCGCATCTGGCTGGAACGCTCGGGCGCGGCGGTCGTGCTCATGTCTCAGCTTTCGGCGCAATATCCCGATGCCCGCTTTCTGAACATCGTGCGCGACGGGCGCGATACCGCATTGTCGATGCAGCAGCACAGTGCGTTCCGGCTGTTCATGATCGCTTCGCAACTGACGCAGATGCTGGGCTATGATCCGTTCTGCACGGCGGATCGCAGCGGGATCGAGAAACCTCCCGCCGAGATGCAGGCCCTGCTTCCCGAAAACCTCACCCCCGAGATCTTCGCCGCCGCCGGTTGCCGCCATGGGTCAGCTGTGGTCGGGCCTGATCGTCGGTACGTTTCACACGCTCGGGCAAATGCCCGCGGACCGCTCGAAGACTTTCAGCTATGAACAGCTCTGCGCCAATCCCGGTGCCACCTTGACCGAAACGCTCGGCTTTCTCGGCGTGTCGGCCGATCCCGACTGGGTTGCCCGCGTCAGCGCCCAGATCAGGAAATCGCCAAGCACCTGGCTCGACCGGCCCAAAGCCGAGCGCGACGCCCTGGAGGAGGCCTGCGCCCCTGGCATGGCGGAGATTACCGATTATCTGAAAGTCTGAGCTCGCATGATGGGACCGGACTGGGCCGCTCTCTCGGGATGGCGCGGTCCCTGCCCCTGGATTGCCCCAGGGCTCAGAATCGCATTCCCACCGAAAAGCTGGCGCCTTCGGTGCCGATGCCGAAATCAGCGGCACCGAAGCTGAAGCCGATCAGGGCGCCGGCAGCGACCTGGTTGAAATCGTGCTTGCCGGCCTCGATCCGGCTCCATCCGGTCAGACCTGCCGCGCCATAAGCCAGCGCGCCGCCCTCGGGCTGATCGTCAAAACACTTACCAGCCAGATCGGCGACCCCGAAAAAGGCCGAAGCGGTATGGCCCGAGGGAAAGCCCTTGCCCTCGCCATTGGGGCGGCGCGAGATCGGCTGACCGTCAAACGCATGCTTCATTCCCCAGACCAGAGCGCTCTGCACGATGCCGCGAATGGCAAAATCCTCCAGCCGGTCCTGATCGGCCGCACAGACCGCCGCCGCCAGCGGCAATCCGTATTTCATCGCGGTCCCGAAATCCTCGAACGGATCGGCCTGCGCCGGCAGCGCCAGCAGTAAGGCCATGCCAAGACCGGCGGGGACTGCTTTCATCATGCCTCTCCTGACAACCGGCTTTCTTAACCGCCGGTATTGATCTCGACGCCCAGATGCTTGGCCACGGTAAAGATATCCTTGTCGCCGCGCCCCGACAGATTGACCACCATCAGGTGATCCTTGGGCAGACCCGGCGCGATCCTGGCGACATGCGCCAGCGCGTGGCTGGGCTCCAGCGCAGGAATGATCCCCTCGGTGCGGCACAGAAGCTGGAAGGCACCAAGCGCCTCCTGATCGGTGACATGGACATATTCGGCCCGGCCCCTGTCATGCAGGAAGGCATGTTCCGGCCCGATGCCCGGATAATCCAGCCCGGCGCTGATCGAATGCCCGTCGAGGATCTGGCCCTGTTCGTCCTGCAACAGATAGGTGCGGTTCCCGTGCAGCACACCCGGCCGCCCGCCGGTCAGCGAGGCGCAATGCTCCATGCGTTCATCGACGCCGTGACCGCCGGCCTCGACCCCGATGATGCGCACCGAGGGATCGTCGATGAACGGATGGAACAGGCCCATCGCGTTCGAGCCGCCGCCGATACAGGCGATCACACTGTCAGGCAGCCGGCCCTCGACCTGCATCATCTGAGCCTTGGTCTCACGCCCGATGATCGACTGGAAATCGCGGACCATGGCCGGATAGGGATGCGGGCCGGCGACGGTGCCGATGCAATAGAAAGTGTCGTGGACATTGCTCACCCAGTCGCGCAGCGCATCATTCATCGCATCCTTCAGCGTGCCCTTGCCCGAGGTGACCGGCACGACCTCCGCCCCCAGAAGCCGCATCCGAAACACGTTCGGCGCCTGCCGCTCGACATCGGTTGCGCCCATATAGACGATGCATTTCAACCCGAAACGCGCGCAGACCGTGGCCGTTGCCACGCCGTGCTGACCGGCCCCGGTCTCGGCGATGATCCGGGTCTTGCCCATGCGCCGCGCCAGCAGAATCTGACCGAGCACATTGTTGATCTTGTGGCTGCCGGTATGGTTCAGCTCTTCCCGCTTGAGATAGATCTTCGCCCCACCCAGTTCCTCGGTCAGGCGCGGAGCAAAGTAAAGCGGGCTCGGCCGGCCGACATAATGGGTCCACAGATCGTCCATTTCGGCCTTGAAGGCGGGATCGGTCTTCGCTCGCTCATATTCCTGCTCCAGATCCAGGATCAGCGGCATCAGCGTTTCCGAAACGAAACGCCCGCCAAAAATGCCAAAGCGCCCCTGCTCATCCGGGCCCTGGCTGAGAGAATTGATGCGATCGTTCATGGCGCGCTCCTCTTGCTCGGGCCTGTGGTAACGAAGCCTGAGCGCCCCGACAAGACAGACTGCGATACGCGCCGCAAGCCCTCACCCGACATAAGGATCGGGCGGCTCTTTCATCTTGGCCCAAATATCCATTTCCACCCCGCCCACAGGCGCAGCGCATGGCATATGTAGATGAAAATGGCGCTCCCAAAGGGATTCGCCCCCCTAGGCTCCAGACCCATTGATTTCGGTTGGTTGAGGTGATCCAGGCACCGTAAGGGGATCTTATGAATGAGCACTCTTTTCTGGCTGACCGAGGCGCAGATGGCGCGTCTCGAACCCTTCTTTCCCATGGTGAGGAAGATCGGAAAACAGTCCGGGGGACTGTGTTCCTGACGAACGGGCAAGCCGCGCGTTGATGATCGGCGCGTGTTGAGCGGAATAATATTCATCACCCGCAATGGGTTGCGATGGTGCGATGCGCCGAGGGAATACGGGC
>JBKEBH010000007.1:0-1701 GCA_047973065.1 Paracoccus sp. (in: a-proteobacteria) | reverse complement strand
GACAGGTTGAGCACCACGGTCTGGCCCTGCATCGATGATGCTTCACGGCTGAGCCAGGCGATCGCGTGGGCCGATTCGAGCGCGGGGATGATGCCCTCGGTACGCGACAGCAGCTGGAACGCCTCAACGACCTCATCATCGGTGACATTGGGGTATTCGGCTCGGCCGATCGATGCCAGATACGAATGCTCCGGTCCGACACCGGGATAGTCGAGCCCGGCCGAAATCGACAGCGCCTCTTCGACCTGGCCGTATTCGTCCTGCATCAGATAGCTGCGCATGCCGTGCACCACACCCGCCACCCCGTGTGCAACGGCTGCTCCGCCGGCGGGCTCAACGCCGACGAGTCGGGCTGAGGTGTCGACAAAACCGGAGAAAACGCCGATCGCGTTTGACCCGCCGCCGACGCAGGCAATCACAACATCGGGGTCGCCACCGGAGAGGGTGCGACACTGCTCGCGGGCTTCGTCACCGATCACCCGGTGGAACTGACGCACCATCCACGGGTATGCATGTGGACCCATCACCGAACCGAGGCAGTAGGCGGAATCGCCAACGGTGGCGACCCAGTCGCGCATGGCCTCGTTGACGGCATCCTTGAGGGTGCGCGACCCCGATTCGACTGCCTCAACCTCGGCGCCGAGGAGGCGCATCCGGAAGACATTGAGCGCCTGACGCTCGACGTCGACGGCCCCCATGTACACCTTGCACTGCAGTCCCATGAGGGCCGCTGCGGTTGCGCTGGCGACGCCGTGCTGACCGGCGCCGGTTTCGGCGACAAGACGGGTCTTGCCCATCCGTTTCGCGAGCAGGGCCTGGCCGAGCACATTATTAATCTTGTGGGAGCCGGTGTGATTGAGATCCTCCCGCTTGAGCAGCACCCGCACCCCCAGCTCCTCGGAAAGCCGGAAACACTCGGTGAGCAACGACGGGCGCCCTGCATAGTCGCGCAGGATGGTCGCGAGTTCCTCGCGGAACCCTCCCGGTGCGGTGTCGGCCCATGCGACGCGGAACTCGCGGTCGAGTTCGTCGCACGCCGGGATGAGCGTTTCGGGCACGAAACGGCCTCCGAACTCTCCGAAACGACCGGTGTCGGACGGTTCGGTCATCAGCGATTCGGCATCGAACTTCACGGTACTGGCAGCAGGGTCGGTCATTCGTCAGCCCAGTCGTAGGGGAACTCGTCGTCGCCGAGATAGGGCCGGGGGGCGGCGGCGCGAGCATTATTGATAAAACGGCGCACGAGGGTGGGGTCCTTGCGGCCAGGTGAGGCCTCGACCCCGCTCGCCACATCGACGCCCCACGGTTCGACGGCCTCGATGGCGGCGGCCACATTGTCGGGGTGCAGGCCACCGGCGAGAATCAGATCGAGATTGCTGGGCGCATCGCTCGCGAGTTCCCAGTCGAATACCTTGCCGCCACCGTGCTCCTTGGGCGTGTCGATCATGATCATCTGGGTGCCATAGTCGACGGCGCGGGTGAGCTGTTCGGAGCCGACGTCGAAGACCTTGATCACCCAGCGGAAATGCTTGGCGATCTGCTGGGTCTGGGCCGGTGTTTCCCGGCCGTGGAGCTGCACGGCCTTCACGCCCGCCTCGTGGGCGTGCTTGACCACCAGATCGGGATGCTCGTTGCGGAATACACCCACGGTAAGAATTTCTGGCGGCAGCCGACGGGTGATGTCGTACACCTTGCGCGGCG
>JBKEBH010000397.1:0-19813 GCA_047973065.1 Paracoccus sp. (in: a-proteobacteria) | reverse complement strand
CATCCGTGTCGCTCTCATGAACCGCTTCAATGCGCTCGGCACCGCCCAGATCGAACGCGTGGCATAAGACTACCGGGGAAAGGGGCCGGCACGCTCAGACGCTGACTTTTGCAACAACGCCATCAGGTAGAGTCCCGGCAAAAAAGAGCCGGGCACGAAGCCCGGCCTAAGTCCAACAGGGAGGTGAAGGAAATCCGGGTTACCCCCAATTAACCTTCATAATCCGATTTAGGGGTTGAACTGCATTCTCGCAAGCGGCAAATTTGCCTTTCGGCCCATATCCGTCATGTGAACAGGTCATGGCTCCTGCGATAATTATGCAAGATTGCCAATGCGTTCAGCCGACCAATCCCTCAAAGCGGCATTATCGGCATAGTTGTTCGGCGAATCCATGGGCTTGCCGGAAGGAGAATATGTCGCAGGCGGAGCGACCTGCTTGTTCAACCGCGCGAAGCTGCGATTGCGAAAATAATAGGCCTCGCGTGCGCCGAAATAGAAAGAGACAATCGCGCCGAGCAGCCACCACAGCGGCTCAGGCACGGTGTGTAGCCCGACCATGCGCTGAGAAAATCCGACCGGCTCGGCCATGGCATAAACGAAAAGCGCCAGTGTGCCGATGGTCAGGAAAGGGCGTGGCAGGCGGTTCAGCCCATTGACGAAATTGTCGAACCCCCCCCGTTTGGCGGCGACGAATTCCGCGCTGAGCTGGGCCATGGCGGCGTGGTAGGCTTCCTCGTCCAGCTCCATCCGCCGGGTCGAGTTCTCACGGAATACTTCAGCAACGCCGGTAGCGGCATTGGAAATGCTGGTGGCAGTCGAGCCGACGCCGATGAAACGATCGATCATCCCCATTTTGCGGTCCTTTCACGATGCTGAGCGTCGGTGAGGCGATATTTGGGCGACATGGATTCCTCGGCCCTGGTGATCCACCCGCCTTTGCCTCCGGCGCGGGTTTTCGCATATTTGCGGCTGGCGGGGCGGGCATCGGCGAGATTGTAGTAATAATTGCGCCTCTCGATCCCGTAGGCGTCAGCGATATGGCGCGGGGCCGCCCTGACTGCGGCTCTGACCGCGGCAAGGGTTTTGGGGCCGATCATACCATCGTCGTCGGTGACAAAGCCCATGCGGCTGACCAGCCGCTGCAGGATGCGCACGGCATTGGCGCCGGAATTGACATACATGTCGAAGACCGAGGGCTGCAGGATCTCGGGCAGATCGTCGATGCCGGGTTCGCGGTAGTAGTGTTGCTTGAAGATGTCGGCGGCCTGCGCCCGGGTCAGCGCCTTCACATCGGCCGTATCGACCTTGCCGTCCCGGTTGAGATCGAGCCCGAGCCGGCGCATCGTGCCGATGGTAACGCCATGATTTGTCGCCCCGCCGGGATCGTCGGGGTCGTTCACATACCCCCCTTCGCGCGCCACGATCTCGTTGGCGATGTCGTTCACGGATTTCATCCCGTCCCCCTTCGCAGTGAATGGAGACGAGGCTGCGCTTATCGCGTTAACCCGAAATTAACGAAGCGGGCGTTGCCTCAGCTGCCCGGTGCCTCATAGACACCGGCCTCCTTCAGCGAATCGATGACTTCCTTCGGCATGTAATTTTCATCATGCTTGGCCAGGATTTCGGTGGCAATGAAAGTATCCCCCTCCATCTGTCCAGTGCCGATCATGCCCTGACCTTCCTCGAACAGGTCGGGCAGAACCCCGGTAAATCGAACCGGAACCATATGGGCACCGTCGGTGACCGAGAAGCTTACCGTCTCGCCTTCGCCGCGGGTCAGGGTGTCTTCCGCGACCAGACCGCCCAGCCGGAAGACCTCGCCCGGCGAGGGCGGCTCATCGAAGACCTGGGTCGGGGCGCGGTAGAGGTTGATGCCGTCCCGAAAACCATATCCGATCAACCCGGCCGCCAGCACCAGAGCCACGGCTGTGGCGATGAGGACTTGAATTCTGCGCTGCTTTTTCAGGGACTTCATGGCGATATCTCAGATGGAGGTGAAGTTGATGCTGCGGCGCATGAACTGCGTCGCCTTGGATGAGACCCGGGCGGGATCGCCGGTGGTCAGGTATTTCGTTTCCATACCCTTGCCGAGAAGATCGGGATGGCGCTCCAGATAATCGGCGAGGCTGTCGGCCACCAGCCGGGCCTGCGAAAACACCCGGACATCGGGGCCGAGCGCGCGCTGGAAAGCATCCTGCATCAGTGGATAATGGGTGCAGCCGAGGATGGCGGCCTGCGGATGGGGCATGCGCCGCTTCAAGGCCTCGACATGGCTGGTCACCAGGGCCTCGGCCAGGATCTCGTCGCCGTCTTCGATGGCATCAACGAGGCCGCCGCAGGGCTGGGCCTCGACATCGACACCGATGGCGCGGAAGGCCAGTTCGCGCTGGAAGGCGCGGCTGGCGACGGTGGCCGGGGTCGCAAACAGCGCAACATGCTGAACCGCGACCTGGCGGGGCGGCGAATTGTCGCCCCATTGCCGTTCGGTCAGTGCCTCGATCAGCGGCACGAAGACACCGAGCACGCGCTTGTCTTCGGGGATGAACACCTCCTGCATCCGGCGCAGGGCTGCGGCCGAGGCGGTGTTGCAGGCCAGGATCACCAGATCGCAGCCCTCGTCCCAGAGCCGCTGGGTGGCGGCGCAGGTCAGATCATAGATGTCATCGGCGGTCCGCACCCCGTAAGGCGCATGGGCGCTGTCGCCGAAATAGACCAGAGGCAGATCGGGCAGCCGTTCCTGAATGGCCCGATGAACCGTCAGGCCGCCAAGCCCGGAATCGAAAACGCCAACCGCCATATGAAGTCCTTGTCAGTTATGGACGGGACATAAGCCCGGACGGGGCCAAAGTCCATGACAGAGCGCATATCCCTGCGTCATCCCGGGGCCGCAATGGCGCAGGCAAGCCGCCGGTCTCTTTCCGGCCATGTGTGTGTGATCGGGCCTTTCGGGTGCCCGATAGGGTGCCCGGCCATGAGCCGGATCATGGACCAGAACCTGCTGTCTGGCCGCATGGCTGAAACGGACGGGAGCTTCACGGTTGTTGCTCAATGGGCTGGCGATGCGTAAGAGTTACAATCATTACATAGCGCTCGCGAACGAAAGTGATCCGATGGACTGGGACAAACTGCGGATATTTCATGCAGTTGCCGATGCCGGCAGCCTTACCCACGCTGGCGATTCGCTGCGTCTGTCGCAATCGGCGGTCAGCCGGCAGATCCGCGGGCTTGAGGATCAGCTCGGCGTGACGCTGTTTCACCGCCATGCCCGCGGCCTGATCCTGACCGAGCAGGGCGAGCTGCTGTTCAACGCCACGTCGGAAATGGCCCGCAAGCTCGACATTGCCGAGGCGCGCATTCGCGATACCGAAGAACATGTCATGGGCGAGCTGAAGGTGACGGCGGCGACCGGGTTCGGCACGCTCTGGCTGGTGCCGCGCCTGAACAAGCTCTATGCGCTTTACCCTGACCTGAAGGTCAACCTGATCCTCGAAGAACGCGTGCTCGATCTGCCCATGCGCGAGGCCGATGTCGCCATCCGCATGAAGGAGCCCAGCCAGTCCGACCTGATCCGGCGCCGGCTTCTGAATATCCGCATGCGGCTTTACGCAACGCGCAGCTATCTGGCCGATGCCGGTCGGCCGTTGAGCGTACCCGATCTGTCCCGGCACCGGGTGATCTGCCAGGATCCGTCGGTGCCGCAGGTCAGCGCCGGCAAGCTGCTGGTTCAGCAGCTTCTGGAACAGCATCCGCGTTCGCTGTTGATGGTCAACAACTACTTCGGTGTGCTTCAGGCGGTCCTGAGCAATGTCGGCATCGGGGTGCTGCCCGATTACCTGACCGCCGATTTCCCGGAACTGGTCCGGGTCTTCGACGACGTGGAATCGGCCGAAGTGCCGGTCTTCTTGGCCTTCCCGGAAGAGCTGCGCGGCTCGCGCCGGGTCATCGCCTTTCGCGATTTCGTCGTCGATGAGATCCAGGCCTATCGCAAGGCGCAAAGCGGGCAGGAGTGACTGCTGCGGCACGTCGCCGCGTGGATTGGCTTGCGCCGCCGCTGGTCAGCGGCCCGACTTGGCGTTAGATTGCCGCCCGCAAGGAGCTCCCCATGATCGCCGAACTCGGACATTTCGCCCTCATTCTCGCATTTGCCATCTCGCTGTTTCAGTGTCTCGTGCCTTTGATCGGCGCGGCGAAAGGCTGGCCGGTCTGGATGGAGGTGGCGCGCCCGGCGGCTCTGGTCCAGTTCGGACTGGTCGGCTTCGCCTTCGCGGCGCTGACCGTGTCCTTTGTGACCTCGGATTTCTCGGTGATGCTGGTCTTTGAAAACTCGCATAGCGCCAAGCCGATGCTCTACAAGGTTTCGGGCGTGTGGGGGAACCATGAAGGCTCGATGCTGCTCTGGGTGATGATCCTGGCGCTGTTCGGCGCGACGGCGGCGGCTTTTGGCAATCAGCTGCCGCCCAGCCTGCGGGCCCGGGTGCTGGCTGTTCAGGCGGCGATCGGCGCGGCCTTTTATGCGTTCATCATTTTTACCTCCAATCCCTTCCTGCGCTTTGAGGTTCCGCCCTTCGACGGGCGCGGCCTGAACCCTTTGCTGCAAGATCCGGGCTTGGCCTTCCATCCGCCTTTCCTCTATCTTGGCTATGTCGGGATGAGCATGGCCTTTTCCTTCGCGGTTGCCGCCCTGCTTGAAGGCCGGGTCGATGCAGCATGGGCGCGTTGGGTGCGGCCCTGGACGCTGGCGGCCTGGATGTTCCTGAGCATCGGCATCGCGCTTGGTTCCTGGTGGGCCTATTACGAGCTGGGCTGGGGCGGATTCTGGTTCTGGGACCCGGTCGAGAACGCCTCTTTCATGCCCTGGCTGCTGGCGGCGGCCCTGCTGCATTCGGCGATTGTCGTCGAAAAGCGCGAGGTGCTGAAAAGCTGGACGATCCTTCTGGCGATCATGGGCTTCGGCTTTTCGCTGATCGGCACCTTCATCGTGCGCTCGGGCGTGATCACCTCGGTGCACAGCTTTGCTTCGGACCCGGCGCGCGGCGTCTTCATTCTGGCCATTCTGGCAGCCTTTGTCGGCGGCGCGCTGACGCTTTACGCCTTCCGGGCCGGCGCCATGCAGGCCAAGGGGATCTTCGCCCCGGTCTCGCGCGAGGGCGCACTGATTCTGAACAATATCCTGCTGGCGGTGTCGGCCTTTGTCGTCTTTATCGGCACAGTCTGGCCGCTGATCGCCGAGGCCGCCTTCCAGCGCAAGCTTTCGGTCGGCGCGCCCTTCTTCGAGCAGGCCTTCACCCCCTTCATGGTGGTGCTGGCCCTGATCCTGCCGGTCGGGGCGATCATCCCGTGGAAGCGCGGCAATATCCGCCGGGCGCTGATCCCGCTGCGCGGCGCCATCGTGCTGGCGATTGCGGTCATGGCTCTGGTCTTCGCGGTCTCGACCGGGCGGACCGGGCTTGCGGTCATCGGCGCGGGGCTCGGTTCCTGGCTGGTCTTCGGGGCCTTGGCCGAGCTGAAATTCCGCACGGGTTCCGCCGGCCTTTCGCGCCTTTCGCGCCTGCCGCGCGCCGATTGGGGCAAGGCGCTTGCCCATGCCGGGCTGGGCGTCACCTTCATCGGCGTCAGCCTGCTGATGGCCTGGCAGGTCGAGGATATCCGCACCCTCAAGATCGGCGAAAGCTTCGATCTTGCCGGCTATGAAATCTCGCTCGATGCTCTCGAAGAGGTGCCGGGGCCGAACTATGTTTCGACCATGGCCACCATGTCGGTCAGCCGCGGCGGCAAGCCGGTCACGGTGCTGCATCCCGAAAAGCGGGTCTATCCGGTGCAGGCGATGCCCACGACCGAGGCC
This sequence comes from Paracoccus sp. (in: a-proteobacteria), assembly GCA_047973065.1. Lineage (GTDB taxonomy): Bacteria > Pseudomonadota > Alphaproteobacteria > Rhodobacterales > Rhodobacteraceae > Paracoccus. The sequence goes on along the minus strand of JBKEBH010000397.1, from coordinate 13,971 downwards.
GCCATCGATAATGGTTTCTTCCGTGACATCTATCTGGTGATCGGCGATCCGCAGCAGAATGGCGGTTGGGCCGTGCGCAGCTATATCAAGCCCTTCGCCAGCTGGATCTGGCTGGGCTGCACGCTGATGGCGCTTGGCGGGCTGGTCAGCCTGTCGGACCGGCGCTACCGGATTGCCGCCGGCGCGGCGCGGCGGTCCAGGCCAGTGGAGGCATCGGCATGATCCTGAAACGGTTGATCATGGTTCTGGCACTGGTTGTCGCGCTGCCGGCTTTCGCGGTTCAGCCCGATGAGGTCCTGCCCGATCCCGCCATGGAGGCGCGGGCGCGCGAGATCTCCAAGCTGCTGCGCTGCCCGGTCTGCCAGGGCGAGACCATCGACGAATCCAATGCCGCGATCAGCCGCGACCTGCGGCTTTACGTGCGCGAACGGCTGGTCGCGGGCGACAGCGACGATCAGGTCGTCGATGCCGTCACCGACCGTTTCGGCGAGTTCGTCCTTTTCGAGCCGCGCGCGACCGGCGGCAACCTGATCCTCTATCTGGCCGGCCCGCTGATGGCGCTGATCGCCTTGCTTGTCGGCTGGCGTTTTCTGCGCGCGCGCGGCGAAGCGGTGCAGGCCGGTTCGGCTGATCGCCTCTCGGATGAGGAAAAGGCCCGTCTCGACGAAATCATGCGCGAATGACGCAACGACGGGGGTTTTCGCAAGGGTCCTGACAGGCCATTCTTTCTGGCCAGGGCAGGAGGAAACCCATGACATACGAACATATTGAACTGTCGGTGCAGGACGGCGTGGCGACGCTGGTCCTGAACCGCCCCGGGCTGATGAATGCGCTCAACGCCCGTCTGCGGGCCGAGATCACCGAGGCGCTGAACGGGCTAGGCGAAGATGTCCGCTGCGTGGTGATGACCGGTGCCGGCCCGGGTTTTTGCTCGGGTCAGGATCTGACCGACCGTTCGGTCGCCGGCGATGTAGAAGGCACGCTGCGCCGCGAATATGAACCGATGCTGCAAGCCGTGGTCAATTGCCGGGCGCCGGTGATTGCCGCTGTGAACGGCGTGGCCGCCGGGGCCGGGGCAAGCCTTGCACTGGCAGCCGATGTGGTGATCGCCGCCGAGAGCGCCTATTTCTCGCTGGCCTTCACCCGGATCGGCCTGATCCCCGATGCCGGCGGTACCTGGATCGTGCCGCGTCTGGTCGGCAATGCCCGCGCCATGGGGATGATGCTGTTTTCCGAGAAGGTCAGCGCGAAACAGGCCGAGGATTGGGGCATGATCTGGCAATGCCATCCCGATGCCGAATTCGAGGCGGGCGTGGCGGCGCGGGCGCGCTATCTGGCCTCGGGGCCGACTGACGCCTTTCGCTCGGTGCGCCGCGCCATCCGCGAATCCGGTTCCAACAGCTTCGCCGCTCAGCTTGAGGTCGAGGCCGAATTGCAGGGCCGGGCCGGGCGCAGCGCCGATTTCATGGAAGGCGTGACCGCCTTCCTGCAAAAGCGCGCGCCGAAGTTCACCGGCCGCTGAGCGATATCAGCCGGCGCGCCCGGTCAGCGACCAGATCCCGGTATCGCGCTCGGGCATATGCGAGATGCGGCTCCGCAGAAGACGCAGCCGGCGCGGCCGGTCGGGTAACAGCGTCAGGCAATTGTCCGACCAGACCGCATCGCTGCCCGGCTGCCATGTCACCCAAAGCGCAGGGCGGTCGCTTTCAAGCACCAGTTCCTGCGCGCCATCGCCGGCCTCGGTTTGGCTTGCCCGGATGACCGGCGGCGTGAAGTCGTAATCCTTGGGCCGGCGCGGCAGGAATTCGTTCTCGCCCTGATGCAGCCCGCTCTTGTCGCGCCAGTCGAAGTGCATGAACCAGCCCTCGCGCAGCAGCTTGGGGCTCAGCCTGGCGAATTCCACCGCCTGATCGTTGGGGCAGCTGACCTGCCAGCGGCCGATCATCGCCATCTCGCCGCTGCCGGCATTGACGCCTCGGGCGGTGACCGAGAGCGCGACCGGAGCCGGACTGTCATTGACCGCCAGCAGGATGATCTGGCCGGATGCCATATCGGGCTGGCCAGTGACCAGTACCGGCGCCTGAAAGCGGCGCACGGCGTAATGGAGCACCTTCCAGCCGCCGCCATATTCAAGGCTCGACCAGCTCGCCACCGGCCAGGTGTCATTGAGCTGCCAGTAAAGCGTGCCCATGCAGCGCGGCTTGGATGTCCGCCAGAACTCGACGGCGGTTTTCATTGCGAAGGCCTGACCGATCTGGCTGAGCCAGATCATTTCGTCAAACCCTTCGGGAAAGCGGAAATAGCGCGCCAGCGTCTCGACAATCCGGCTGTTGCCGCCGGGATTGCGTTGATGGACCTCCATTACCCGGGACGATACATTGCGATCCTCGGGCAGGGTAAAGCTTTCGATGACCCGCAGCGAAGGGAAGGACTGAAAGCCGAATTCCGAACAAAAACGCGGGCGCACCGAGCGGTAATGCTCGAAACCCCTGGCCGAGTGCCAGACATCCCAGAAATGCATGTCGCCCGAGCCGTCGTCATGCCAGCCATCGCCGAAACTCAGCCGCCCGACCGAAGGGCTGGATGGCCACCAGGGCACATCCGGCGCCTCATCCTCGATGGCTTCTTCGAGGGCGTGGTTCAGCCGGTCATAGATTGCCAGGTAGCGGTCGCGGTTGGCGCGGCTTTCGTCAAACCAGCTCAACGCTCCAAGCAGCTCGTTATCGCCGCACCAGAGCGCAAGGCAGGGATGGGCCGACAGCCGGCGGATCTGCTGGCGGGCCTCAAGGCGCACCTCGTCCAGCCAGGCGCGGTCGGCGGCGGGGTAAAGATTGCAGGCGAACATGAAATCCTGCCAGACCATCAGCCCGCGTTCCGAGCACATCCGGTAGAACCAGTCCGGCTCATAGCTGCCGCCGCCCCAGACCCGGATCATGTTCATATTGGCAAGCGCGGCGCTGTCGAGAAGATCGGCAACGGTTTCGGGTGTTGCCCGTGCGGGCAGTGCATCGGCGGGGATCCAGTTGGCGCCGCGCATGAAGATCTCGCGCCCGTTGACGCGGAAGGCGAAGCGGCGCCCGGCCTCGTCGGTATCGGTCAGCAGCTCGACCTGTCTGAGCCCGATGCGCAGCTGGCGGCGCTGATCGCCGAGCCGGACCTCCAGATCGTACATGTCCTGCGCGCCATGCCCTGCCGGCCACCACAGGCGCGGTGCCTTGATCGTCGTGCTTATCACGATGCGGTTCGTGCCGGGCCAGAGCCGGGCCTCGGTCTCGATCTCCTGCCCGTTGATCGTGAGCCCGGCGGTCAGCTGTTCGGGGGCTCTGGAATGGACGATCAGATCGACCTCCAGCTGGACCTGTTCATCCTCATGGCGCTGGCGGATCATCACATCATCGAGCCGCGCCGGCCCGGTCCGGCGCAGGCTGATCCCGCCATGGATCCCCAACGGGCTTAGCGCGATATTCCAGTCCCAGCCTGCATCGCATTGGGGTTTGCGCAGGAAATTGTAATGGGGCAGGCGGTTGTTCCAGTAGATATGCGGCACCGGAAAGGGCGAGGCACCGGCCAGATCGCGCGCCGCCCCCGAATTCGACAGAAAGCGGATTCCCAGCCGGTTGCTGCCTTCGCACAGCGCCTCGCTCATATCGAGATCATGGCGGCGAAAGCGATTATGGGTTCGGCCGATCTCGACATCGTTGAGAGTGATGACGGCATGGCAATCGAGCCCCTCGATGCTCAGTGTATGGCGCCCACTGATCGTCGGCAGATCGAAAACGCGCTCGGCCAGCCATTCGCTTTCATGGATCCAGTCGAAATCGGTTTCGCGGTCCCGCCAATAGGGATCCTCGATCAGCCCGGCACCAAGCAGGGCCGAGTGGATATCGCCGGGAAAATCGATGCTCATGCGTTCAAAGCCGCCGGTCCGGGACAATTGCCAGCCTGCGTTCAGGGATAGATCATGTGAGGTCATGGTGGGTCTTTCCATCTTTGCCGCAGATGAAATTACGGCGGCCCTAATGTGCGGGCAGGTTGAAATCATATGATAAATTCTGTCCAGCATACGGGCGGGATGCAAGCCCGGAAACGGCATCAGAGGCAGCAATGAAAAAGCCGCCCGGACATGTCGCCAGGCGGCTGAGGGGGAAGCGGCTCGGCCAGAAGCTCAGTCCCGGCTGGGGCACAGCATCCGGGTCAGCAGTCTGTCTTTCAGGACATATGGTGATAGAGCGCGGCTGCGGCGTGGAAACAGGCCAGGAAGAACAGCAGATTGGCCAGCAGGGCGTGAACATCGCCCGCCGCCTCGACGCCGCCGAGCCAAGCCATGCCCCCCGCGATCGGTGCCAGAAGCAGCAAGGCGTAAAGCGCCCAATGCGTCCATTCGCCGATCTTGCCCATCAGCCCGGCCTCGGGTGGCGGTGCGCCTCGGGTCAGGCGGACGATCAGGCGGATGACGGCCAGCACCAGAACGGTCATGCCGATGAAGACATGAAGCTGGGCAATGGAAACCGTGACCGGCGTGCCCTCAAGCCGCTGATGCAGCGCCTTGCCCATGCCGCTGCTGACGAAATAGTTGAAGACCACACCGAGCGCGACGGCCCAATGCAGCGCGATCTGAAGCGAGTTGAATCCGCGCCTGTGTTTCATGCTGGCTACTCTTGCTTGCATATTGCCTGCGGCCCATGGAGCCGGGGACGGTTTGACCTCACACTGCGCCCATGCCCGGCCAGGCGCAACCCTGGCCAGCGACAGGCATGCCGGATCAGCAAGGATGCTCGATCTCCCCCCCGGATTTGGGTCGCGCTTGCGGCCTCAGCCGCCGAAGGGGGCCCGATCCTTGCCTTCGGTGCCATCGGTCGGCCCGGTCTGCGCGCCGGCCAGCCCGACCCCGGCCACGATCAGGGCGAGGTCAATTATCGCGGCCCTGGGCAGCGTGTTCGGGTTCAGAATGTCGAAACAGGGTATCAGCTTGCCTATGAAGTGCGGGTTCCTGAGAAAAATCCGTTTCCGGCCGAGGACTATGATATTCCATTAATGGAAGCAGGCGGTTGGTTCCAGATGGGGAATGGCTGCTCAGGGCGCGATGCCCAAGGCGGCCGCCCTGGCTCGTGTCAGACGATCCGCCCAGTCCGGCTGATCGATCAGCGTCCAGTCTGCCCCGATCCGGTCCAGCCAATAGGCCAGACGCCCGGTGAACCAGGCCCTGACCTCATGCGCGCCCGAATAGCGGGTGCCATCGTCATGCCAGCCGGTCTGGTGATCGAGCAGTAGATAATGGTCGGGCAGGGGCATGGACTGGACCTTCCGGGCAAGCCCGGCCGGCAGGGTGCCCAGCAGATATTCCGCCCAGACCAGGGTCTGAACCGGGTCGGTATCCTCGATCACCAGGGGCGCGGCGCGGCGCGAGATCGCCCCTCCAAGCGCAAGATGCCCCTCGATGATCGCGGCGAAATCATCGGCGCTCCAGCCGCTGCCTTGCCGCATCAGCGCGTCATATTGGCGGCCATATTCGGGGATCAGACCGGCGCCGAGTTCCCGGGCGAGGGTTTCGGCCATGGTGGTCTTGCCGGCGCTTTCCGGGCCGAGCAGGGTGAGGCGCTTCTGAAAATACCCGCGCACCGGCATCGGGATCCGGTCCCAGTGCCGCACAGGATTGGTGCGGATCATTGAGGCTGAAACCGGCACGGCCTGCCGGCCTTGATCGACGATGAACGGGTGTGCGCCAACGGATTTGGCAAGCGAGGCCACATAATCCTCGGATCCGAAGACCCAATCGATGGGCTCGGGGTGATGCTCAACGATGGCGGCGCGCCAGATCGCCCAGAAATCCGGGTGATCGGCCGGCTCCTGCGGGATGTCGCGATGCATATGGAGCAGCCGGATATCGGTGCCGGCAAGGCATTCGCGCATCCAGTCGGCGCGTAGATTGCCGGGGATCGGCTCGGCGTCATGGCTGCACAGCAGGACCGTCAGCTGATCGACCCGGGCGCGGGCCGCCTCGCACAGGAACAGATGTCCGGCATGGGTCGGCATGAACTTACCCAGCAGAAAGCCGCGCCGCATCGGCTCAGGCAACCTTCTGGCGCGGTGCCCGGCGCCATTGCAGCCAACCTGCCACCGCCAGGCACAGGAACACCCCGTAAAGCGCCGCTGTCGGCATCAGCCCGCGCGAGATGAACAGCTCGATGGCCAGAAGATCGACGGCGATCCAGACCAGCCAGCTTTCCGGATTGCGCCGCGACAGCAGGAATTGCGCCAGCACGCTGAGCGAGGCCACCGCCGTATCCTGCCAGGGCGCGGCGGCATCGGTATAGCGCGCCATCAGCCAGGCGATAGCGATCCAGATCGCCCCGGTCAGACCCAGATAGGCGACGAAGCGCAGGGGCGGCAGCGGCACCACGGTGATGCGTCCATTGCCGCCCTGACCGGTTCAGCCAGTACCAGACCCCATAGATCTGAATGACGAAGAAATAAACCTGCAGGAAGGCGTCGCTATACAGCCGATATTCCCAGAAGATGAAGAAATAGAGCGTGACCATGGCAAAGCCGAACGGGTAGTTCCAGACCGAGCGGCGCACGATCAGCGCCACATTGATCAGCCCGCAGGCGGCGGCGATCCATTCGACCGGCTGCGCGCCGAACATCCTCTGAATGAAACCCAGCATTTTCATACCCTTTGAGCTTGAAACTGCCATATCGTTACCCGCAGCGATTGCGCCGGGCAAGATGGATCAAGACGGGTCGGGCCCGCGCGATGCTGGACCTTCGCGGCGCGCGCGCGTAAAGACCCATCCGAACCAACCGTATCTCGGGATTATCGACATGGGCTTTCGCATGGGGATCGTCGGGCTGCCGAATGTCGGCAAGTCCACCCTGTTCAACGCGCTGACGCGCACCGCTGCCGCTCAGGCGGCGAATTTTCCGTTCTGCACCATCGAGCCGAATGTCGGTGAAGTGGCGGTGCCCGATCCGCGTCTCGATACGCTGGCCGCGATTGCCGGATCGAAGCAGATCATTCCGACCCGGATCACCTTCGTGGATATTGCCGGACTGGTGAAGGGCGCTTCAAAGGGCGAAGGCCTCGGCAACCAGTTCCTCGCCAATATCCGCGAGGTCGATGCCATCGCCCATGTGCTGCGCTGCTTTGAAGATGGCGATGTGACCCATGTCGAAGGCCGCGTCGATCCGATTGCCGATGCCGAGACCATCGAGACCGAGCTGATGATCGCAGATCTGGAAAGCCTGGAAAAGCGGCTGGCCAACCTGTCGCGCAAGATCAATGCCGGCGACAAGCAGGCCAAGGAAGATGCCCGGCTGATGGCCGCCGCCAAGGAGGCGCTGGAAGCTGGTCGCCCGGCCCGCACGGTCGAGATTGCAGATGATGACCGCAAGGCCTGGAACATGCTGCAACTGCTGACCGCGAAGCCGGTGCTTTATGTGTGCAACGTCGCTGAGGACGAGGCGGCGCGCGGCAATGCGCTGTCGGACAAGGTCGCGCAGGTGGCGGCTGAGCAGGGCGCCGGGCAGGTGGTGATCTCGGCCAGGATCGAGGAAGAAATCTCGCAGCTCGATGCCGAGGAAGCCGAGATGTTCTTGGGCGAGATGGGTCTGGAAGAGGCCGGATTGGATCGTCTGATCCGGGCCGGTTACGAATTGCTGGGCCTTCAGACCTATTTCACCGTCGGACCCAAGGAGGCCCGGGCTTGGACCATCCGCAAGGGCACGCTGGCTCCGCAGGCGGCCGGCGTCATCCATGGCGACTTCGAGCGTGGCTTCATCCGGTCCGAAACCATCGCCTATGACGATTACGTCGCCGGCAAGGGCGAGGCCGGCGCGCGCGAGGCCGGCAAGCTGCGGGTCGAGGGCAAGACCTATGAGGTCAAGGACGGCGACGTCCTGCATTTCCTGTTCAACGCATAGGGGCCGGGGCGGTCAGCCCTGCGCCACATCCGCAATCGAGACCGATTTCAGGATGGCATGAACCCTTCGCCCGGGCGCCAGATCGAGCGCCCGGCGCGAGCGCTCGGTAATCCGTGATAGGATCGCCGCATCCTTGCCAAGGCTGAGCCGCACCAGAACCGAGCCATTGGGCGCGGGCTCGATCCGGTCGATCTCGCCCTCCAGAACGTTCAGCGCCGAAATCGCCTTGGGCCGGGCGGCGGCCAGCATGACCTCCTGCGCCAGAATGCGCAGGCGCACCTGCTGGCCCGGGACCAGATCGGGCCGTGCGACCCAGATCGGGCCGGCGGGCGTGTCCAGCCGGGCCAGCCCGTCATCTTCCTGCGCGGCGATCCGGGCGCTGATCAGCGCGCCGGTTTCACGGCCAAGGGATGCCGCGCTGATGGGATCGGCCAACACGGTTTCGGCCGGGCCGCTGGCGATAAGCCGTCCGGCGTCCAGCATGACGACCTGATCGGCCAGACGGGTGATTTCGGGCAGGGAATGGCTGACATAAAGGATCGGCAGGCCGAGATCGCGCAGCCTTTCCAGATAGGGCAGGATCTCGGCTTTGCGGGCCTCATCCAACGCTGCCAGCGGCTCATCCATCAGCAGCAGATGCGGCGCCGACAGAATGGCGCGGCCAAGCGCCACCCGCTGACGCTCGCCGCCTGAAAGGGGGCCGGGACGGCGATCGAGCAGCGCATGGATGCCCAGCAGATTGACGATCTCGTCAAAGCGCCGGCCATCCGGGCGATCGCTGCGCGGGGCGAAGCGGGCACCGTAACCCAGATTGGCCCGCACGTTCAGATGCGGGAACAGCCGCGCATCCTGAAAGACATAGCCGATCCGGCGCTGGTGCGGCGGCAGGAAAATGCCGCGTGCGGTATCGGTCAGAACCGTGCCGCCGGCGATGATCCGGCCCTGATCGGGGCGCAGCAGCCCGGCCACGGCATTGACCAGCGTGGTCTTGCCCGCGCCCGAGCGCCCGAACAGCGCCGTCACGCCCGGGCCGGTCTGAAAGGCCAGCTCCAGCTTCAGGCCGGGAAAGTCGTGGCGCAGCTCGACCGACAGACTCATCGTCCCGAGACCCGTCTGGCCACAACCCGGCCTCCCCATTCGGCGGCGAACAGGGCGCTCAGGGCGATGACGATGGAAATGGCGACCAGTTTGGCGGCTTCGGCCTCGCCGCCGGGGATCTGCAATTCGGTATAGATGGCGCTTGGCAGGGTCTGGGTCTGGCCGGGAATGTTCGACACAAAGGTGATGGTCGCGCCGAATTCGCCCATGGCTTTGGCGAAGGCGATGATGGTGCCGGCAATGATGCCGGGCAGGATCAGGGGCAGGGTGACGGTGCGAAACACCTGCGCGCGAGCTGCGCCGAGCGTGGCGGCAGCCTGTTCCAGCTTCGGGTCCACAGCGTCTATCGACAGGCGGATGGTGCGCACCATCAGTGGAAAGGCCATGATCGCGGCCGCCAGCGCCGCGCCGGTCCAGCGGAAGGCGAAAGTGATGCCCAGCCAGTCATGCAGCGGCTTGCCGATGGCGCCCTGTGTGCCAAATCCCAGCAGCAGCAGATAGCCGGTCACCACCGGCGGCAGGATCAGCGGCAGATGAACCAGCCCATTGAGCAACCCGCGCCCCGGAAAGTGCCACCGCGCCAGCGCATGTGCGGTCACTATCCCCAGCGGCAGGCTCAGCGTCACCGCCACCAGGGAGACCTTCAGCGACAGCGCAACGGCCTGCCATTGCTCGGGCGTCAGCCAGCTCATCGCGGGCGGATCTGCGGCGTGAATCCCTGCTCCAGGAAGGTGCTGTCGGCGCTGCTGCCAAGAAGGAAGTAAAAGAATTCCCGGTCGGCCTCATCCTGCGCATGGCTCAGCAACGCCATGGGATAGATGATCCGAGGGTGGCTGTTCATGGGGAAGGTGGCGATGACATGAACCGTAGGATCGGCATGGGCATCGCTTTCATAGACGATGCCGTAAGGGGCCTCTCCGGTCGAAACCAGTGCCAGCGCCGCCCGGACATTATCGGCCTGAGCTACCGATGGTGCGACACCTTCCCAGAGCCCGAAGTTTTGCAATGCAGCCTTGCCATATTGGCCGGCCGGGACGGAATCGACCAGGGCCATGGCAAGCTTGCCCCCGTTCAGCATGGTTTTCAGGTCGAGTTCCGGCGTGATCTCGACCGCCGGGGCGTCGTCATGGGCGATCAGAACCAGTCGGTTTTCGATCAGCTTTTGCGGGCTGCCCTGGACGAGCATGCCGGCCTTTTCGACCTCGTCCATCCATTCGGTATTGGCCGAGATAAAGATATCGGCCGGCGCGCCGCCGATGATCTGGCGCGCCAGCAGGTTTGAGCCGGCATAGGTCAGCGTGACCTCATGGCCGGTCTTCGCTTCGAAATCGGCGGCTAGCTCATCCAGCGCGGTTTTCATGGAGGCCGCCGCGAAGACGGAAACCTCCTCGGCCACGGCCTGTTTGGTCATCAGGCTGAAAGCGGCGATCAGGGCAAGGCGTAACATGGCTTCGTCTTTCGATATGTTTCTTCGAACATATTGACTGTTTGCCGGGAACAGGCAAGCGATATCTCGGCAATCCAGACCCAAGGGAGGGGACATGTCAGATTACGGGCCCGACTGGTGCCGCGCCGAGGCGCTGCGGCTTCTCGATTTTCATGCCGCCTCGGTCAATCCGGCGGGCGGCTTCTACAAGCTGGCATCCGATGGCAGCCCGTTGCCCGACGGCCCGCGCGGGCAGGGCAATACCCGTGAGCTGCACGAGACCACGCGGATGATCCATGCCTATGCGCGCGGCGCCCGGCTGAACCATCCACAGGCCCGGGCCATGCTCGATCACGGCATGGATTTCCTGTTCAGGGGCCATCTCGATCCCCAATATGGCGGCTTCTGGTGGAGCGTGGACGATGGCGGCCCGCTCGATCCGCGCAAGCAGGCCTACGGGCATGCATTCGTGTTGCTGGCGGCGGCCTCGGCGGCGAAGCTCGGGCATCCCGATGCGGCGCGGCTGCGCGAGACGGTGATGAATGTGATCCGCACCCGTTTCTGGGAAAACCATCCCGGCGCGGTTTCCGACACATTCGACGCTGACTGGACCAACCCGCCCGCCTATCGCGGCGGCAATGCCAATATGCACCTGACCGAGGCCCTGATTGCCGCCTATGAGGCCTGGGGAGATCCGGTCGATCAGGCGATGGCGCGATCCATTGCCTGCTTCATGATCGACAGGCATGCAAGGGCGGAAGGCTGGGTAGTGCCAGAGCACTTCACCCCGGACTGGCAGCTTGACCGCGATTTCGAGGGCGATCCGATGTTCCGCCCCTCGGGCACCACGCCCGGCCATGCCATCGAATGGGCGCGGCTGATCGTGGAATTGCGCGCCGCTGGCGGCAACGACCCGCAGGACGAATGGATACTGGAGGCCGCCGCAGAGCTTTACAGCCGGGCCATGGCAGAAGCATGGCTGCCCGAAGGGGGCCTTGCCTACACGATGGGCTGGGACGGTCAGATCGATCAGCGCCGGCGTCTGTGGTGGCCGGTGGCCGAAGCGGTGGCAACCGGCCATGCGCTTCATGCGGCGACCGGGGACGCGCGCTGGCTGGCGGATCTGGACCGGCTCTGGGTGCATCTCGACGCCCATCACATCGATCATCGGAATGGCAGCTGGTATGCCGAGATCGACGAGGCCGGTCGCCCGGTCGAGACGCTTTTCCCCGGCAAGCCCGATATCTATCACGCGCTGACTGCGTCGCTTTCGGGGCTTGGCTGAGGGCAGGGATCCGTGGCGGCGGGGCCCGCCCGCCGCGGGGATCAGTCGTTCAGCAGGTGCATCAGCAGCCAGGCGGCGGCGGAACAGATCAGCGTTGCCAGCATCACCGGGGTCGGGGTGCCGGCATAGGCCATGCCGACCGGCGCCGCGATCAGCACCGCCCCCAGCGAGGACAGCGCCGAGACCACGCTGGCGGTCATCCCGGCCAGATGCGGCATGTTCTGCATGGCAAGCGCATTCAGATTGCCGAAGGTGATGCCGGCCATGAAGAACACGCTGACCGCCCAGACGAAGAAGCCGTAAAAGGCCGCATCTCCGGTCAAAGCCCCGCTCGCTACCAGCGACAGCGCCAGCATGGATGAGACGATCTGCATGGCATAGGCCCAACGCGCGATCCTGCGCATTCCGAAGCGCATGACATAGCGGGCATTGCCAATCGTGCCGATGCCCGAAAGCAGCGCCATGGCGGCGAACCATTTGGTAAAGCTCTCGGCGCGGCCATAGGTTTCGCCAAAGAGCTGTTGCGATGTGGACAAAAGCGCGAACATCTGTCCGAAGCCCAGGGTCAGGATCAGCGTGCACAGCATGACCTGGCGGTTTGACAGGACCTCATGCGCCGAGATCCAGAGCCTGTGCATGTTAAGCGGCACCCGGCGCTCGCGGGGCAGGGTCTCGGGCTGGCGGGTGCTGACCCAGGTTACGCCGATCAGGCCAAAGACGATAAAGGCGGCAAAGACCCCACGCCAGCTGCCGGCCGCGTTCATCACCAGCTTGCCAAGCGATGGTGCCACCGCCGGGATCAGGATGAAGATCATCATCACGAAGCTGGTGATCCGGGCCATCTCGCGTCCGGCATAAAGATCGCGGATCAGTGCGGTGCCGGCAATGCGCGGCCCCGAAGCGCCTACGCCCTGCACGAAGCGCAGCACCAGCAGCAGGGTCAGATTGTCGGCAAAGATCGCAGCCCCGGCGGCGGCGATATAGATCGCCGATCCGCCAATGATGACCGGCTTGCGCCCGGTGGCATCGGAAATCGGCCCGGCGAGGGCGGTGCCGACACCCATGCCGGCGACAAAGCTCATCAGCACCAGCTGGGCGCGGTTGAGATTATCCGGCGCAAGCTCGTGCCCGATCGTATCCAGAGCCGGCAGCATGGCGTCGATCGAAAAGGCGACGGTGGCAAAGAGCACCGCAAGCATGGCCACGAATTCGGGTAGGGACAGGGTGCGCTCCGCGGCCGATACGGGCGGATGAGAGTCCGGGTTTTGCATGATCCTCACCAATGATAAGCTGGCACACATATATCCAAGCGCGGGCTGCGGCAAGACGCCGCGACACATATCTGCCTTGCGTCCTGAACGTTCGAAGAGTAGCTGGCATCCGTCCGGGGTGCGTCTCGCCCGGTTCTGAAAACGATGGATGTCCGAATGCCGCAGCGCCATGTCCTGCTGAGTTCGATGAAGAACGAAGGTCCGTTCGTTCTGGAATTTGTCGCGCATCATCATGTACTGGGTTTCGATGAAATCCATATCGCAACCAATGATTGTACGGATGGCACCGATCTGCTTTTGGATGTGCTGGCCGAGAACGCGGTTGTCACCCATACACGCAATGACGTGCTGCCCCGCGATATCCCGCAACGCAAGGCCTATCAGCGTATCCGCGAGGCGCATGATCTCAGCGCGGCCGACTGGCTCATGGTGCTTGATGTCGATGAGTTCCTGATGGTGAACCGGGGCAACCGCCGGGTCGGCGATCTGACCGAGCTGGCCCCGCCCGAGGTCGATCTGATCACGCTGAGCGCGCTGAACTATGGCACCAGCAACAGCCCGTCCTGGAAACCGGGCCGGGTAACCCGGCAATTCACCAGGCGGCTCTGGGGGAAGAACCCCAATAACAGCCCGGTCAAGAGCCTGAGCCGCGGGCACGGGGTCTGGGGAACAGTCTATAATCATCATCCCAGAAACTTCATGGGAGGCCGAGCTGAGATCTGTTATATGCGCGGCAATGGCGAGATTTCCTTTGCGCCCAATGACGGGAACCCGTCGTCGCATTTTCGGCATTTCAAGCCAGAGCAGATCACCCAGGACATTGCCTAGTATAATCACTATCCGATCAAGTTGGACTTGTCTCGGAAAAGTGCCGGTTTCTTGAGAGCATGAGAGCGATCAAGGAGACGGACAATGACGAACAAACCGACAGCAGAATTCAAGCGTGAGGCGGTGCGGATCGCCCTGACGAG
>JBKEBH010000383.1:0-2035 GCA_047973065.1 Paracoccus sp. (in: a-proteobacteria) | reverse complement strand
GGAGCTGCATACGATCCGCAGCCGCCTGACGGCCGGCCTCATCGCCAAGGCGCAGCGTGGGGAACTCGCCCTCACCTTGCCGGTCGGTCTCGTACGGGATGCCGGTGTCGTGCTGAAGGATGGCGAACCATGATCCTGAGAGGTTCATCCAGGCCGCGCGCGAGGCCGGATTTACCGGCATCGGCACCTATCCTCGCTCCAACTTCGTCCATATCGATATCGGACCGGCCCGGGTATGGGGCGAGCCCTTTCCGGATCGGGCCTCGCGCTTTGCACCCGACCGGCCTCCGGTGCGCGAAAAGCTGGCAGACAGCCGAACGATGAAAGGTGGCGGCGCGGCCGGTGTGGCCACCGTCGGTACCGCGGGCATAGAAGTTCTTCAGGACGGCATCGCCGAGACGCAGGGTGCCGTACAGGCGCTGGTGCCCTGGCTCGACACTTTCCGCTGGGTCTTCATTGCGTTGGCGCTGGCAGGCATCGCCGTCACCATCTACGCCCGGCTGGACGACTGGAAGCGGGGGCGGCGATGATCGCTGCCCTCACCACCCTCTGGCGACGGGGGCTGCCCTGCCTGGCCCTCGCCGCTGCCATCCTCCTCTTCACCCTCGGCGCGCGGCGCTCCGGCGAAACCGCCGGTCGCGCCGCCGAGCGCCTGCAACAGATCGAAAGGACCAATGATGCGCTGCGACAGATGCTGGAAGCCGGGGCGGATCGGCCCCGTGATCGCGATGACCTCGCTGAGCGCCTGCGGGACGGAAAGTTCTGATCATGGCGCCTGTCCGCCTGTGGTCCAGTATCCGGCAGCGCTGCAGGAACGGGCGGCGGCGGAGATCGAAGCGATGCCAAGGGAATCCGTCGTCGTGGGGATGATGGCGGATTACCACTTGCTGCGGCAGCAGGCGCGGGCTTGTGAGGGCGGCGTGTCGGGCGGTAGTGGTTGAAAGTTGGGCGGAAGCCAGTCGATTGCTGCTGAAATGGCGAATGACCGGCTCGCGGCTGGCTGTTGCCTGTCAGGTTCAAGGCGAAAAGTTGTGAGAGCAGACGCTTGAACTCTTCAAGTCGGCTGTTGGCTCTTGCCACCCAAGAAGTGAGGCGCAACACTAATTCTGTTGCCGAACTGCCGGGGACACCCCCCTGAAATTCTGTTGCCCTTGTGCGCACGCTGAAATCAGGGCTAGCATACACGCACGGGGGACATAGATGCCTAAACTCATGCCAATTCCGAACGCTGTAACGCGGCACTAACGATCCGTGATCAGGTTCCTTCGCGTCACTTTACAACCACTGCAAGCCTGGCTGGCCTCGTAGTGGGCTGCCGTGGATCGCGTTCTGGCTGAAGGAGCTAATCAGCTGGGGCACGCTCGACCCTGTTGCGGCATTCCTGCTTGCGCGAGGCGATGCCGTGGATCGTCCGGACGCGGAACGCAATGCGTTGGGCTATTACACTTCGCGCGGTGACGATGTCGATCCGAACGAGATGTTGGATCCGAGGGCGATACGGGCGTGGCTGGACGAACGCCAGCCGACCCTGACACCGCACACGTCGAGCGGCGACTTGGCGATCGATGTGCAACTCGCGCGGCCTGCATCCGACTATCTGAACCGTTCAATGAGCGTATTGCCGCTGTTGGCCCGCGACGGGATCGATTGGATCGATCCGGCCGGGTATGTCGTCGCGAACAGCGACTTGCCTGACGACTGGAGCGACCAAGGGGTTCGCTATCGCTTCGAGTTATCGGTTGTCAGCCGTTCCGTGCTTGGCGAGCCGTACCTGCGCCATCGGGCGGACTGAGCATGGATGATGGTTCCGCTTCCCCACCGAGCCTGTTTTTGTTGAGTAGGTGTTGAGTCGCGGGTTCGGTATGATGATACCCCATGGCCAGATTGGGCGTAACACACTGTTATGTTGTGGTATTTTTGGTTGCGGGGGTAGGATTTGAACCTACGACCTTCAGGTTATGAGCCTGACGAGCTACCGGGCTGCTCTACCCCGCGCCAATTGCATCGCGTGGTCTGCGGTGCTTTTAATCGTTCT
>JBKEBH010000213.1:0-2089 GCA_047973065.1 Paracoccus sp. (in: a-proteobacteria) | reverse complement strand
GGAAGTACAAACCCACTACGGGCGAGGTTACCTTCAACAAATCGCACGAAGAAGGCACATTGATTACCCTGAACTGGGAAAACGGCTACGTCATCCAACATGAGGTTGATTTTGATGCAGTAGATTCCAACAGTATGGTCATCAGCTTTGTAATCAGTGCGGAGACAATTAACTACGGTGACTCAGCATTTACAGGATTTTGGCCTGGAGATGGGAATTAATTAAAATTCAAAGATGTGTATTCTCTGATAAGGGTACACATCTTTATTTAATTTTTAGCACTATGCCATATAATGACGTATTGATAACGATAAGCAATCAAACGATTGTAGAAAAATATAGTGCCAAGTCTTATCCTATGTTTGACCGGGACAAAGATGGTCGATATGATAGGTATGAGATTCCTATATACAAAGTTTTTATTTCGGGGAAGGATTCAGGAGGCTTCAATATTGTAAAAACATGGACGGCACTTCGGTTTATGCCCTATTGGAATGACCCAAAATCACCGGACAAAAGGTATAAAAGTAGAGGGTTTATATCGGCGGGATTACATAGTTTTCCAAAGCAGGTTATCAAGAATTATATTCGAGGCTATGAAATTCACAATACCTATTCGGAGTATAACGGAGCTATTCAATTAAAAGGGAATTTTCTGATTCATGCCGGGCCTAAAAATTTATCCGATCAAGGATGGGGCGGAGCAGGTTGTGTAGAGGTAATAGGAGATTTTTCGCTTTTTAAAAAGGATATTCTATCATTGGCTAATTGTTCAAATTCAGATCTTCATTCAGGGATGGAATCGATTGTAAAGTCCAAAAAATTATTTGTAGAAATCCTTCATGCTGCTGCTCCTATTTTTAAACAGAGTGGAAATTTTTTCAGAAAACAACTATGAGAAGTAACCCTATAATTATATTCTTGCTAAGTTTTGTTTTGCATATTGATATTTCGCAGGCTCAGTCTATCCAACCTGTATACCAAGGAGAAAAGCTGGCATATTCCATTATTAACGGGAGATTAAAAACCTCCAAGAAAACATTAAAACAAGCTAAATCCTCCAAGCAGGATATTGTATATGCGTTGAATGATTACTTCGGATCGGACAAGTATTTGTGTAACAACACGATACATGTCAAACGAGAAAATATCCGGTTTCAAACAGAAAGTTTGGACACTTTGGAGACAACGGTTTATTCTGTTAGTCTAAAAAGACCGGTTACTATCAAAGAATCTACTACATATTCTACATTATATTTTTCACCATCAATCGTTCCACAAGAGAATTATATAATACCCCAAAGTGATTATTCATTTATTGTAGTTTCATTTTTTTTCAATATGTACTCTATGGATGATACAAGTTCAATCAACAAAGAGAAAAACACAAAAGATATTCTTTATTGGATAGGTCATAATTACACCTATATCCCTATAGAAGAAATCCACACCAAAGAAGAATAAGACAGATATCAACATAAAAAAAATTAACGATAAAAAAACAAGCTCATGTTACAAGATAAAAAGGGTGGTACGCCCAAAGTAAACACTCCCGATATTACCGAAGCGGCAACACAGCTTACGGGAGCAGTAGTAGGTAAAGCAAGCGAACAGGCCGGTGGCAAAGTCAAGAAGGCGGCATCGGTAGCGGGACAAGCTATGGCTTACGGCAGTATGGCGCAACAGGCGGGAGCGGAGCTGTTCAACAGTCCCGGAGGCAGAGGTTCGGGTTCGCCGGGTGTCGGTCAAGGCATCAACGGCTCTATCGGGCAAACCCGCGGCAATGCCGATGCTATCGCCAGCAATGCAATGTTCGGTGTATCTCATTTGGTAGGTCTGGTCATTTTTGTAGAGGGCAAGGAAATACCGCATTACAAGCATTTCCAGCTCTATCAGTGTGCTACGGGGCATCACGATTTTACCTTAGTGCTGTCGCACGACGCTTTGGGTACGCCACAAGATCACGAGATGGAAGACGTACAGAAAATGTTGGGCAAACGCATCACGGTCACGATTTCGTACAAAAACCTGCCCGACGGCAAGGGGCCGGAGCGTGCTTTTATAGGCGTAGTTACCGAGATAGGCTTTG
>JBKEBH010000153.1:0-1725 GCA_047973065.1 Paracoccus sp. (in: a-proteobacteria) | reverse complement strand
CCAGACGCTGCCTGAGCCTGACGACAACTTTGACGTCACGTGAGTCCGCCGCATGGCGGACCGATCCGGCTTTGAGCCGTAACCCGAAGCCACCTGCTTTCAGCAGGTGGTCGTTCACGATGTGTTGAACAGCCCTGCCGGTCACCGCGACCGGCAGGTTGACTTTTTGTTCGGCTCGGGGGATGAATGAGATGTCGGCATCAATCGACATCCAAGAGGGGCGCCTGTTCCAGCAGGGGTCCCTTTTTCATAACCCGTTGTCAGCTGTGCCCGGTCTTGATCCCCTCCTTTGCATCGTAGCGATCTGGAAAGAGCTCTGGCGGCGTGGTCCCAAGCTGGTCCGCGATTTCGCGCTGCACTCGGTGAGAGCGACGATAGCCTTAGCTGACCACGGTCACGCTGCTTTGCGAGATGCCAAGCGACCGCGCGATCTTTGCCATGGATGATTCCGCCAGCCGGAGCCGGAACTTGAGGAGCTCATGGTTTTCAAGATCGGCCTTCATGGATGGATCGAAATCCTTAGTCTGCAAAGTTGCTCTGCGAATCACAGATTCGGAAAACTACTGTCAGCGCAACAACTTTGATCGCGAGTTCTCATTTTTGCCGGTTTTGGCTGTTAATGCTCCCAGCCAAATTGAGAATTTACGTGATCCTTGGCCCATATTGTGCTACGCACCACCAGAAACCTCATCATATAGGGTGGTTGAGGCATCCTGCGTAGCAGGCCATCGATCAGGAGGTTTGAATGACTGGTCTATCCGACGAGGAAGCAGACACTCTTGCAGCTGCCAAAGAAGCCATGCAGGCAGCCAAAGCCGTCATTGATCGCCTAGAAGACAAGGCCCGTAGAGCAGGCTTCGAAGCAATTCTTAAACGGAAAAGAAAGCAGCCTGACGCCAAACAAGCAATCTTGTCGGAAGCTCGCAAGGAACGGCAGGATTTTCCAAAACCTGCATCGAGAATACCGTCTCATCCCAAAAATCGCTGGAACTGGAAACCACCTGCGCCACCTACGAGCGAAGCCATTCGTGAAACCTTTGATCTGGTACGATCATTCGGTGGACTTGCGGCCACCTATTCGCTCGATCGCAATCAGACGATGAAGGCCCTGAGGGACGCAGGAATCGATATCTACGAAGCGGTCGGTCGCGAATAGGATCGCGGCACGCCCATTCAGGAACTGAGCCGTCGCCACGGAGCGGGGCGAGATACCGTCGCCAGGTGGATCAGGAAGACTGGCCGAAAAATCAATCCTCGCAACAGCAACTGGCGCTATGATGAAGCGCTCATCGCGAAAACCTTTGACGAGACAGGTTCGGTAAATAAGGCCGCCAAGGCGGCAGGGGTGTCGTGGGATACCGCGCGCGCAGTTCTTTCGCGATATGGAATTCGGGCGGAGGTGAGAACGGCACGTGTTTCCATCTCAGCACTTGGGCTGGAAGCGACAAATCAATCTTCGCCCCATTCTTGATCAAAGAATCGCTTTTCGTCCTTTCGATCAAGCGGGCCACCAAACCCCAAATCCTTCGCAAGCTGCTGAAGATCTGCGACCCGCGTCGCCATATCGCTGGGTGGAACCGGCGGGGGATCAGGGTGGTGGCGCGGTTTAGAGTCCCCGATAGGGGATCAGTAAACCCCACGGCTTTAGCCGGCATGGGATTGCGCCGGTTGCGGTGTAAACTGCGGGTATGGAATCGTACAAACGCGGCGGCCACACGGTCTGGG
>JBKEBH010000088.1:0-21107 GCA_047973065.1 Paracoccus sp. (in: a-proteobacteria) | reverse complement strand
CGTCAGGGCGATCCGCACCGCCTCACGCTTGAATTCTGCTGTCGGTTTGTTCGTCATTGTCCGTCTCCTTGATCGCTCTCATGCTCTCAAGAAACCGGCACTTTTCCGAGACAAGTCCAGTTTCATGATGACCTCCTTGTCGGGAATCCGGCGCGGATACTCCGCGCCGGATCGGGATTCAGGCGAGCAGCGCGTCGCGCAGCAGCTCGCCCAGATGGGCGGCCGATTGCGGGTTCTGGCCGGTGATCAGACGGCCGTCGGCAACCACGGTATCGGACCAGTTCGGGCTATCGATGTGATGAGCGCCGCGTTCTTCCAGCCGGTCGGCCAGCAGGAAGGGGACGACATGGGTCGACTGGACCTCCTCTTCCTCGCCATTGGTGAAGGAGGCGACCTGTTTGCCGGCGACCAGCAGATTGCCGTCAGCGCCGCGCGCATTCACCAGCGCCGCCGGGCCGTGGCAAACCGCCGAGACGATCCCTCCGGCTGCGTCGATCTCGTGGATGGCACGCTGGATCGCGGCATTATCCGGGAAATCCCACATGGTGCCGTGGCCACCGGCAAAGAAGATCGCGCTGTAGCGGGACGGGTCCACCTCATCCATCGCCAGGGTGTGGCTGATGGCGCGGCGGAATGCCGGATCGGCCCAGTAGCGCGCGATCACCGGATCGTTCATGTCTTCAAGCCCGTCCAGTGGCGCATCGCCGCCCTTGGGCGAGGCGAACTCGACCCGGATCCCGGCCTCCTGCAGCTTTTCCAGCGGATGGGTGACCTCGGCCAGATTATAGCCGGTGGGGATGCCGGTATCGCCCTTGACGTTGTTGCTGCTGACAACGAACAGCACCGGCTTCAGATCGGATGCATTACTCATTTCGATGACTCCTTGGCAAACAGCACGTCCCAGAAGGTGAAGGGGCCGATCGGGATCACATCGAATTCGATCAGGCCCGCTTTGGCCAACGGGAAATTCGCGACAGCCGCTTTCGCGGCATCAAGGCTGTCGGCTTCGGCCATGATGGCGACGCCGATCAGATCCTGACGGAAGTAGATCTCGCGGATGACCCCATCCTTGTAGAGCTGCCAGGCAGCGCGGACTTCGTCGCCCATGAGCGGGCCGAGCTGCTCCATGCCGACGCCTTCGAGGGGGCGGCTCAGACAGATGAAACGCATGATATTCTCCTTCTGGTAAGACCGGCAGGTTCAGAATTCCTGCCGGGTCGGGCGGATGGTGATTTCGTTGACCGCGACATCGGCGGGCTGCGCGATGGCATAGGCGATGGCGCGGGCAATCGAGTCGGCCGGGATTTCGTTGGCCTTGTAGAAGGCCAGCATGGCGGGACCGGCGTCCTTGTCGCTGCTGCCGTGCTTCAGCTCGCTGTCGATGGCGCCGGGATAGAGCGTGGTGACACGGATATTGTCGGCGGCGACTTCCGCCCGCAGCCCCTCGCTGATTGCCTTCACCGCAAATTTGCTGGCGCTGTAGACGGTGCCAAGACCCGCCGAGACCCGCAGGCCGGCGACCGAGGACAGGTTGATGATCTGGCCGGACTTGCGCCGCTGCATTTCGGGCAGCACGGCGGCAATGCCGTAAAGCACGCCCTTGATATTGACATCGATGATCTGTTCCCACTCATCGACCCGGCGCTTGGCCATGGCCGATAGCGGCATGATGCCGGCATTGTTGATCAGCATATCCACGGTGCCGAAGCGCGCGATGGCCTGGGCGATCAGTGCCTCGACATCATCGCGCTGCGTCACGTCCGTCGCGACGGCGATGGCCGCGCCGCCCGCAGCCTCGATCTCGGCAACCAGAGCCGCCAGCCGATCGGCCCGGCGTGCGCCCAGCACGAGCTTCGCGCCCTGCGCTGCCAGATGGCGGGCGCTCGCCTCGCCGAGGCCGCTGGATGCGCCGGTGATCACGACGACTTTGTCTTTGATACTATCGTTCATTTTCATGTTCCTGATGATGGTCTTGGGTGCGATGCCCCACCGGATACCGGCCGGTTTCAGGCTTCCAGCCCCTCGACGAAATAGGCGCGGTTATGGGCAGATCTCAGCCGATGGGGCAGCAACTCGCGATATTCGGGCGATGCGTACCAGGCGCGGGCAAGCTCCATGCTGTCAAAGCGCAGTATGACGATCTTGCCCTGCGGAGCCTCGCCTTCCACGGCGTCAATCGTATTGCCGTGAACCAGCGGGGTCGAATGGTAGGGTTCCAGCGTGGCGCCGGCCCCTGCCAGATAGGGCTTCATGCCCTCAGCGTCCTGAATGTCGATTTCGAGGATGAAATAGGCGGGTTTGCTCATGTCAGGGATCCTTCTCAGGCGGCCTTGCGGGCCGTCAGGCTTTTCAGCGCGCCGATCAGGCGATGGGCATGGTTATGGGCGGCGGCCTCGATGCGGGCGCGGTCGGCGTCGCTGCTGACGCCGGGGATGAACATCATGCCGCTGGAATGGACCGGCTGCTGCCAGATCATCCCGCAGAGGGTGGCGGTCTGGATCTGCGGCGGCAGGAATTCTGTGATCGTGTAATTCATCGGCTTGCCATGGGCATAGGCCTCGGCCGGGGCACCGGTGGTAAAGGACTGGATCAGCTGCTTGCCATGCAGCTTGTCGCCGCCCACGCCATGGGCAAAGCCGAAGACCAGCACATCATCGACCCATTTCTTCATCAGCGCCGGCAGCGCATACCAGTGCAGCGGGAACTGCCAGACGATGATATCGGCCTCGACCAGAGCCGTCTGTTCAGCCGCCACATCAATCCGGAAATCGGGATAGAGCCGGTCGAGCCGGCGCTGCTCGATGGTCAGGCCGGGCACGTCCTGCATATCTTCGAGGATGGTGCGATTGGCGAGCGAATGGTCCAGGTCGGGATGGCCCGAGATGATAAGAACCTTGGTCATGGCGGCGTCCTTTGGTGCTGTGTTTTGCGTTGCCAAAGGAATAAGCCGTCCATCTGTTGACGATTAGTCGGATCATGGGCAAATTATTCTTTCCAGATTGGAAAGGATGTTCGGCATTGGATAATGCGCTGTTCGGCCAGCTGACCGTGTTTCATGCCATCGCATCCGAAGGCAGCATCTCGGGCGCCGCGCGCCGGTTGGGTCTTGGCGTGCCGGCGATCAGCAAGACGTTGAAGGCGCTGGAAGCCAGCATGGGCGTGCCGCTGTTCAACCGCACGACCCGGCGGCTGGAGATTACCGAGGCCGGGCAGATGCTGCTGGATTGCAGCGGTGACGCCATGCAATCGCTGCGCTATGCGGTGGAAAGCGTGCAGGATCTGGGCCAGACCCCCAGCGGCGCAGTCCGCATCACCGTGGCGCGGCACGCCTACAAATGTCTGCTGAAACCGCGTCTGGCCCGGTTCAGCGACACCTATCCCGAGATCCGGCTGGAGATTTCGGTCTATGACGGCACGGTCGATATCCTTGAGAGTGGTTATGACATGGGCATCCGCTTCGGTGACCGGGTCGAGGAAGGCATGATCGCCCGCCGCCTGACCGAGCCCTTCCGCGAGGGGCTTTATGTCTCGGAAGGCTATCTGCGCCGATATGGCACACCCAAAGGCCCCGAAGATCTGCAAAGCCATAAGCTGATCGGTTATCGCTTCATCACCGCAGGTCGCCTGCTGCCGTTGCTTCTGAACCGCAACGGCGAGGAGCTGACGGTCGATATGCCGGTCAGTGTCACCACCAACGATATCGACGTCATCGCCGACAGCGTGCGCCATAACCTCGGCATCGGTCGCCTGTTCGAGCCGGTTCGCCGGCAATTGTCCGACCGCGATGCCTTCATCCCGGTGCTGGAGCCGTTCTGGCGCGGCTACCCGGCGCTTTACCTTTACTTCCCGCAAAACAGCCAGCGCGCCAAACGCATCCGCGCCGTCATCGATTTCCTGGCGGAACCCGGCAGTTAGGCGGGTCTGGTCATTTCCAAATGCACGAAGGTCAGACCCGCGAAGAAGCAAGGCTGGACGTTCGATTACATCGAAATGTTCTACAACCCGAGGCGCAAGCATGTGAGAAACGGGATGCTGTCGCCTACCGAGTTCGAACGACAGCTGATGAGGAGACGCGAAGGCGTCAAAGAAACTCGGGGCTATTCGGGTGAGTCCGTATCAGGTTCATCGCCCGCATCGATCTCCACATCGACGACGCCCGCAGGATCGTCAACGGCTGCCCGATCCAGTTCCTTATGTTGGCCGGACAGGTGAGCGACTACGGGGGGCGGCCCTGCCGAGCAGCCTGCCAAAAGCCGATTGGCTGTTGGCAGACAGAGGCTGCGATACGGATCGGCTCCGAGAAACTTTGAAAGACAAGGAATTACGCGATTGTATCACAAGGCGGAGGGGCCGCAAGAAGCGCGTGCGATACGACACGCGCCGATACCCGCGGCGCAGCCGCATCGAGGTCATGCTCGGAGGGCTCAAGGATTGGTGGCACGTGACGATACGCTATAAGTGCTGCCCAAAGGTCTTCCTCTCAGCAATCGCTCTCGCTGCAACCATCATGTTCTGGTTATGAGCCCCGACCTCAGTTTGTGCCCAGCCTCGAGGCCTGTCTGATCAGATCGCTGGCGCGTTCGGCAATCATGATCGTGGGCGAGTTGGTGTTCCCCGAGGTAATGCGCGGCATGATCGAAGCGTCGACGACGCGCAGCCCGGATATTCCGCGCACGCGCAGCTCGGGATCGACGACAGCGCGATCATCTGCGCCCATCCGTGCGGTTCCGACCGGGTGGAAGATGGTCGATCCGATCTGACCTGCGGCACGGGTCAGCTCCAGATCGCTCTCAATATGGGGGCCGGGTTTGAATTCTTCCGGCCGATAGGGCGCCAGAGCAGCCTGCGCCATGATCCTGCGGGTCAGGCGGATCGCCCGGGCCGCGGTGATGCGATCATGATCGGTGGACAGGTAGTTGGGCTGAATCTCGGGATGGGCCCGTGCATCGGGTGAGGTGATGCGGACATGGCCGCGGCTTTCCGGGCGCAAATGGCAGACACTGGCGGTAATGGCGGGAAAATCATGAGGTGCCTGCCCGAAGGCCTCCAGTGTCACGGGCTGGACATGGAATTCCAGATCCGGGGTGGCGACCCCTTCATGGGAATGCGCAAATGCCCCAAGCTGGCTCGGCGCCATCGACATCGGGCCGCTACGCCTCAGCAGATATTCGAGCCCGATCATTGCCTTGCCCCAGAGCGACGCGCTCATGGTGTTGAGCGTTCTGACCCCGTGAACGCGGTAGGCGCAGCGGATCTGCAGATGGTCTTGCAGATTACCGCCCACATCCGGCGCATTGTGCAGGACCTCGATGCCGTGGCTCTGCAATAGATCCGCCGGCCCGATCCCCGAGAGCTGCAGTAGCTGGGGCGAGCCGATCGCACCCGAGGCCAGGATAACCTCGCGCCGGGCGCTTGCCTGGCTCTTCTGGCCTTTATGCAGGAATTGCACGCCCCTTGCCTGCTTTCCCGAAAAGAGCAGCTTTTCGGCCTGGGCATGGGTCATCACGCTGAGGTTGGGGCGCTTCATTGCTGGCCGCAGAAACCCCTTGGCCGTACTCCAGCGCCAGCCCTTGCGCTGGTTCACCTTGAAATAACCCACACCGGAATTGTCGCCGAGATTGAAATCGGCGATCTCTGGAATGCCTGCAGATGTGGCAGCACGCTTCCAGGCGTCCAGGATCTCCCAGTTCAGCCGCTGCTCCTCGACGCGCCATTCGCCGCCGGCACCATGCGCCTCGCTCGAGCCCGCGAAATAGTCTTCGGATCTGATGAAATAGGGCAGGACGTCGTCCCAGCCCCAGCCGGTATTGCCCATTTGCCGCCATCCGTCATAATCGGCCGACTGGCCGCGCAGATAGAGCATCCCGTTGATCGACGAGCAGCCGCCCAGAACCCGCCCACGTGGATATAGCAGCGCGCGACCACCCAGCCCCTCGCAGGGCGCGGTCGAGAAGCCCCAATCGGTGCGCGGATTGCCGATGCAGTAAAGATAACCGACCGGAATATGGATCCAAGGGTAGTTGTCCTTGCCGCCCGCTTCCAGCAGCAGCACCCGGCTGCCGGGATCCTCACTCAGCCGGTTGGCCAGAACGCATCCCGCCGAGCCGGCCCCGACGATGACATAGTCGAATTCGCCGAAATCGATCATCTTGGCTCCTCCATTTCCGCATTGGTCCGCGGCCAGAAAGATGTACCGGCTGCGAGAGTGAAAGCACCATTTTTGCACATCGACTGTCTAATATCGTTCATAGGGCGACGGGCCGTTACCGCTTTAGGCTTTCCAGATCGAAACCCGCTCTCGATGCGGCTTGCGATACCAATGGGAGGAAGACAATGAACATAACGAATGCGCTCCGTGCGGGTGCCGGTATTCTTTGCCTGACAAGCGGATTTGCCGCGATGGCTGCGCCCGCAGTCGCCATGGAGGCGGACAAGCTGAAATGGGCTGTCCCGATCAGCTTTTCGTCGAACCTGACCGCGCTCGGGGACACATTGCCCTGGGTCGCAGACCAGCTTGAACGCTCGTCCGGGGGCAATATCGAGCTGGAGATCTTCGAGCCCGGCAAGATGATCCCGGCGCTTGCAGTCTTCGAAAGCGCCGCAACCGGCCAGATCGAGGCCGGCTATAGCTGGATGGGCTATGAACGCGGTCAGGTTCCCGCATCGGCCCTGTTCGGCGCCACCCCGTTCGGGCTGGAGCCGGGCCAGTTCATTGCCTGGATGTATGAGGGCGAGGGAAACACCCTGCTTCAGGAACTTTTCGAGCCCTATAACGTGCATCCGATCCTTTGCGGTGTGATCAGCCCCGAGGCGGCCGGCTGGTTCAAATTTCCGATCGAGAATGTCGGGCAGCTGAACGGGCTGAAGTTCCGCGCCGCAGGTCTGGGCGGCGAGATCATGAAGGAAGTCGGCATGTCGGTCACGGTTCTGCCGGCGGGCGAGCTGTATCAGGCGCTGGAAACCGGGGTTCTCGATGCCACCGAGTTTTCGCTGCCGACAGTCGATGAACAGCTGGGCTTCCATCAGGTCGCAAAATACTATCATTTGCCGGGCTGGCACCAGCCTTCGACGTCGCAATATCTCTATATCAACGGCGATGTCTGGAACGGGCTGAACCCCACCACTCAGGCCCTGATCGAGACAACCTGCATGGCCGGCGTGACCCATGCCATGGCGAAGGCCGAAGCCCTGCAGGGGGCGGCGCTGAAAGCCTTCGCCGAAAAGGGGGTCTCTGCCGAAAGGCTGCCCGAGGAGGTGCTTCAGAAGTTCCGCGACGCAACCGAGGTGGTGATGACGCGCGAATCCGAAGCCAATCCCGAATTCGCCCGGATTTACAAATCCATGAAGGACTTCCAGGCGCAGAATGCGGAATGGCATTCGCTCGGCTATCTGCCGCGCGACTGGACTTGGGCGAACGCGCCTGCGCCGCAATAAGCGGCGTTCCGGCCATCTGAGCGAACCACCGGAAGGGAGTAGTCCAACCGATGCCTCATCTTGTCGAAGACACTCCCACTGGGGGGCATGTGCATCTTGACGGGCATGTGCCCCTGCTGTCGCGCCTGATCGACGGCCTCATCCGCATCATTGCAATCAGCGCGCATCTGAGCTGGATCGCGCTGATCGGCGTGATCATCACCAATGTCATAATGCGCTATCTTTTGGCCGGCAGCCTGGTCGCGCTTGAGGAATGGCAATGGCATCTCTATGCCTATGGCCTGATGATCGGCGTTTCATACTGTCTGGTCGAGGATCAGCATGTCCGGGTCGATGTCATCTCCGAGCGGTGGTCCGTCAGGCGCCGCGCCTGGATCGACCTGCTGGCCATGCTCATTCTGGTGATGCCCTTTGCCTATGTCATCGCGCGCGATTCGCTTCCTTTCGTCGAGTTCTCATTCAGGCTGAACGAGGTATCGCGCTCTCCGGGCGGGCTGACTCATCGCTGGTTGCTCAAGGCGGTGATCCCCTTCGCGATGGGGCTGGTCTTTCTGGCCGCCCTGTCGCGGGCGCTTCGAATGATCAGCCTGATCCGCGGCCGTTGATCGCATCCACCCAATAATAACACCAAAAAGGAAGAGCCAATGCTCGGTCTTGCGGCAAATGAACTGCTCGTCATCAGCATGCTGATCGGCTTCATCGGGCTGTTGTTTCTCGGCGTTCCGGTGGTCTGGTCGCTGGCGGGAACCTCGCTGACCGTTGCGCTTCTGGCCCTGTGGCTGAACGCACAATTCGGCGCCGAGACCTATTTCCTGGATAGCTGGCGCGATTACGCGGTGATCGTTCAGCGGATCTGGGCGATCATGGAAAACGCGGTTCTGGTCGCGCTGCCACTGTTCATCTTCATGGGGCTGATGCTCGATCAGTCGGGGCTGGCGGAAACCCTGATGCAGGAATTCGCCAGGACACTGGGCCGTTTCAGCGGCGGTCTGGCGGTGGCGGTCATCCTGATCGGCATCCTGCTGGCGGCTTCGACGGGTATCGTTGGCGCATCGGTGGTGCTGCTGACCACGATCGCCATGCCGATCATGCTGGAACAGGGCTATGACCGGCGGCTTGCGGCGGGTGTGATCGCCTCGGCCGGAACGCTCGGCATTCTGATCCCGCCGTCGATCATGCTGATCATCATGGCGGATCAGCTGGCATTGTCGGTGGGCGAGCTGTTCATGGGCGCACTGGTTCCGGGGATCCTGCTCGGGATGGTGTATCTGATCTATGTGATCGTGATCGTTACTCTCAGGCCCGGCCTGGCGCCCCGCCCGAAGGACCTTGAGCCGCTGAACATGGGGGGACTCATGCGGACCTTTCTGGCGGTGCTGCCGCCGCTCGGGCTGATCATTGCGGTTCTCGGCTCGATTTTTGCCGGCATCGCCACCCCGACCGAGGCGGCCGGGATCGGGGCGCTCGGGGCCAGCCTTCTTGCTCTGGCCAATGGGCGGTTGAGCCTGTCCGTGCTTTACGAAGTCGCGCGGCGAACCACCCTGACCACGGCCTTTATCTTCGGGATCTTCATCGGTGCCACCGCCTTTGCACTGGTCATGCGCGCACTTGGCGGAGACGAGATGATCGCCGCCGCCCTGAACGCCATACCCTTCGGGGATATGGGGGTGATCGTCACCATCCTCGCCTTTACCTTCATCGCAGGGTTCTTTCTCGATTGGCTGGAAATCACTCTGATCTTCCTGCCTCTGGTCGGCCCGGTCGTGGTCAATGATCTCGGACACGATCCGATCTGGTTCGTTATCCTGTTTTCGGTTGCGCTTCAGACTTCCTTCATCACGCCGCCGGTCGGGTTCTCGCTGTTCTATCTGAAAGGCGCCGCCCCGCCCGAAGTCGGCACGCCGGATATTTACAAGGGCATCATACCCTTCGTCATGATCCAGCTGCTGGTGGTCACGCTGATCCTGATTTTCCCCGAAATCGTGACAGCTTTGCCGCAACTGGTCTACGATTGACCCAGCGGGGGAGACACGGATGCAGTTCAACTGGAATGACATCAGGATATTTCTGGAGGTCGAGCGCACTGGCAGGCTGAATCTGGCCGCCAGACGGCTCGGTGTCAGTCATACCACGATTGCGCGCCGCATCCGGCAGATGGAGGCTACATTCGGCTGCCATCTCTTCGAGCCGACCAATGACGGGTTTGCTCTGACCGGCGCAGGGCAGCAGGTTCTTCAAAAGGCCACCGAGATGGAAAACGCTGCCGTCGGAATTTCCGACCGGCTTGCCGGGCTGGAAGGAAAGAACAAGGCCAGGGTGCGCGTCGGGGCACCGGATGGGTTCGGCAATGCCGTTCTTTCCCATATCCTGCCCGAGCTGGTGAAGGAAAATCCCGGGATCGAGGTCGAATTCATTCCGGTGCCCGCCTCCCATAAGCTGTGGCGGCGTGATGTGGACATTGCCGTAAGTCTCGACCGGCCGCTGTCGGGACAGGTCGTCATGCGCAAGCTGACCGATTACGATCTTCGCCTCTATGCGGGGGCGGATTTCTTCCGAGGGAAAAAGCAGCCCACCTGCCGGGACGATCTGCGGGATCATCCGTTCGTTGGATATATAGACGAGCTGCTCTATACGCCCGAACTGGATTTCAACCAGGCCATCCTGCGCGATCTGAACGTCGTCTATCGCGCGGCGACAGTGAAGGCGCAGTTTGATGCAGTCAGGAGCAATGCCGGTCTTGGCGTTCTGCCCTGTTTCATGGCGCGCAATACGGATCTGGTCGCAGTCCTGCCCGATGAGATCGGCTTCACCCGCACCTATTGGCTGCTTTATCCAGAAGAATACCGCCAGCTGTCGCAGATTCAGCTGGTCAGTAACTTCATCCACAACCGGACCCGCGGAATGTCCAATATCTTTCGCAGCCAGGATGCCTGAACTTCGGGATTCATCATGGTGAAAGCGGGTATTTTGTGCTGTGTCACATGGTTTGACAGTGCACTGACACTTGGTTTGATACCGGAACAGGGCGGATGTCCTTGGGCTATCCGGGATGGTCCGAGGTGGATCACCTGCCGGATCGGTCGGGGCGGTTCCTCTTCTTCCACCAGTCATGGATTGCGGTTTTGCCGACGCGGCGGGCAGGCGGAAACTGCCTGGCAACTTCGGCGGCGATTTCGGTGAAGGTCATCCGGTCGATGCGGGCGGCGATGAAGGTTTGCAGCTCGGGGTCGCTCTGGATCTTCGGGGGCACCCGGAGCGATGTTCGCGGCGATGGGTCGCGTATAGCGACGGATCCCAATCAAGGAAAATCTTCCATCATCATGTAAAATAACTGCAATGGCGGCTACGTCGTTGCTGGAAACGATATGACGTAGCCAGATTTCGGGCGAGCCATATGCCGGGCGCCTGGACGCCCGGCATGTTGCGCGGCGGGGATCAGACGATCTCGACCGAATATTTTTCGATGACCGTATTGGCCAGCAGGGCCTCGCACATGCGGGTGACCTCGGTGCGGGCGGCCTCCGCATCGGTCTCGCTCAGGTCGAGCTCGATCACCTTGCCTTGGCGCACGCCGCCGACGCCCTTATGGCCGAGCCCGGCAAGTGCGTGGCGGATGGCCTCGCCCTGGGGGTCGAGAACGCCGTCCTTCAACATGATGGTCACGCGGGCTTTCATCGCAGTACTTCCCTCAGTTGATCAACGTGGGTTTGGTCATCGGCGTCGCATTGGCTGGCATCAGGCCAAGCCGGCGCGCGACTTCGGTATAGGCGTCGGTCAGATTGCCAAGATCGCGGCGGAACACGTCCTTGTCGAGCTTCTGCCCGGTCTTGACGTCCCAGAGCCGGCAGCTGTCCGGGCTGATTTCATCGGCGACGATCAGGCGCATGTAATCGGCATCCCAGATCCGGCCGATTTCGATCTTGAAGTCGATCAGCTTGATGCCGACGCCGAAGAAGACGCCCGACAGGAAATCGTTCACGCGCAGCGCAAGCGATACGATATCGTCGAGATCCTGCTGCGAGGCCCAACCGAAGGCGATGACATATTCTTCGGAGACCATCGGATCGCCGAGCTCGTCATTCTTGAAGCTGTATTCGACGATCGGGCGCGGCAGCTGGGTGCCTTCTTCCAGCCCGAGGCGCTTGGACAGCGAACCGGCGGCGAAGTTGCGCACGATCACTTCCAGCGGCACGATCTCGACCTGGCGGATCAGCTGCTCGCGCATGTTGATGCGGCGGATGAAGTGATTGGGCACGCCGATATTGGTCAGCCCCTGCATGAAGAACTCGCTCAGGCGGTTGTTCAGCACGCCCTTGCCTTCGATCGTGGCCTTTTTCTGGGCGTTGAAGGCGGTGGCATCGTCTTTGAAATACTGGATAAGGGTGCCGGGTTCGGTGCCTTCATACAGGATCTTCGCCTTGCCTTCGTAGATCTTCTTGCGCCGGGGTGCCATGTGTCGCGCCGTCCTTTCGGAGCCGGGAGGTTTCGCATCCGGCTATAGGCGAGATGGGCGCGCGCGGCAATACAGGGTTGCGATATCGCACAGTCATGGGCATATGGAAGTGGATCTTTCTGGAGGCCATTATGACCACCTTTGACGACCGTGAGAATGCCTATGAGGCGAAATTCGCGCATGATGCCGATCTGCAATTCAAGGCCGATGCCCGGCGCAACCGCCTACTGGGCGAATGGGCGGCCGGGCTGCTCGGGATTTCCGGCGAGGAAGCCAAGACCTATGCGATGAGCGTGGTGAGCTCGGATTTCGAGGAAGCCGGCGATGACGACGTGCTGCGCAAGGTTGCGGTCGATCTCCATGGCAAGGCCGATGAGGCAACGATCCGTGCCAAGATGGTCGAGCTGATGGCCGTAGCCCGCAGCCAGATCGTCAACGAGGCCTGAACGCCGCGCATGGCGCCGAGATTGATGGGTCCGGCCGCGATGCCGGGCCTTTCTTTTCCGTGGCCATCATCATGATCTGGCCCGAGCGGCGAATGTTCGGTGGTAGGACGATCGAATTTTCGGCTATCGTTGGAGGAATCGCTGCATGTCGAAAGGAGCAGACCATGACCGAGACCTGGCTTCCCTCGCTGAAGACCGCAACCCCGCAGGAAGGCTTCGAGCTGGCCACCAAGCTGGCGCGGGTCGGCGTCAAGCTGACCCAGCCTTCCGCCGAAATTCGTGACCGGCTGCGCACCTCCTATGAGCAGGACAGCAACCAGCTGATCGCCTCATCGCAGGTAATTGCCATCCATTTCCAGACGGTCGCTGCGGCCAATAATTACTGGCGCGACTGAACCTTGCCGGCGGTGACGGGGCCGGCGCCCGGCGGGCTCAGTCGAGGAAGGGGATCGCTAGGCCGAAAGCATCGGCCAGCAGCACGAAGTTTAGGGTCAGCACCGCGCCGGCACCGGCCATGGCCAGCAGCCGCCAGGGCAGGCCGATAGTGAAATCGCCCATGATGTCGCGCCGTCCCGAAAAATAAAGCAGCGCCAGCATCGGCACCGGCAGGGCAAGCGACAGCACCACCTGCGACATGACCAGAGCGTCGGTCGCATTGACCCCGGCCGCGACCACGGCGAAGGCCGGGACCATGGTGACCAGCCGGCGGACCCAGATCGGGATGCGGATATGCAAAAAGCCCTGCATGATCATCTGCCCGGCCATGGTGCCGACGACCGAGCTGGAAATCCCCGATGCGATCAGCGAGGCCAGAAAGAACCCGGCGGCAGCCGCGCCCAGAAGCGGGGTCAGGGTGTGATAGGCGGTTTCGATCTCGGCGACATCGGAATAGCCCTGGTGAAAGGCGCTGGCGGCCATCATCACCATGGCCATGTTGATCATGCCGGCAATGGCCAGGGCGATGACCACCTCGATATTGGAAAAGCGCAGGATCTTGCGGCGGTCGCTGTCGTCGCGGGCCTTGGCGCGGGACTGGGTCAGGCCGGAATGCAGATAGATGGCATGGGGCATGACCGTGGCGCCGATGATGCCGACCGCAATGGTCAGTGCGGCGCTGTCGGGCAGCGAGGGCTCCAGCAGCCCGATCCCGGCGGCTTTCCAGTCGATGGGCGCGATCAGGATCTCGGCCAGATAGCACAGCCCGATCAGCCCGACGAGCGCGCCGATGATCAGTTCCATCGGGCGAAAGCCGCGGCCCTCGAAGATCAGGATCGCATAGGTGATGATCGCGGTGATCCCCATCCCGACGATCAGCGGCAGATTGAACAGCAGGGCAAGACCGATGGCGCCGCCGAGGAACTCGGCCAGATCGGTGGCCATGGCCGCGACCTCACTGACCGCCCACATCACCCAGACCAGCGGTTGGGGCAGGTTGTCGCGCGACATCTCGGCCAGGTTCTTGCCGGTGACGATACCCAGCCGGGCCGAAAGCGCCTGAAACAGCATGGCGATCAGATTGGCCAGCAGCACTACCCAGAGCAGCTTGTAACCATAGCCGGCGCCCGCCTGGATATTCGTCGCATAATTGCCCGGATCCATATAGGCCACTGACGCGATGATCGCCGGGCCGGCGAACAGAAGCCGGCTGCGCCAGCCATGCCTTTCGCCGCGCAGGACCGCGCTCATGCCGTGCTGGGTACGGGCTGAGAGATTATGCATCTGGAACTCCGGTTATGCCTGTCTGTCATATATAGCCATGGCTAATTTTTATAACAACATGAAAAATGCGGCGGGTTCCGGCTGGCATGGGGGGCGGGATGGGATATAAGGGGGGTCCGATCCGCAAGGCGCGCCCATGTCCGATACATTCCTTGACGATGACACCCCGATCAACAGTTTCGCCCGTGCGCGCGAAGCGCAGGCGGCCGCGCTTCTGGAAGATTATGTCGAGCTGATCGGCGATCTGATCGAAGAATTCGGCGAGGCGCGGGTTGCCGATATCGCCGGGCGGATGGGGGTGACCCAGCCGACGGCAAGTAAATCCATTGCCCGGCTCAAACGCGAGGGGCTGGCCACCTCGCGGCCCTATCGCGGGGTTTTCCTGACCGATGAGGGCGCGGCCCTGGCCGAACGGGTGCGGGCGCGCCATCGCACCATCGTCGCCTTTCTGATCGCGCTCGGCGTGCCGGTCGAGGTGGCGGAAATGGATGCCGAAGGGATCGAGCATCACGTCTCGCAGCAGACGCTGGAGGTGTTCGAGCGTTTTCTGGCCGCCAGCCGTTAGCCCGAAAGCGCGGTCGCGATGTGGAAGGTCAGGAAGGCCGCGATATAGGCAAGCGCAAACATGTAGATGATCGCGACCCACATCCAATAGGCGCTGCCGCTCTCACGCCGGATGACTGCCAGCGTGGACAGGCATTGCGGCGCAAAGACATACCAGGCGATCAGGGCAAGGCCGGTGGCCAGGCTCCAATGACTGGCCAGTGTCGCGCCGATGGCAGCCTCGCCGCCGCTGCCGACCGCATAGACCGTGCCGAGCCCGGCAACCGCGACTTCGCGCGCGGCCATGCCGGGGATCAGTGCGACGCAGATTTCCCAGTTGAAGCCGACCGGAGCCAAGATCGGCTCGATCAGATGGCCGAGCCATGAGGCGAAGCTGTACTGGATCGCCGGCCCGGTCGCGCCTTCGGGCGGCATCGGGAAGCTGGCCAGAAACCAGATCACCATCGAGGCGATCAGAATCGTGGTGCCCGCCCGGCGCAGGAAGGCATAGGCGCGCTGCCACAGCCCCAGCAGGATACCACGCGGGCGCGGCCATTTGTAATCGGGCAGCTCCAGCATCAGGGGCGAGGGAATGTCCCGGCGCCGGAATATCAGCCGGCTGACAAAGGCAACCGCCAGGGCCGAGACGATGCCGGCGGCGTAAAGCCCGAACATCACCAGCCCCTGCAGGCCGAGTCCCGGGCCGACCGTGCGCTCGGGGATGAAAGCGCCGATCAGCAGCGTATAGATCGGGATCCGGGCTGAGCAGGTCATCAGGGGCGCGATCAGCATGGTGGTCAGCCGGTCCTTGCGGTCGTCGATGACGCGGGCGGCCATGATGCCGGGAATGGCGCAGGCGAAGCTCGACAGCAGCGGGATCAGGGCGCGGCCATGCAGGCCGGCATGACTCATCACCCGGTCCATCAGGAAAGCGGCCCGGGCCATATAGCCGAAATCCTCCAGCGCGAGGATGAACAGGAACAGGATCAGGATCTGCGGCAGGAAGACGACGACGCTGCCGACACCGGCAATGACCCCGTTCACCAGAAAGCTGCGCAGGAGGCCCTCGGGCAGGGCGGTTTCGACCGCGCCGGCAAGCCTATCGATGCCGCCGGTGATCAGGTCCATCAGCGGCGTGGCCCAGGCGAAGACCGCCTGGAACATGACGAACATCAGCAAAAGCAGGATGATCGGGCCGAGCACCGGATTCAGCACCATCGCATCGATCCGGGCGCTCCAGCTTCTGGAACGGGGCGGCTCGGTCACGGCGCGGGCGATGATGCGGTCGGCCTCGCGCAGCATGGCGCGCAGATCGCCGGCATCGGGCTTGCGCCAGGTGACATCGCCGCGTGCCGGCAGCCCGGCGGCGATCATCCGGTCGAGCCCGGTCCAGAGATCGGCCATGCCGGCCTTGCGCACCGCCGTGGACAGGATGACTGGAATGCCCAGCTCTGCCGACATCCGCTCGGCGTCGATCTCGATCCCGCGGGCGCGGGCGATGTCGATCATGTTCACCGCCAGGATCAGCGGTAACCCGCAATCCTTCAGCTCCTGCGCCAGACGCAGGCCGGGGCGCAGATGAGTGGCATCGGCAATGATCAGAAGCAGATCCGGCAGCCGTTCGCCCGGATGCCGGCCCAGCACGATATCGCGGGTCACCTCCTCATCGGGGCTGCGGGCGCGCAGGGATTGGGTGCCGGGCAGGTCGATGATCGACAGGGTTTGACCGGCTGGCATTGCCGCCCGACCGATCTTGCGTTCGACCGTGACCCCGGAGTAATTGCCGACCCGCTGATTGGCGCCGGTCATGGCGTTGAACAGAGAGGTCTTGCCGCAATTGGGCGGGCCGACCAGGGCAATACTGATCGCCCCGTCGCCCGTTCTCTGAAGCTGGTCAGGCATGGTTATTCGGTCAGGATGGCCATGGCGTCACGGCGGTGCAACGCCACCGTGGCAGAGCCGACCCGTACCGCGATCGGATCACGGCCAAAGGGGGCTTCATGGACGATTTCGACCTCGGCGCCTTCCAGAAAGCCCATCTCGATCAGGCGGCGCTCCATTTCCTCGGCGGGAAGCTGGCCGGTTTCCGCAACAGGCAGGATGCTGACAATCCGACCGCGAAAGCCACGCCGTGCCGTCCCAAGGGCGGTGAACTGTCCCAGAGCTTCGATCTTCGTCAGTTCCATGGCCGCATTCCCACCGAAGCAGATTACCTTACCAAATTACTTGGTTTGGTAGGCCCGTCGGCTGATCGGGTCAATGGGGCTGACGGGACAGGATGTCGCAGGCCAGTATCAGCTGACGCCGAGCCCGGCCTTCATCATCAGCCGGCGCACCGGGGCGATGCCATAGATCGCACCGAGCCCGGCGGCGCGCAGATCGCGCAGCGGGCGGGGCGTGATCATGCTGGCCCGGTTCAGAAGGTCGATCCCGGCAACGCGCAGCCGGGTTTCGCGCCAGCGGCGGCGCTGGAATTCGGCAAGGCTGGCGGTATTGCCAGGATCCTCGCGCGACAGATCCAGCAGCAGGGTCAGATCGGCGAGACTCATGTTCAGCCCCTGCGCGCCGATGGGCGGGACGACATGGGCGGCCTCGGCTATCAGCGCGGTATGGGGGCCGGTGAAACGATCTGCGATCTGGCTGATGATCGGCCAAGCGGTCAGGCGGGTGGCCTGGCTCAGATGGCCCAGCACGCCGGTCGAGCGGGCGTTCAGCTCGGCCTCGAAAGCCTCTGGCTGCAGGGCCATCAGCCGGGCGATCTCGGGGCTGCGTTCCATCCAGACCACAGCCGATGACGGCTTGCCGTCCCGGTCGGGCAGGGGCACCAGCGTGAAGGGCCCGCCCGAGCGGTGAACCTCGGTCGAGACATTTTCATGCGGGATGTCATGCGTGACAGCGAAGGCAAGCGCCTTCTGCCCGTAACGTGTGGTCTTCACCCCGATGCCAAGCGCCTGCCGCACTGCGCTGTCGCGCCCGTCGGCGCCGACGGTCAGGCGGGCGGTGACATGACTGTCATCGGACAGGGTGACCAGCGATTCGCCCGAACGCGCAGTCAGGGCGGTGGTGGCGGTGCCGGGGCGGAAATCGACATTGTCCATTTCCGCGATCCGGGCCGAGATTTCGCGGCGCAGCAGCCAGTTCGGCAGGTTCCACCCGAAGGGCGCGTCTGAAATATCGGCGGCATTGAAGTCGCGGGTCAGGCGCGCGGTGGGTTCGGCCCCGCCGGCATCAATGATGCGCATGATCTGAAGGGGCGCGGCATGGGGCGCCAGCCGGTCCCAAAGCCCGGCCCGCTCCAGGAGCCGGATCGAGGGTTGCAGGAAGGTGGTGGTGCGCAGATCCGAGCCCACCGCCCCTTCATCGGTGATCGGAGGGGCCGGATCGACGCAGATCACCCGGTGCTCATCGGCCCCGAAGCTTGCGGCGGCGATCAGCCCGGCGATGCCGCCGCCAGAGATCAGGATATCGGTCTGGATCGGGGCGGTAGGCATCGGGTTCTCCTGAGGTTATTTGGCGACGGTGATAAGCAGCAACAAAACGAAGACCACCCCGGTTCCGATCAGCCCAATGATGCCCAGCATCGGCAGGCCGTAAACCGCAACCGCGCCCGCAGCGGCAGCAACGATAAGAAGGATGGCAATGAAGAACTTCATGGCCGCTGCATTGTCGGCCTTGCTGTCATGGGTGGCGGTCATCTCTGGTCTCCTGTTCGACGCGGCTGCCATTTTGGCAGAGAGGCCGATTCTGCACAAGCGATCACGCAAGCCTGCGCAGAAATCCCGTCAGCTCATCCGTGCGATACATGACATGGGGGCCGGGATCGGTGCCGGCGGCCAGCTCATCCGGGCCGTGGCGACCGGATCCGACCAGAACCGTTTGTATGCCCAGCTCGGCTGGCACCGCAAGATTGCGCGGATCGTCCTCGAACATGGCGGCGCAGGTCGGGTCGAAGCCCTGCGCGCCGATAACCGCCGTATAGGCGCGGGCATCGGGTTTGGGGTGAAAGCCGACTTCTTCAATGCCGAAGATCGCCTCGAAAGGGCCGATCCCCAGCCGGTCCAGCACCCGGCCGGCATAAAGCGCATCGGCATTGGTGTGGATGATCTTGCGCCCGGGCAGCGCGTCGATGGCGGCGGCAAGCTCCGGGTCAGGGCGCAGCACCGAAAAGTCGATGTCATGCACATCGAGCAGATAGGCATGCGGGTCGATCCTGTGTTCGCGCATCAGCCCGGCCAGCGTGGTGCCGTAATCGCGCCAGTAATGGCTGCGCAGCCGGTCGGCCTCGGCCGGGTCCACCCCCAGAACCCGGCTGACATGGGCGGTCATCCGCTTTTCAATCTGCGCAAACAGCGCCGTATCGGGCGGGTAAAGCGTATTGTCGAGATCGAAGATCCAGGTGGTGACGTGATCGAAAGCCATGCCGTGGTGATAGGGGGGCACATAAACCGGCGCAATGGGTATATGCCCGGTCTTCGCGCTTGCAATCCGCCGCCGCATCGCGGCAACTGTCGCCATGAAAGACGCTTATTCTTTAATCGTCGATGCCATTGACGATGGTATCTATAAGCCCGGCGACCGGCTGGTGGAATCGGAACTGGCCGACCGTTTCGGTGTCTCGCGAACCCCGGTGCGCGAGGCCCTGCAACGGCTGGAAACCCAGTCCATGGTCAAGCGCGACGGCCGCTCGCTGATCGTGGCGACGCTGGATCACAATCAGCTGGCCGAGCTTTACACCGTGCGCACCGAGCTTGAGGCCCTGGCCGCCCGCCTGGCCGCCCGGCACGCTGCGCCCGAGGAATTGCGGGTCCTGCAATCCATGATCGACGAGGATATGCGCCGGCTGGACGATGCCGAAGCGCTGTCGCGTTCGAACCGGCGGTTTCATCACCAGATCCACCTTGCCTCGCATAACCGCTATCTGGTCCAGCAGCTCGATATCGTGCATCGCAACATGGCGCTGATGGCGCGCAGCTCGCTTGCCGTCGATGGCCGGCCCAAAGTGGCACTGGTCGAACATCAGGCGATCGTCGATGCGCTTTTGTCCGGCGATGGCGAGGCCGCCGAGGGCGCGCTGCGCGCCCATATCTCGAAGGCGTTTGAGACGCGCCTGCGCGAAGACGCCAAGCGCGAGCCGTGAGGGTCATCGACACCGAAGCCGATCTGGCCGAGGGCTGCGCGCATCTCGCGGCGGTCTGCCCGGTCTGGGCGGCGGCGCTGCCCGGGCTCGATGATCTGCCGCTGCGCCGGCGCGAGGACGGCTTTGCCGCGATCCTTGATGCGATCATTGGCCAGCAGATTTCCATTGCCGCCGCCGGCGCGATCATGGCCCGGCTTCAGGCGGCCGGCCTGACTGATCCCACTTCCATCCGCATGGCGGGTGAAGACGGGCTGAAGGCCTGCGGCGTCTCGCGCCCCAAGATCCGTTATCTGCTGGGCATCGTCGCCCAGGAGCCCGACTGGATCGCCCTGCGCTCTGCCCCCGACGCGGAGGTCATTGCAACCCTGACCGCCTTGCCCGGCATCGGCCAGTGGACGGCCGAGATTTATCTGGCCTTCGCGCTTGGTCGCACCGATGCCTTCCCGGCCGGCGATCTGGCGCTACAGGAAGCGGCGCGGCTGCTTTACGGGCTGGATGATCGGCCCAGCCCCAAGGCGCTGAGCGAGATGGCCGAAAGCTGGCGCCCCTGGCGCGCCGTTGCCGCCCGTGCGCTTTGGGCGCATTACCGAGTGGCGAAGGGGCGCGAGGGCGTAATATCTTGAAAAGATGAGGCACTATTCGCCTCTATGCTGGGGAGGGCTGTGTGATCCCACGGTTTGGTGGTGCGATCCTTTCGCTGGAATGGAAGGACGCCCTATGGGACAAGCTCGTCACGCCAGCGCCACGACCTCGCACGCTGTCCGAGCAGCAATAATGAGGGCCGGCCCGCCATCGGTCCGAGGGCCGTCCCGAATGATCACAAGCTTCGCTCTCGCAGCCGAGCCTGGGGTCCAAGCGATAAGCGGTTGATCCAGTGGATCAATCGTCGTGCAGGACGGTATCAATCCCAAGACGGTTGCGAAGTGCCGCAAGCGCGCGACGGTCGAGGATATGAAGACAGGTCCTTCAGAGCCGCATTCGACGATCCTGACGGAGGCCGAGGCAGCAATGGTCGTGGCATTCCGGCGCCATACGCTGCTGCCGCTGGACGGCGCTTCGCTTGTCTTTATGCCTTGCAGCCGTCCATCCCGCACCCGACACGCTCGGCGCTGCGTCGGTGCCTTCAGCGCCACGGCATCTCTCGACGGCCCGACATGGACGGCGACAAACCGAAACGGTCGAAGTTCAAGCGCTATCCTATCGGCTTCTTCCACATCGATATTGCCGAGGTGCAAACCGCTGAAGGAAAGCTCTCCTGTTCGTCGGCATCGACCGTACAAGCAAGTTCGCCGCGCCTCAACTCGTCGACAAAGCCGACAGGAAGACGGCCTGGGAGTTCCTTCAGCACATGCTCAAAGCCGTGCCCTGCCAGGTC